>JAODBB010000190.1 GCA_025463745.1 Subtercola sp.
CAGACGAAGTCGCCCACGTCCAGGTCGCATTGCTGCGCCACCATGTGCGTGAGCAGCGCGTAGCTCGCGATGTTGAACGGTACGCCGAGAAACATGTCCGCGCTGCGCTGGTACAGCTGGCAGCTCAGGGTACCGTCGGCGACGTAGAACTGGAAGAACGCGTGGCACGGGGCCAGTGCCATCTGGGGGATGTCGGACACGTTCCACGCCGACACGATCATCCGTCTCGAATCGGGGTCTGACTTCAAGGTGTGCATGACCTGGCTGATCTGGTCGATGTGCTCGCCCGTCGGGGTCGGCCACGAACGCCACTGCACGCCGTACACCGGGCCGAGTTCGCCGTCGGCATCGGCCCATTCGTTCCAGATCGTCACGCCGTGCTCCTGCAGCCAGCTCACGTTGCTCTCGCCGCGCAGAAACCACAGCAGCTCGTAGGCGATCGACTTGAAATGCACCCGTTTGGTGGTGATGAGCGGAAAACCCTCGCTCAGGTCGAAACGCAGTTGCGCGCCGAACACACTCGTGGTGCCGGTGCCCGTGCGGTCGCTTTTCACGGCCCCCGTTTCGAGGGTGTGCCGCAGGAGGTCTTCGTAGGGTGTGTTGAGCGAAGTAGTCATCAGAGCGAGCGTAATTGGTTTCCCGGGCAAATCTCCACCTTCTCGCGTTTACGATGAGATTGCGGCGTTCGAACGCCCATTCAACCGAACAGAAGGCGCTGACAATGCCCACCAAGATCACGGTCATCTACGACAACCCTACCGACCCCGCTGCCTTCGAGGCGGGGTACGCCGAAGGCCAGGCCGAGTTGGCCAAGAAGCTGCCCGGTGTGGTGAAGTTCGAGAGTTCGAGGGTGTGGCCGAAAGAAGACGGCTCGCCGACGCCGGCGTACCGGATGTTCGACCTGTACTTCGACGACTACGACACTGCCAGTGCTGCTGTCGCCACCGCAGAGGCAGCCGAGCTCTTTCCGTCGATCTTCGGTCTCGCCACCGGTGGGGTACGCATTCTGTTCTCCGACATCGAAGAAAGCTGAAGGCCGCCCGAGATGGCCGACCTGAACGAGATTCCGATCGTCACGATCGACGGCGGCGAAACGTCGCTCGCCGAATACGGCGACAAGGTGAAGCTGATCGTCAACGTCGCTTCGCGCTGCGGTCTGGCGCCGCAGTACAGCAAGCTCGAAGACCTGCAGAAGACGTATGGCGAGCGGGGCTTCACCGTGCTCGGCTTCCCGAGCAATCAGTTCTTGCAAGAACTCGGCAGTGAAGAGGCGATCTCCGAGTACTGCTCCACCACATGGGGTATCACGTTTCCCATGTTCGAGCGCATCAAGGTGAATGGGCGGTCGACGCATCCGCTTTATACCGAACTCAAGAAGACGGCTGACGCCGACGGCAAGGCCGGCCGCGTGAAGTGGAACTTCGAGAAATTCGTCGTCACTCCCGACGGCCAGGTTCATCGCTTTCGGCCACGCACCGAGCCGGATGACCCCGCCATCGTGACTCTCATCGAGCAGTCACTGCCGGCCGCGGTCTGATGGCGCGTGCCGCTTTGCGAAGAAGTACGTAAAGAGCCGTCTTTTCGTGCTTCTTCGCAAGCCGGTCGCCGGAACGTCAGGATGCGGGTCAGGCGCGGGCGAAGAGGTCGGCGATCAGGCGGTCGGCTGTGGAGTCGTCGAGCGTCAAGGGTAAGAAAATGACGCGGTAGATGATCGGGGCTACAAGGTGATCGATCACTTGGTCGACCGTGATGACGGGATTCACGGCACGGTCGACGAACAGACGAGCTTCGGCTCGGCGATTGCGCAGGCAGTCCGATTCGGATTCGCCGGCCGTCGCGGCACCGGCACGAAGCAGTGCGGCGTTGACCGGCTTGCTGTAGTGCTGCACGATCTCGCGGGCCCAGCCCGTGAGATCGGCGCGCAGATTACCGCTCTCAGGCAGCGGCCGTTCGGGGTCGAGGCGGTAGGTGGCGATCTCGTTGATGAGGGTGGGCAGGTCGCCCCAGCGCCGGTAGATGCTGGTGGGATTGACACCCGCCCGCTCGGCGATCATCGGCACCGTGACGCGCTCGGGCCCGCGCTCTTTGATGAGCTCTTCGACGGCCGAGCGAACGGATGCGAGCACGAGGGCGCTGCGGCCACCGGTGCGCTTTGTGGGAGATGCTGCCGGCACGGGCATCGTTGCCGCTGCGAGCTGTGTTTCCATGGCTACGATCTTACGCCGTAATGCAACGGTTGTTGCTTTTATCTTCGCTCGCGTGAGAAAACACCCAGGTCGCAGAATCGGTGCGGCGACCGCCGGTACGGTGGTGCAATGACCCGTCTCGCCTCTGCCCTTCGAACGTCGAAAGTGCCCGAGGTCTCGGTGCTCTTCTGGGTGACCAAGGTGCTCACGACGGGCATGGGGGAGACTACCTCCGACTTCTTCGCGGTGAGCTTCGACCCGGTGGTGGTCATTCCGCTCACCGGTTTGGCTCTCGCCGTCGCACTCGTGCTGCAGTTTCGGGCCGCGGTCTACTCGCCGTGGATCTATTGGCTGACGGCCCTGCTGGTCAGCGTTTTCGGCACGATGGCGGCGGATGTGGCGCACGTCGGACTCGGCGTTCCGTACGCGGTCTCCACCCTCGTCTTCGCAGTGGTTCTCGCTGTGATCTTCGTCGTGTGGCGCCATCGTGAAGGCACATTGTCGATCCACAGCATCACCACGCGGCGCCGGGAGGTGTTCTATTGGGCGGCGGTGCTGGCGACGTTTGCGCTCGGCACGGCCGCCGGCGACCTCACCGCGACCGTGTTCGATCTGGGGTACCTCGGGTCGGGCATCCTCTTTGCGGTCGTCATCGCCGTGCCCGCCGTGGCCTACGCGCGATTCGGCCTGAACCCGGTGGCGGCTTTCTGGTTCGCGTACGTGGTGACGCGCCCGCTCGGCGCTTCGTTCGCCGATTGGATGGCCGTGCCGCCCGCTCGCGGAGGCCTCGGCCTCGGCGCGGGGCCCGTGAGCCTCGTCGCGCTGGTGCTCATCGTCGTGTGTGTCGCCGTCTTGGCGGTGCGTTCGCGCGTTGCGGCCGTGCCGCGGCAGAACTGACGTCGAGCTACGAGTTGTTGCTGGTGCCAGGGGTGGTGACCGTCTCGAACTCGTAGCTCGGAGGACTCGGGGGGCGCCGCTCGGCCGGGTGGCGGCGGAGGTTGCGGCCGGCCAGGGGCACCGCGGAGGGCACCGCCTGGCCAGGGGGACGGCGGAGGGCGCGGCCGAGCGGGCTGCGGTGGAAGCCGGCCGCGCCACGGCGGGCGGCGGGCTCAGTCGGCGAGGATGAGGTACAGCGCGCGCCGCGCCTCGTCGAGCTTCTCGGCCGCAGCGGTTCGCTGGGCATCCGTAGCCGCCATGCGGAATTGGTGCACGACGCCCATGAGCTTGCCGACGCTTTCGAAGAAGGCGGTGTCGTTCTCTGAACGGCCGGGCGTTGCATCCCATGCCTTCTTGATCTCGTCGGCGTGCTCCGCGAGGTAGGCCGTACCGGCCTCGGTGAGTTCGAACTCGGTGCGGCGGCCGTCACCCTTTGCGACGATGAGTTCTTCGTCGACGAGCTGCTGCAGCGTGGGGTACACCGAGCCGGGGCTCGGGCGCCAGGTGCCGCCGGTGCGCTGGGCGATGGCCTTGATGAGGCCGTAGCCGTTCGAGGGGCCTTCGCCGAGAAGCGAGAGGATGACCGACCGAACGTCACCCTTGCCCGCTCGCCGTGGGCCGCGGGGCCCGAAGCCGGGGCCGGGGCCGAAACCGCCGAAGCCGCCGCCCGCGCCCGGGCCGAACCCGGCGCCGAATCCTGCTCCGCCGAACCCGGCACCGCCGTGACCATGCGGGCCGCGGTGTGCGCGTTCGTGGAGTGTGTGCCCGTCAGGGCGCCCGTGACCTTCGTGGTGAGAGTCAGAGCCTGAATAGTCGAAGTTATGTGTGTGATTGCGTGACATGGTCGCGCCCACCTTTCTGTCGTTCTAAGTTTGTGGTGGCTACGTATGGGTAGCATTATCATTGATGCATCACCGTGCTTCGGCGATGTGTTAAAGATATATCGGTAACTAACGCTCTGTCAAGCCTCGAGCAGAAAATGCACTGGAGTGCGGGCGTGTCGCGCGTCGAGGATGCGCAGAAGCACCTCTGTGCCGCGGTGGAGGTGCTTCTGCGCAACCTCGACGCCGTGTCGCGACGTGGAGCGCCCGGGATGCGGGGCCGGCGTGCGGAAGCGAGCCGGGAGACTGGCGGCGCGGAGCGCCGCGGCGTCAGAGGGTGGAGGCGCGCACCAGGAGGTTCGTGGGCATCAGCGTCACGTGCTCGACGCTCTTGCCCTCGATGAGCGCAACGAGCACCTCGGCCATCTTCGCGCCGAGCTCGTGCGAGGGCTGGTGCACGGTGGTGAGCGGCGGCGTGGCCGTCGATCCGTAGTAGTTGTCGTCGAAGCCGGCAACGGCGATGTCACCCGGGATGCTCAGGCCGCGCTCATAGATCGCCGAGTACGCTCCCGCGGCCATCTGGTCGTTCGCGGCGAACACTCCGTCGATCGGCACCCCTCGGTCGAGCAGCCGGCGCATCGCCTCGGCCCCTGATTCGGGCGTGAAGTCGCCGATCTCGACGAGGGACTGATCGAGCCCGTGCATGCTGAGCGTGCGCCGCCAGCCGTTGAGGCGGTCGAGCCCCGGCGGCATGTCTTGCGGTCCTGCGATCGTGGCGATGTGCCGGCGACCGCTGTCGACGAGATGCGCAGTGGCCCCGGCCGCGCCGGCCGCATTGTCGACATCGACGAAGTAGCTCTCGGCCTCGGTCGCGATCAGCGGCCGCCCGCCGAAGACGATCGGCAACGATTGGCCCAGGTGCGCATACGAATGGTCGCCGCTGTGATGCGACACAACGATGGCGCCGTCAACGTTGCCGCCCATGAGGTACCGGCGGGTCTTCTCCGACTTCGTCTCTGACGAGATGAGCATGTTGAGCGTGTAGTCGGTGTCAGAGAGGTAGAGGGCGATGCCCTGTACGACGGTCGCGAAGAACGGGTCGCTGAAGACCTTGGCCGTGGTCTCAGGCACGACCAATGCGATGACCTGAGTGCGTCGGCTGGCGAGCGACCGAGCCGCCCGGTTGGGTACGTAGTTGAGTCGCTCGATCGCGTTGTTGACCGCGTCGACCACCTGCGGGGTGACCTTGGGCGACGAATTCACGACCCGAGACACCGTCGCGCGAGAGACACCCGCCAGCGCCGCGACCATCTCGAGCGTCGGCACGATACGGGGCCTGGTGCCGTCTTCTGAAGGCGGTATACCAGGCGTGCTGGGCGTCTCGGTCGTCACAGCACTCTCCCAACGTTTCTCGGTTCGGGTCAATTGTAAGCGCGTTCACGAACCTCCTTGATGAATCGCGCATAGGCGAAGCCGCTCTCTTTCACAGTCCTCACCTGGCTCTCATAGTCGACACGCACGATTCCGAAGCGCTTGCCGTACCCCCACGCCCACTCGAAATTGTCGAGAAACGACCACACGAAGTATCCGCGAACGTCTGCCCCTTCGGTTATCGCTTGCCCGACCGCGTCGATGTGCGATTGGATGTACGCCGCCCGTTCTGCGTCACGAATCCGCCCGTCGGGCGAGACGTCGTCGTCGTATGCGGCGCCGTTCTCCGTGACGTACAACGGCGGCAGCGTCGGGTATTCCGCGCTCAGGCGCACGAGCAAGTGGCGCAGACCGTCGGGATTCACCTCCCAGCCCATGGACGTGTGTGGCAGGGCCCTTGGAGGGAACGTGACGTATTCCGACCCGACGAAGGGGGAACGTTTCGCTCGTGCGGTGGGTTCGGCCGCAGCGGCGTCGTCGGCGTCATCCGGCGCCGCGTGCCCGCTCACGTTGTCGTCGTGATAGTGATTCACTCCCAGAAAGTCGATGGGAGCTGACACGAGCTCGAGGTCACCGGGCAACACGAGTTCGGCCAGGCCGTAGCCCCGAACATCCTGAAGCAGGTCACTGGGGTAGGCGCCGAGCAGAACCGGCTCGAGGTACATGCGGTTCCAGAGCGCATCTATGCGGCGGGCCGCCTCGAGATCGACCGGGTCGGTAGGGTCGTTCGGCACTGCCGTGGTGAGGTTGAGCGTGATGCCGATGCGGTCTGACGTATCGCCGGTCTTGCCGCGTGCCGCGCCGAGTTCACGCAGTCGGGCCACGGCGAGGCCGTGCGCCAGATGCTGGTGGTGTACTGCCGCGAGGCCGGCCCGCGGGTCGCGGCGGCCGGGCGCATGTTCGCCCGACGTGTACGCGATCAGCGAGGAGCAGAGCGGTTCGTTGAAGGTCGTCCAATGCGTCACGCGGTCGCCGAGCGCGTCGTACACCGCTTCGGCGTAGTCGGTGAAGCGGTACGCCGTGTCGCGGTTGGTCCAGCCGCCGCGCTCTTCGAGGGCCTGCGGAAGGTCCCAATGGTAGAGCGTCAGCCAGGGCAGAATGCCGGCTTCCAGCAGCTCGTCGACGAGCCGCGAGTAGAACTCCAAACCCTTTTCATTGACGAAGCGATCGCCGGGCTTGACCCGCGCCCAACTGGTCGAGAAGCGGTACGAGTCGAGGCCGAGCTCTTTCATCAGCGCCACGTCGGCGGACATGCGGTGGTAGTGGTCGACCGCATGTTCGGGGGTATCGCCGTTCGCCACAGCACCAGGCACGCGGGCGAAGTGATCCCAGATGGAGTCTTCTTTGCCGTCTTCGTGCGCGGCCCCTTCGATCTGGGCGGCGGCCGTCGCCGAGCCCCAAAGAAATCCGGCGGGCCAGAGAAATCCAGCGGGCCACGGATGCTCGGCCAACCGAGTGGCAACAGTCAGTTCGCTCGTCATCAGCCCTTCACCGCCCCCGCCATGATGCCCGAGACAAGCTGGCGCCCCGCGAGAATGAACAGAATGAGCAGTGGAATCGTCGCGAGCACGGCGCCCGCCAGCACGATCGAGTAATCGACGTATTTCGCCGACTGAAGCTGGCTGAGGGCGACCTGCAGGGTCGGGTTCTGCGGCACCACGAGCAGTGGCCAGAGATAGTCGGTCCACGCCGTCATGAACGTGAACAGGCCGAGGATGGCCATGGCCGGGCGGGCTGCTGGAATACCGACATGCCAGAACGTCGAGATCATGTTGGCTCCGTCGACGCGGGCGGCCTCGATCAGCTCTTCGGGGATGACGTCGACGAGGTACTGGCGCATGAAGAACACGCCGAAGGCCGTCACGAGAGTCGGAATGATGACGGCACCGAGCGTGCCCGTCCATCCGAACTGTTTCATCACCATGAACAACGGAATGATGCCGAGCTGGGTCGGCACCGCGAGCGTCGCGATGACGAACACGAGAAGGCCCTCGCGACCGCGGAATTTGAGCTTGGCGAACGAGTAGCCCGCCAGGGTGGAGAACAGAACAACCGAGATGGTGATGACGGTCGAGACGATGACGCTGTTCAACAGAGACATCCAGAACGGCACGGTATCGATCACCTGGCCGACGTTCTGCCAGAATAGGCCGCCGGGCAGCAATGGCGGCCACGTCTCGGTCAGCACCGAGCTCGGGCTCGAACCCGCGATGAACGACCAGTAAAGGGGATACGTACCGCCGATGAAGAAGACGATCAGCAGGCCGTAGGTGAGAAAGCCGGGCCGGCGGTCGATGCCGAGGGGCTTGCGCTTCTTGAGTGTCAGAGTTGTCATGAGATCTTGTTCTGGTTGTAGGCGGCGAGCCGTTTGGCGGTCTTGCGTTTCGACGAGCGCGCTTCGGTCGAGGCGATGCGCCGGGAGATCAAGAAGTTCAGCAGCCCGAAGAGCACGATGATCAGAAACAGCAGCCACGCCACTGCCGAGGCCTTGCCGAAGTTCTGCCGGTTGAACGCCAGATCCCACAGGTAGAGCACGGTGGTCTGGTATTGCCGCTGTGGGCCGCCGGGCGTCGCGGTGGTGGGGTTGAAGAGCTTGGGCTCGGTGAAGATCTGCAGGCCGCCCACGGTTGCCGTGATGATGACGAAGATCATGGTGGGGCGGATGCTCGGCAGCGTCATCGAGAAGAATCGCCTGATCGCGCCTGCTCCGTCGAGCGCCGCCGATTCGTAGATGTCGCGCGGCACGGCTTGCATCGCGGCGAGCAGAATGAGGGCGTTGTAGCCCGTCCAGCGCCAGTTCACCATTGTGGCGATGGCGATGTGCGAGGGGAACGTCTCGGTCTTCCACATGATCGGGTTCAGATGGAAGAACTGCAGCAGATTGTTGATCGCGCCGTACTTCTCGTCGAACGCGCTCGAGAAGATCAGGGTCACCGCAACGGGAGTGACGACGTAGGGGATGAGCACGCTCATGCGCCAGAACGTCTTGCCGCGAATGTTCTGATCGAGAACGGCCGCGATCACCACGGCGATGATCAGCTGCGGAACGGCCGAGAGCAAGAAGATGCTCACTGTGTTGAAGAGCGAGTTCCAGAAGAACGGGTCGTTCAGTTCGGCCACGTAGTTCGAAAGCCCGACGAATCCGCCCGGCCCGGTGAGCAGATTCCACTTGTTCAGCGACACCACGAACGTGTAGCCGAGCGGAAACAGCCCGACGAGTCCGAACAGGATGAAGAACGGGGCGATGTAGACGTAGGGTGACGCCTTCACATCCCACCGGCTCAGCCGGTACTTGAACGGCAGCTTCGGCTTCGCACGCTGCGGCGGCACGGCTTCAGAGGATTTCTCTTCTGGCGGCGTAAGTGTTGTGGTCATCCTGACTCTCCGATGGAGGTGTCGGGTGGAGGTTTTGTCGTCGGGGCCAGCTTCCCCAGCTGCACACGACGACAAAACCTCCACCCGGCACCGGGTTCTGCGGTTCTGAGGTGACTATTTATTGACGACGAGCTGGTTCAGCAGAGTGATCGCGTCATTCCACGCCGTCGCCCCGTCTGCCTTGCCCGAGTCGATCTCCTGGATGGCCGGGCCGAACACCTGCGACTGAATCACCGAGTCGTCGGGCCCTTTGTACTGCGCCACGACGCCCTTCGCACGGGCGGCGAGAATGGTGCCGAGCGGCGCGTTGTTGAAGAACGTCGACAGATCGTTCGTACCGGTCACGGCCGGGTCTGACTGCGCTGCGGTGACACTCGGGAACGTGCCCGCGACACCGAATGCGGCCGCTTGCGACTGCGCGTTGGTCAGGAATGCCGCGAGATCTGCGGCCTCCTGCGGGTGCTTCGACTGGGTCGGAACGGTCAGGAAGCTCCCGCCCCAGTTGGCCGCGCCGCCGGGGAAGACGTTCGCGAAGTCCCAACCCGAGGTGGCGTCGCCGCCAGCGGAGGTCACTTGGCCTTTGACCACCCCGAGCATCCAGCCGGGGCAGACGAAGGTAGAGAACGAGCCGTCGGTGAAGGCCTTGCCTTTGCCCCAGTCCCAGGCGGTCTGGTTTGCCGAGAGGCCTGATGCGGTCGCCGACGAGAGCTGCGTCCAGAGTGCTTCGAGCTGGGCGTTGCCTTCGACGTTGAGCGTGCCGTCGGTCTTGTAGTAGCCCTCTTTCAGCTGGTTGACCATGGCGTTCCACAGGAAGCCCGACTGGTCGTAGAAGGCCTTGCCCGTGGCTGCCTTGTACTGCTGACCGATCGTGAAGTAGTCGGCCCAGGTTGCGCTGTCGCCGCCGAAAAGGGCAGCGACGGCATCACGGTCGGTGGGCAGGCCGGCGGCGGCGAAGTCCTTGCTGTTGTAGCAGATCCCTTCGGGGCCGATGTCGGAGCCGTAACCGATGATGCGGCCCTTCGCGTCGGTTGCCTGAGCGAGCTTCCACGGCACCCAGCGGTCTTTGATGTCGTTGGCGCCGTACTGCGAAAGATCGTTGAACTGGTCGGAGACCTGCATCACCGCGCTCAGCCAGCCCTCTTCGACCGCCTGAACGTCGGGCAGCCCGGCGCCGGCCGCCTCCTTGGTCTGCCAGTCGGTCTTGGCGTTGTCGCCTGTGTCGATGATCGTGGCGTTGATGGTGATGTTCGGGTGGAGCTGCTCGTACTGCTTGTACAGGTCGTCGTAACCCATGGTTCCGAACGTGGTGACGTTGAGGGTGATCGGGTCGGTGGAGCTGCCCGAACTGCTTGCACTCGAGCCTCCGCTCGAGCATCCGGTGGCGATCAGTGCAAAAGCCGCGATGCCTGCAAGCGCGGCGGCTCCTTTGGTGCGTCGTGAGATTTTCACGGTCACTCCCTTGTGTGCGTGGGTGGGGCGGATAAGATCGTGAGAGCGCTCTCAATACGAGGCGAGAGAGCGCTCTCACGGATTGAGAGTGAGCGTATGCAGTGCGGAGGGCTCGTGTCAAGCTCAGGTTTTCGCGGGTTGTGCAACAAAGCCGCCGATTTCTGCAATATGCCCGAAATTGCATATACCGATTCGCGGACGGAATGGGGCACACTTGGTCGATGGACCTCCTTCGCGCCGATCCACTGCCAGAACTCCGCACGCGCACCAGCATGAAGTGGCGCGCCTACCCCGACGACGTATTGCCGCTCTTCGTCGCCGAAATGGACTACCCGCTCGCCGAGCCGGTGAAGGCGGCGCTGATCGACCTGATCGAGCGTTCCGATCTGGGCTACATCTCCGGCTGCGAAGAGCTGGCGAGGCCGTTCGCTGCGTTCGCCGCAGCACGGTGGGGGTGGATGCTCGATCCTTCCGGTGTTCGCACCACCACCGATGTGAGCGTGGCCGCCGTCGAATCCCTTCGCCAAGCGATCGCGCCTGGTGATCGCGTGGTGATCACGCCGCCGGTCTACCAGCCCTTCTTCGAGTACGTGACCGAAGCGGGGGGCGTCGTGGTGGAGGTGCCGCTGCTCGAGGTCTGGCGAGATGCTGTTGGTGACGCAGTCGGTGACGCGGCAGGTAACTCTGTCGGTGATGCCGGCGGTGACTCTGTTCGCACCACCGACCGTTGGGCGCTCGACCTCGACGGCCTCGAGCGGGCCTTCGCCGCGGGTGCCACCGCTTTTCTGCTGTGCAATCCGCACAACCCCCTCGGCCTCGTGCACCCCCGAGAAACGCTCGAACGCGTCGCCGCACTGGCGCTGAAGTACGGCGCAATCATCGTCAGCGACGAGATTCATGGCCCGCTCGTGCACGACCCGTCTACCTTCACGCCGTTCTTGAACGTCTCGCCGGCGGCTCGAGAGGTGGGCATCACCCTCACGTCGGCCAGTAAGGGCTGGAATCTCGCCGGCGCGAAGTGCGCCCTGATGGTCGCGCAGGCAGAGCGAACCCTGGCGTTGCTGGATGCCATGCCCGACGAGGTGTTCATGCGCACCAGCCAGCTCGGCCTGCACGCCAGCATTGCGGCGTTCGCCGACGGCGTGCCCTGGCTCGACGCGATGCTGGCCACGCTCACCGCGTCGAGCGACCTCCTGGCCGAACTACTCGCAGAACAGCTGCCGCAGGTGGTGTTTGCCAGACCGCAGGCGAGCTACCTGGCGTGGCTCGACTTCAGCGGGCTGGGCTGGGGGCCAGACCCGAGCTTCCGCGCGCTTGAAGCGGCCAGAGTAGCGCTGAGCCCCGGCTTGGGGTTCGGCCGCGAAGGCGCCGGGTATGCGCGGCTGAACTTCGCCTGCTCGCCCGAGGTGCTCACCCAGGCCGTGTCGCGGTTGGCGCAGGCCGCGGCGCTTGTATCTGCTGCTGAGGCGGCGGCCGTGCAATTACCAGCCGCAGCACAGTCGCCGGCTCCCGCTGAGACGGAGGTGTCACGATGACCCAGGTCGCGCCGCCGCAGGTCACCGAAGGAGACATGGCTCCGCGCTTTCCGCGGCTGCGCAAACTCTTCTATCAGCGACGCGGCTTCTCCGACAGCGAGAAGACCGCCGCCGCGCTGCTGCTGGTCGCGACCGTCATCGCGCTGATCTGGGCGAACATGCCGAGCAGCTCCTACGACGAGTTCTGGCGCTCGACCATCGTGCTGAAGGTCGGTCAGTCGGGCATCACGCTCGACTTCCGCTCGTTGGTCAATGAGGGGCTGATGACGCTGTTCTTCTTCGTGGTGGGCCTCGAAGTGAAGCGAGAATTCGCGCTCGGTGAGCTCAGCGACTGGTCGCGAGCGGTGGTTCCGGTTTCGGCGGCGATCGCGGGGCTGGCAGTGCCCGCCATCATCTTCTTGGCCTTCAACCACACCGGCGCGACATCGCATGCGTGGGGGGTTGTCATTTCGAGCGACACCGCGTTTCTGCTCGGTGCCCTCGCCATCGTGGGGCCACGTCTGCCCGGGCATCTGCGCATCTTCCTGCTCGCACTCGCGGTGGTCGACGACGTCGGCGCCCTGGCCGTGATTGCCATCTTCTACACCGACGAACTGCACTTCCTGCCGTTGGTCATCGCCGTTCTGGCCCTGGTGGTGATATGGATGCTGCGTTACCTGCGCCTGGGCCAGGGCCCCGCTTACCTCGTGTTCTCGCTTGTGGTGTGGGGCGCTTTGTATGCCTCTGGTGTGCAGCCGACGCTGGCCGGGGTGGCGATCGCCCTGCTCATCCCGGTGTATGCACCACGCAGAATGGAAGTCGAACGGGCCGCGGAGCTCAGCCGTGCCTTTCGGCAGTCGCCGAACCCTGCCTACGCACAGGCGGCCGTTCGTGGCCTTCTCGGTTCGGTTTCGGTCAACGATCGCCTGCACACGCTCTATTCGCCATACACGAGTTTCGTCATTCTGCCGATCTTCGCGTTAGCCAATGCGGGTGTGCATCTCACCGGGGCCACGCTCGCCGCGGCGTTTCAATCACCCCTCACCTGGGGCATCATCGCCGGCCTCGTGGTAGGCAAATTCGTCGGCATCACCGGCATGACGGTGCTCGTCAAGAGCCTCAAGATCGGGGTGCTGGCCCCTGGCCTGACCTTCGGCCGGGTGGCCGGCGGTGCGGCGCTCTCGGGCATGGGGTTCACGATCTCGTTGTTCATCATCGACCTGGCCATCCCCGACCCCGTGCTGCAAGACGAGGCGCGGGTCGGGGTGCTCGCGGCCACGGTGATCGCGTTCGTACTCGGCTGGGCGATCTTCCGCATCGTCGACAAGGTGCAGCCGCCGTCGCGCATGAGCCTCGTGCTCGCACGGCGGGTCGACCCGAAACGCGACCACATCAAAGGGCCGATCGACGCCCCGATGTCACTGGTCGAGTACGGCGATTTCGAGTGCCCCTTCTGCAGCCGGGCCACCGGATCGATCGACGAGGTTCGTGCTCATTTCGGCAGCGACCTGCAGTATGTCTGGCGGCACCTGCCCCTCACCAAGGTGCATCCGCACGCAACGCTCGCGGCGCGGGCCAGCGAGGCTGCGGCCCTGCAAGGCAAGTTCTTCGAATTGTCGCCGATCATGTTCGCCCACCAAGACGCACTCGAGCTCGACGATCTGCTCGCGTATGCCGTCACTCTCGGCCTCGACATCGACCGCTTCGAAGAAGACATGCGTTCGAGCGAAGTCGGCAATCGGGTTCGTGACGACGTGATCGACGCTGAGCTGATGGACGTGCACTCGACGCCCACCTTCTTCGTCGGCGGCAAACGTCACTTCGGCCCCTACGACGCGGCCACGCTCATCCGTGAGCTGAACGAGTCGCGCACCGACCGCCCTGCCGCCGTGGTGCCCGACGAGGCTTAGGGTGTGTCTCCTCGACCCGCCGCTATGGGAGCGGCACGGAAGGGGCTCAGCCCCATCTGGTTGCGCAGGCCCGTGAGCTCTCCCACGTGGTGGGTGAGGTGGCTGGCGAGAGGCCAGCGGAGAAGAAACGCGACGGGCTGGTCGGCCCACATGCGGTACATCCACTCGAAGGTGTCGTGCTCGACCCCGGCAGCGTCGAGCGCGTCTTCGATGTCGGGCAGATCATCCAGAGTCGATTCGGTGACCGTTTCGAGGAAGCTGCGCACATCGGCGAAGACGCTCAGCGTGAAGGCGTTGACGGTGGCCGGGTCGAGGCTGTCGGCGAAGGGCTGCTGCATTTCTTCCAGCCCGGCGCCGCCCACAGTGGCTCGAGGCTCGAACGCGTTGAGCCTGGGGTCACGGATGCCCGCTGTCTCGGTGACGACCGAGAGTGCGAGGGCGGCATGCCGGGCGACGTGATAGGTGATCCAGGTCACCGAGTTGGCACCAGGTAGCCGCTCGAGCTGACGGTCGAGCGGCACGATCGCGAGTATCTGAGATCGCAGGCGGCTCACTGCTTCGTCGTGTTCGGCGACCAAGAATTCAGAAATGTTCATGTTCTGATCTTACGATCGCGCCGGCTACTCGCCGACCGGTTCGACCAGTGCACTCTCCTTGCCCGCACCGCCTGCCAGAAACAGCGCTCCGATGGCGCCCAGAGAGCGGCGAGGGCGATCATGATCCAGCCCACCTGGTGAAAGGAGTCGATGACGGCGGCCAGCGTTGCGGCGTCGGCGACGATCGAGCCGAGGATGCTGACGCCGCCAGCCGCCCGCACCGATGAGCAGGCCGCCGAGGGTCGGGCCAAGTGCCGGCGCGAGAAACAGCACGAGTGCTGCCGAGACCGGCACCTTCTTGCCCATGCCTCCCTTGCCGAGCAGCATGGCGATGCCGAGGGGCACCAGCGGTGCGCCGGCGAGGCCCTGCAGCACTCGCGTGGCGATCAGCAACTGGATGGTCGGGGCGACTGCGCAAGCGCCGAGATGATCACGAACGCGAGCATGCTGATCACGTACACACGCACCGTGCCGAACCGCTTCGCGAGGTACAACGTCGCGGCCAGGCCCACGCCGAGGGCCAGCAGGTACCCGCTGACGACCCACTGCACCTGGTTGAGCGGGGCATTCAGCTCGCTCGCGATGTCGGGAACCGCGACGTTCACGATGCTCGAGTCGATCATGCTCAGCAGCGGCCCGACGAGCAACCCCTACCGCGCGAGCGCCGAGAGGGGGGGGCTGCGGATGCTTCGAGGAGCTCCGGTCGCGTGTCAGCCACGGGCGTCTACCTCTTTCACCAGTTTCACTACGGCACCGTTTCGCCTGCGGCTTTCAGCTGCGGCGATTTCAACACCGAACAGCCGTTTCTCTTCGAACAGGCTAGCCGTTTAGGCTAGTTGCACCGACACTGCGAGGAGTGCTTGTGAAGAGGATGACCGGAATCGAGATTCGGGGTTCGATCGTGAACGGGTCGAGCGCCGAGGCTTTGAACATGGTTCTTCCGTCAAACTTCGTCGAACTCGACTGGGAGAATCTCGACTACCTGGGCTGGCGTGACTCGCATTCGCCGCATCTCGGGTACATCATCCGATGGGAACGTGACCGCGCGGTCGGCATCATCGTGCGCGAAGCCGACGGGCCGCTGTCGCGCCGGCGGATGATGATGTGCCAGCTCTGCCGGGCGACGCACACCGAACACGGTGTTTCGCTGTTCAGCGCCAAGCGCATCGGCGAGGCGGGGCTGAACGGCAACACGGTCGGCACCTACATTTGCGCCAACCTCGGCTGCTCGAGCAACATTCGCGTGGAGGTGCCGCACGCCTCGTACTACGCCGACCCGCAGAGCGTGCTCGCCGAGAAAGTGTCGGGGCTCGAGTCGCGGGTGAGCGGCTTCATGGCCGACGTGATGCGGGCGTAGGGCGGGCGCACAAACGGAATCAGAAGAAAGCGGCGGCGTGTACGTCGCTTTCTTCGAGACCCGGCGCATCCACTGCCGCGCGCAAGGCTCTGCCATCGTGCGCCGTCCCCACCGGCCTCTCCACACGCCGCGAGCGGCGCGCGGAGCCTCTGGCCGGCGTGGGCCCAGGGGCGGCGGCGCACCGATATATTCAGACGCCGCCGAAGAGGAGGCCTAGCAGGTAGGTGACCGTTGCAGCACCGTAGCCGATGAGCAACTGGCGAAGGGCGCGGCGCAAGGGCGGGCCGCCCGAGAGGATGCCGACGATGGCGCCGGTGCCGAGAAGTGCGACGCCCACCAGCACGGCGGCGACGATGAGCGCGGCCAGTCCCTGCAGCCCGAAGATGTAGGGCAGCACAGGAATGATCGCGCCCGAGGCGAAGAAGCAGAAGCTCGATACGGCGGCACTCAGGCCGGTGCCGACTGCTTCGTGCTCGTCGACCTCTTCATTGGCGGCCGCATTGGCGACGCCGGCGGGCGAACCCAGTAGTGACTCGCCTGACGAGGATTTCACGTCGATTGCCGGGCTCGGGTGGAGCACTTCGTTTGCGTAGGCCTCGGCGTCAGCCTCAGACATGCCGCGGGCACGATAGACGAGTGCGAGTTCGTTGGCGTTCACATCGAGATTCGGGAGGGCGTCATTCGCTTCCGCGTTCGGCGTGGTCGACTCGAGCAGTTCGCGTTGTGAACGCACCGATACGTATTCGCCGGCGCCCATCGAGAGTGCTCCGGCCAGCAGCCCGGCGAGCCCGGTGGCGAGCACGATCGAGTTGCTGACGCCGCTCGCCGAGATTCCCATCACCAGGGCGAGGTTGCTCACCAGCCCGTCGTTGGCGCCGAAAACCGCCGCCCGAAACGTGCCAGACAACCGGTTGCGGCCGCGAGCAGCCAGCCCGCGCACCACCTCGGCGTGCACTTGCTCATCCGCTGCCATCGCGGGTGTGGCGTCGGAGTCGGTGGCGTACGGAGAGCGCGTTTCTGCACGCTGGGCGAGCGCGAGAACGAAAACCGAGCCGAACCTGCGGGCCAAGAAGCCGAGGATGCGCGTGCGCAGATCGCCGCGGCGCGGTTTGCCCACGTTGTCGCCGAGCAATGTGCGCCAGTGCGATTCGTGCCGGGCCTCTGCCTCGGCGAGGGCGAGGAGAATGGCCCGCTCTTCGCCCGTGCGGCGTTCGGCCAGATCGCGGTACACAGCGGCCTCGGCCTGCTCGTCGGCCATGTATTGCCGCCAGCGGCGAATGTCGGCCGGCTTCGGCGGCGCGGTTGTTGTCATGGCTCCATTATTTCGTGGCCGATGTTCGCAGTTCTCATCTGGCTACCCAGCCGGCTTTGTTACGCTGTTGCAAGAGTGAATAGTGAAGGGGTGAGCGTGCCCCAGGTTCTTTTCGTGGCGGCGAGTGTGAGTTTCGTCGTGAATGCGCTCTTCGGTGCATCCGTGAAGGCCGGTTTGGTCAATTCGGCCCCGTTTCATTGGGTGCACTCTGCGCTCTACATCTGCACTTTCGCGCTCACCGCAGCGGCCATCAGTACCGTGTTCTGGGGCGACTCCGTTGCGGGCTGGTTTCTGCTGCCTGCTATCGTGCCGCTCGCGATTCTGCCGTACGTGCGATCGCGGTCGTGGGGGCATGTGGCGCTGGCGTTGTCGGTGGCGCCGTTTCTCGCGCTCGGGCTTAGTGTTTCTCTGGTGGGTTAGACACGCACGCGGTCGCCGGTGCTGCTGAGAGCAGCCGAGGTGCCCACGGTTTCGCTGGAAGGTACTGATGGAATTCTTTGACGTTCTGCACAACCGCAAGACCACGAACGGCGCCTTCTTGCCCGATGCGGTGAGCGAAGAACACCAGCGCACGCTCATGGAGGTGGCCGGGGCCGCGCCGTCGCAGTTGAACAGCCAGCCGTGGCGATTCGTTCTCATCGACGACCCCACGACCATCCGGAGCATCGGTGCGATCAGCGGTGAGAGCATGACGCAGGCGCTGAGCGAGGGGTCGTTCTTCGAACGGTATCGCCCGTACTTCCGGTTCAGTGAGGCCGAGATGGATGCCCGGCGCGACGGCATGCTGTTCGACAAGTTGCCCGCTCCGTTGCGCCCGTTCACCAAGGCGGTCTTCACAAAGCGCGGGCAGACGGTGATGAACGGGCTGCGCGTGCCGCAGACGCTCGGCGAGCAGAACCGCAAACTCGTCGCCGAGTCGCCGCTGCTGCTCGGGGTGATGCTCGACAGGTCGGAATACCGCCCCGGCGAGCTCAGTTCGTTCTACTCGGTGTTCAGTATGGGAGCGGCCATGGAGAACGTGTGGCTGTCAACCGTCGAACTCGGCATGGGAATTCAGTTCGTATCGTTTCCGATGGAGGTTCCTGGCAAATGGGAGCTGATCGTCGACCTGCTCAAGGTTCCCGACGACCTGGAGCTGATGGCGGTGTATCGGCTCGGCTACCTGCCGGCGCACGAACGGCGCCCCGCCATCGACTGGTCGTCGCGCCAGCGTAAGCGCCCGTCGCAGTACGTCTTTCGCGGTACCTGCGACACTCCGCAGCAGGGCTGGGACGAGCCTGCGAACTGACGCACCAACTCGCTCTCCGCGGTTCTGCTGCTGGATACCCGCGTGTCGCCTGCGAGCGTTGCGCAAAAGCACCCCGAGGCCGACTTTCGAGTGCTTTTGCGCAACTGAGACTCGAAGAGGCCGGCGTGTCGGCGTCGGGCGCGGCGCACGAAACGAGTCCGCTCGACGGGGCGCCCGTTTTGCGAACATGCACGTTTTCGCGCCGCTTAGCGTGCTTCATTGCAAAGCGGATGGGGCGCGGGGGTGCAGGGGCGCGGAAGCGGAAGCAGCTACGGGTGTGACTGCCGAGGTGCGTCAGCGGGGTTTGGGGGCGACCGCGTTCGGGTTGGTGCGGGCGTGGCGCTCGGCGCGCTCCTTCTGCGCGACCTTTGCGGCGCGTTCGGTCTTGATGCGCGCGTTCTCTTCCATGACGCCGGCCTGGCGCGCACGCTCGACGACGAGCCACTCGGGCGGCGCTTCGAGCAGTGCCTTGATGTCGGCGGTGGTGAACGCGTCGTCGACCCCGGCTCGGGTGAGTCCCGAAATCGAGACGCCGAGCTTACGAGCGACCTCCTGGCGCGGGTGCGGACCGTTCAACCGCAACTGCACGAGCCACTCGGGAGGCGTGGCCAGCAGCTCGGCGAGTTCGGAGCGCGTGACCTCGTTCTGCTGAAACTCCTCGGGAGCGGCGGGCAGGTAGATACCCAGCTTCTTCGCCGCTGTGGCGGGCTTCATGGTCTGAGGCGATTTCTGCGAGGTCATCAGGCCAGCGTATCGTGGGCCGTGCGGCGGCTCATCAATTGCGGCGGCCGGATGATCGGGGTCAGGGCATGGCAGACGAACAGTTGAGCGGGGCCGAACCCGCGGCGCATCGCGTGCCCACGGCAGCCGATGAGGCAGAACGCCCGGGCGCCGCTGCGCCGGTCGAGGTGCCAACCGCGACGGAGGGTGACGCAGAAACTGAGGCCAAGACTCTAGCCGAGGGCGAGATCGCGAGTGAGGGCAAGACCCCGACCGAAGGCGAGACTGTAGGCGAGGGCGAGACCGCGACTGACCGCGAGACCCCGGCTGACGGCGAGGACGAGGCCGAAACCCCGGCGGGCGGCACGGGGGTCACGGGGGTCACACTCAGCGTCGCGTTCACCATCGGGGTCACCGTAACGAAATGGACCAGGCTCTGGGCCGAGCGCCACCCCGAGTTACCGCTGCACGTCTTCCGCTCGGAGCCAGGCGAGCAGACCGCCGTGCTGCAGACGAAGGCGGCCGATGTGAGTTTTGTGCGGCATCCGATCGACCAGAACGGCCTGAGCGTCATCGCGTTGTACTCCGAGGTGCCGGTCGTGGGAGTCGCAAAAGACCACCCCGCGTCGGTGTTCGACGTGGTTCCGGTGGCCGAACTCGGCGACGAGCATCTGCTGCAAGACCCTGACGAGGTGCCCGAGTGGCGCGACCTCGCCGCCGAGGTGGCTGACGGGTCGCGTCGGCCGCTGCGGGGCATCCAGTCGCTGGGGGATGCCGTGGAACAGGTGGCCGCGGGCGTCGGCATCGTCATTGTGCCGCAGTCGATTTCGCGGCTGCACAATCGCAAAGACGTCGTGTTCCGGCCGGTGAGCGGGGTGGCCGAGACACAGGTGTCGCTGGCCTGGCGTGAGGGCGACCCGTCGGCGCTGGTCGAGGAGTTCATCGGTATCGTGCGGGGGCGCTCGGCGTCGAGTTCGCGGGGCGGTGGTGCGGTGGCGGCCGCGGCAGTGTTTGGAGTCCCGGGAGCGGGGGCGGCCGGGGCGATGCGGGCGACAGCAAGCGATGCGCCAGGAGGCAGGGCGTCGGCGCCCGCGAAGAAGATCGGGCCGGTCGCGAAGGCGAAGGCCAAGGCGCGGGCGGCGAAAGAGGCTGAGGATGCCGCGGCGATCGCACAGGGCAGGCGACCGAAGCCGGGCCCGGCCCGAAAGAAGACGCAATCAGACCAGGCGAATGCCGCTCAGGCGCGCCGCCGGAAGTTCGGCGGCAAGCGCTAGACACAGCCAAGGCGAAGGAAGGCAGAAAGTGGCGACCGAGGTTCGGCGGCACGCGCTGGAGTGCAGGTTCGGCGGTTAGCGTTAGCTGAACGAGCACGCGTGAGAGCGAATGTTCGATGGTGAATGCCAACAGTTCGGCGGCAGGCACCCGGAGGAGGACCCTATGAAATCGATCGTCTACACCCGCACCGGCGGCCCGGAGGTTCTGGAGCTGGTCGAGAGCGATATCGTCGAACCCTCGGCCGGCGAGGTGCGGGTGCGCGTCGTCGTGTCGGGTGTGAACCCCACTGATTGGAAGTCGAGGGTTGGGGGCGGCGCGAGTCGTGAGCTCGAGCATCCGCAGACCCCGAACCAAGACGGAGCAGGTGTCGTCGACGCAGTCGGCCCTGGTGTCAGCCGATTCGTGGTGGGCCAGCGGGTGTGGCTGCGCGATGCGGCCTATCAGCGGCCGACAGGCACGGCGACCGAGTTCGTGGTGCTGCCTGCGACGCTCGTCAACCCACTGCCCGACGGAGTGTCGTTCGACGTCGGTGCGTCGCTCGGAATTCCCGCCCTCACGGCGCACCGGGCGCTGACCGCCCGCGAAACCGGGCCGGCGAAGCTGGCGCCGGGCTCTCTCGCGGGGCAGCACGTTCTGGTGGCCGGGGGAGCCGGCGCCGTCGGGCACGCGGCCATCCAGCTCGCCGTGTGGGCCGGAGCCACCGTCATCACGACCGTCAGCAGCGAGCAGAAGGCCGACCTGGCGTGGCGCGCAGGCGCCCATTACGTGATCGACTACCGCAGCGAGAACACCGTCGAGCGGGTCGCGGCCATCGCGCCGCACGGGGTCGAGACCATCGTGGAGGTTAATCCGCGGGCGAACATCGGGATGGACGTCGAGATGATCGCCAACGGCGGAACAGTCGCCATCTACGTTTCGGGCACACCCGACGAGGTGGTGATTCCGGGGCGCGCCAGCATGACGAAAAACGTGCGCTACCAATTCATCTTGACCTACACGACAAGCGAGGTGCAGAAGGCGAGTGCAGTGGCGGCCGTGACTGCCGCGGCAGCCGACGGCGCGATGGGCGTGGGTGACGCGTTCGGGTTGCCGATCATCCGCTATCGCCTGGCCGAGACGGGCGCGGCGCATCGGGCGGTCGAAGACGGGGCAGTCGGCAAGGTGCTGATCGACGTCGGCTCGTTCGATCTGGGCAACCAGGCTCGGGATGCCGCGGCCGCCGACCTGGCGCCAGATGGTGACGCGTGGTGAGCTGTGGCAGTCGATGAGTGAACCGGGCTGGGTGACGCATGCGGTGTGGTGGCAGATCTACCCGCTGGGGTTCGTGGGCGCGCCGACGACGGCCGCGAGCGGCACGGAGTCGTTGACGGGCGCAGGTGCGGGTGCGGGTGTGGGTTTGAGCGCGGCGGCAAGTGCGGGTGCAGGAGCGGATGCGAGTGCGGGAGCGGGTGCGGGGTCGCCTCGAGACGCACATCGGCTGACGCGCATCATCGACTGGCTCGACTACGTCATCGAGCTGGGAGCGTCGGGCATCGCGCTGGGGCCGATCTTCTCATCGGAGTCACACGGCTACGACACGGTCGACTATTTCACGATCGACGCTCGCCTCGGCACTGAAGCCGACTTCGCACAGCTCGTCGGCGAGGCGCATTCGCGGGGGTTGCGGGTACTGCTCGACGGGGTCTTCAATCACGTGGGGCGCGGGTTCGCGCCGCTGCAGCGGGCGCTCGCGGGCGGCGTGGATGCGCCGGAAGGCACGTGGTTCGTGCCTGTGCGCGACGCCGGTTCTGACGGCGGCGGCGTTAGCGGCGGCGCTGGCCCCGAAGACACACGCGCTGCTGCTGTTGATGGCGCTGGCGACGAAGATGTACGCGCTGCTGCTGCCGATGGCGCTGACGGTGCTGCAGATGCCGGCGGTGCCGATGCGGAGAGCGCCGCCGGGCATCCGCGATTCGAGGTGTTCGAAGGCCACGACGCGCTCGTCACGCTCAACCACCGCGCGCCGGAGGTCGCAGATTTCGTGGTGTCGGTCATGACCTACTGGCTCGATCGCGGTGCCGACGGGTGGCGGCTCGACGCGGCGTATGCGGTCGAGCCCGCGTTCTGGGCGAGCGTTCTGCCTCGAGTTCGGGCCGTGCATCCGAAGGTCTACATTTTCGGCGAGGTGCTCCACGGGGACTACTCGGCGATTGTCGAAGAGGCGACGCTCGACTCGGTCACCCAGTACGAGGTGTGGAAGGCCATCTGGAGCTCGATTCACGATGCCAACTTCTTCGAGCTGGCGCATGCGCTCGAGAGGCACA
>JAODBB010000217.1 GCA_025463745.1 Subtercola sp.
GGCTCGCCGCGCGGTGCGCTCCAGCCGGGCGACCCGCCGCTCGAGGGGCGGGCTCGTGACCGCCAGAGTTCCGTTGTCGATCTGGCTGAGCAGAGCATCCAGTCGCTTCGGCAGTCGAACGGCGATGCCGGCGACTTCGAGCGCCTGCTTGCCGAGGTCTTGCACCACGTTGCCGCGCTCATCGCGCAGCAGCTGCGCCGCGTACGGCTCAACCGAATTCCAGAGGTTGAACTCCGGGTCGAGTGCGCTGCACACCCCAGAGGTGAGCGACATCGCCCGGATGATGAGCAGAAAGTGTTCGGGCAGCTGAAACGGCAGCGAGCGCACCACGTCTTGAAACTGCACGGCGAAGTCGCGGAACTCCCGCGGGTCTACTTCACGCAACTCGCTGAACCCCATGCCACCGAATCGGGCGAAGAGCTGGGTCATCGCCCGCTCGAGCTCGGCCGTGTCGGCCGACGGGAGCAGCACGCCCACGTCACGGATGGCATCCACCAGGCCCTTGCCATCACGCGATGCGGCCGCGATCAGCAGCTTTCGCAGGCCGGTGCGCGTGCTGGTGGGAACTTCGCCCATCATGCCGAAATCGATGAAGGTCAGCTTCCAGGGCAGCGCGCCGGAGCCGTCGGCGACCGGAGTGACGAAGATGTTGCCCGGGTGCGGATCGGCGTGGAAATAGCCGTTCGTGAACAGCTGGTCGAACATGACCGCCGCGAAGACGGGGGCGACCTGCGCCGGGTCGATGCCCGCAGCGACCAGTGCCTGAACATCGGTGATCTTGATCGCCGTGACGTCTTCGAGGGTGAGCACTCGCCGCGTGGTTCGCTCCCACACGACAGCGGGCACACTCACCCGATCGTCGCCTTCGAAATCTGCCGCGAAGCGTTCGGAACCGGCCGCCTCATGCAGATAGTCGATCTCCTCGAAGCTCGTCTCTGCGAACTCCTCGATGAGCGCCGGCATATCGACTCTGTCAGAGACGATCCGCACATGGCTGAGCCATCCGCCTACCCTGCGCAGTGCCGCCAAGTCGACGTCGATGATCGCATCGATACCCGGCCGCTGCACCTTGATCACCACGCCGGTCAGCCCGGTCTCCGCGGCATCGAGGGGGGCGAGCCGAGCGCGGTGCGCCTGGCCGAGGGATGCCGCAGCAACCGGAATCTCGTCGACCATCGTGAACGCACGCTCCAGTGGTACGCCCAACTCGGCCTCGGCGAGCGCGCGGATCGCGGCGAACGGCACGGGAGGCACCTCGTCTTGCAACCCCTCGAGTTCGGCCGTGATCTCGGGCGGGAGCACGTCGAGCCGTGACGACATGAACTGACCGACCTTGATCATGAGCCCGCCGAGGTCGACCGCGAGCACGTGAAAACGCTGCGCGAAGCGTCGCATCCGCCTCGATCGGCTGCGCTCTGCGAGCCTGGCGAGACCGATGCGCGGCAAAAACAGTTCGAACCACCACGTCACGGCGAGATTCCAGCCGGCGAAACGCAGGATACGGCGGCAGCGAGCGCGCGCTTCGCCTGCGCTGGGCGTCGAGTGTTCTTTGTTCAGAGGATCAGGCGGCACCCTCGTCAGTCCTGGGCGAGAATCGAGTAGAGCCGACGACGTGCTTCGTCGAGCACCGTCACGGCCTGTTGCACCTGCTCGGGCGAACCCGTGCGACCGACCTGTGCCGCCGCCTGGGCGAGCTCGATCCCCGCCTTCGGCAGAGCAGAGAACCGGGTACCGTCAGTCGGGCCCGTAGCATCCCACGGCGACGATGCGCCGGCGACCTCTTCCCTGCCTGCATCCGTCAGCGCGTAGATCTTGCGGCCGTTGGCTTCTTCGGCGCTGATGAGGCCCTCGTCGGCCAACAGCTGCAGCGTCGGGTAGACCGAGCCGGCGCTGGGCTTCCAGCTGCCGCCGCTGCGCTCCTCGATCTCGCGAATGATCTGGTAGCCGTGCATCGGCTGCTCTGCGAGGAGTGCCAGCACCGCTGTGCGCACCTCGCCTCGACCTACGCGGGTGCCCACTCGCTTCTCGAACGTGGAGCGCAACTGCTCCACTGCCTGCCAAATGCCCTCGACGGGATTACCCGCGCCGAACCCGCCAGCTGGGAATGAACCACCCATGATGACCTCCTCGAATTGAGTACTCGAATTGAGTACGAACGATACTCAACGATATATAACGATACGAGAAAGCGATAGGGGGGTGTGCGGGCGAATGACGCGCTCCATCGAGCGGCCGGACGGGCATCACCCGTTCATCTCTCGCCCCCGTTACTTTCGTTGTAGCGCGGAGTGCGACTCAGGTATGCGGTTACCCCGGCGCCGGGCGTCCGAGCGGTGCTCGACTGCAAAGTGCCAGTACGATTGTGGGTATCCAACGGTGATAGAAGGTGATTGTGCCCCGCGGTTCAAATCTGCCGGCGGTCGCCGGCTTCAACGAGACGGTTGTGCTCGATCAGATTCGCAGATCCGACGACGGGGTCAGCCGGGTCGAGTTGGTCGCCTTGACGGGGCTGTCGCCACAGACGATCAGCAACGTGACACGAAAGCTACTACAGCGGGGCCTCATCAACGAGACCGGCAAGGTGGTCGGCGGTCCGGGTGCCCCCAGGATGATGCTTCAACTCAACCCCGTTGGTGGGTTCGCCATCGGGGTGCACATCGATCCCGTTGTGATCACCTGCGTCTTGCTTGATCTCGAAGGCAATCTCGTGGCACATTCGCACCTACGCGCGCCGTCTATCGCCATCGAAGATCCGGAAGAAGGAATCGCTGCGATCGCCGCGGCCGTCGACCAGCTCATCGCAGGCACCGCCGTGCCCCGCGATCGGGTGATCGGCCTTGGCGTCGCCGTTCCCGGACCGGTGGATGCGGTGCGCGGCCGCGTCGTGAAACCACCGCTGATGCTCCCCTGGAGCGAATTCCCCCTCAGAGAGTCCCTAGAGGCGGCGACCGGTTTGCCAACGTTGATGATCAAAGATGTCACGGCCGCCGCTGTCGCCGAGCAGTGGATGAACGCTGAGAACCCGAGCCGGAATTTCGTGTTCTTCTACTACGGCACCGGCGTCGGCGTCGGAATGGTTCTGAACGACGAAGTGCACAACGGGGCATCCGGTAACGCCGGCAATGCGGGGCACTTTCGTATCGCACCAGACGGGCCGATGTGCAGTTGCGGTCGGCGCGGCTGCTTCAGCCAGGCGGTCAGGCCCGCTCGCCTTGTTGACCAAGCACAACAGCTCGGGCTGCTCGATGCCACGGCTGCGACCGATTTGCACTCCGTCTTCGGGCTGTTCGAGCGGCTCGTAGCCAGCGCGGAAACGGGCGAACCTCAGGCTCGCCAGCTGCTGGTCGCAAGCGTCGAAGCGGTGGGTTCGTTCATCGTCAACGTCACTAACCTTCTCGACGTCGATCGAATTGTCTTCGGCGGCCCGTACTGGTCGACCGTTGAGAAATTCTTTCAGCGCGAGTTGCCCGAACGAATCCGCTTCTCAGAGATCGATAATCTCTCACACTCCGTCAACGTGGCCAGCAGCGTCATCGGAGAAGACGTTGTCGCGGTCGGCGCGGCGTGTTTGGTACTAGCGGGGTCGTTTTCGCCCCAATCGTCGAAGCTGCAGATCGCCCCAGCCGTAATAAAGGTCGGCGTCTAACGGTCGGAGAGCCGAACCGCTTGCGGCGGTTGGACTGTCGTGACGATCTGGTGGGAGCATCGCGTTGCCGCCGACACGAGTATGCCTTCCATCACCTCGAGCACGTGGAGACCGAGTTCCCCCTGGGCGCGAGTTTCACCGATGGCGCCATCTGGCGCCCGGCTCCACGCCATTTCGGCGACGCCGAATCCGCGAGAACCGTTCACGTAACCTGCCGAGAGAGGAAGGCTGGTCCATTCTGGATTGTCTGCGGTCCAGAGCTGAACCTCACCGCCGAAGTTGTTGGGATCCGGCACAGCCAACGAACCAGCGCTGCCATGGATTTCGATCTTCGACGCCTTGGTCGCCGAAACGTCGAACGACATCACCATGGTCGTGAGAAGGCCCGACTCGTGCTCGAGTATGGCGCTCACGTGCGTCGGCGTGGTGACGGGAATCGTTTCGCCAGCCCTCGGCCCGGTCTGAATCGTACGAACCTTCCGCGGTGCGCTGGCAGCACCGATCACCCGACGGATGGGCCCCAGCAGAGTCACCAGGGCGGTGATGTAGTACGGCCCCATATCCATGAGCGGGCCGCCGCCCGGCTGGTAATAGAAGTCGGGGTTCGGATGCCACCGCTCGTGGCCGGCCGTGACCATGGTCGCCGTGGCCGATTGAGGCTCTCCGATCAGGCCACTTTCGATACTGTGCCGGGCCGACTGTATGCCGCCGCCGAGCACGGTATCGGGAGCGCAACCAACGCTGACGGATGCTTCGGATGCCGCTTGCAGCACGGCTCGCCCCTCTGCCACCGTCGCCGCGAGCGGCTTTTCGACGTACACCGACTTGCCTGCCGCGATGATGCTCAGCGATACCTCGGCGTGTGCGGCAGGAATCGTGAGGTTCACCACCACCTCGATCAGCGGGTGATTCAGAAGTTCCTCGACGCTGAGCGCCTCGACTCCCGCATGCTCGGCCGCAACGGTCTCGGCACGCGCACGATCGAGGTCGGCGACGGCGACGAGCTGAACGTCGTTCACTCGCCCGAACGTCTCGAGATACTGCCCAATAATCGTGCCGCAGCCGATTATTCCGACGATCAACGGCTGGCCCACAACATCCCTCTTTCTATGATCGTTCTGACGTTCACGTTCTTCAGCACTTCGACGTTGTGCCCCGGGGTGCAGACGACGATTCGGCCCTCTGCCCAGTTTCTGGTCCACACCGCCGGGCGGATGATCGGCCGCCGCCAAGGGTCGCCAGGTCGCGCCGGCAACGTAGTGGTGGCGAGAACATCGTTGTAATCATCGGTCAGCACCCAGTATTGCTCGGTATCGAGATCGAAATCGGCGATTCCGGTGGTGATGAAGTGCTCCGACCCTGCCTCGGTGAAGGCGATGCGATGAGCAACGTAGTAGTCGGATTGGTTTCCGGTGAGTTGGCCGGGCGAAGCCGCTGGATGGTTCGCGAACTGGCCGCCGACGAGTTGCAGATAGTCTGCACTGTTCCGATACGAATCGACGATTCCTCCATGCCAACCTACGAGGCCTGTACCGGCGGCTACGGCGGCACGAAGACCATCGACCTCCGCTTTCTCGGCGGTCGACATCGTGACGCATTGAACGACGAGGTCGACGCTGCTCATGAACTCGGTGTCGGCGTACGGACTCGGCGACGAGGCGACGACGACCTCGTAGCCGTGGGTGCGCAGGAACGGGATGAACGAATCAGTGGTCTCGACCGGTTGATGCCCTTCCCACCCGCCGCGCACGATCAGTGCGAGCTTCTGACGTGCCATGCCGATCATCCTTTCACCGCGCCAGCCAGCGCCGACGATCCGCCGACCCCCCGAGAGATGATCACGTAGAGCACGAGAACAGGAATCGAGTAGACCAGCGAATAGGCCGCCAGCTGACCATAGGCGATCGCGCCGTTCTCTCCGAAAAACGTGTAGATGCTCACCGAGGCGGGCTGCTTTTCGGGGCTCAGTAAGAGAACGAACGGAACGAAGAAATTGCCCCAGGAGTGGATGAATACGTAGATGAAAACCACCGCGATACCCGGGCGCATCAACGGCACCACCACAGAACGCAGAGTGCGCATACTGGAGGCGCCATCCATCCACGCCGCTTCCTCCAATGAAGTCGGCACTCCGTCTACGAAGTTCTTCGTCATCCAAATCGCGATCGGTAACGATGAGGTCGCCATGAAGAAGATGGTGCCGAGCAACGAGTCGACGAGCCCGATCCGCACGAAGAGGCTGTAAACGGGAACCATCATCGCTGTGATCGGCAGCCCTGTGGCGAACAACACCCCGTACAGAAACGGTTTGTTGAACCGTGTCTTGAACCGTGACAGCGGATACGCAGCCAGGATCGCCACGACAACCGTGATCAGAGCGCTTCCGGCAGAAATCAGAAAACTGTTCCAGAGCGGCACGAATGACAAGGCGGGCGTGAGCACTTGAGCGAAATTGTCAAGGGTAGGAGTACCCGGTAGCTCTGCACTCAGACTCGCCGTGCTGTTGAGCGAGGCGAGAACCAACCAGACCAGAGGCGCGATGAAGGTGAGTGCGATAAGGAGAAGAACGGCATTCGATGTCAGGCGAACTCCCCGCCCTGATGGTGATGACAGACTCATATCAGTCAACTTCCGGCTTGAGGGCTCTGATGTAGATGAACGAGAAGACAGCGCCCACCAGGAGCAGAATGGTCGCGATGGCGGTGCCATAACCCAGTTGCGAGAACTTGAATGCTTCCTGATAGGCCAGCAAGGGCAGGGTCGTGCTGGCCGTTCCCGGTCCGCCGCCCGTCATCACGAAGATCAGCGTGAATACCGAGAGTGTCTGGAGGGTGGTCAGCATCAGGTTCGTTGAAATGCTGCCGCGGATCATCGGCAGAGTAATCAGAAAGAAGCGTTTCGCTCCGGAAGCTCCATCCATCTCGGCCGCCTCGGTGATTTCGGGCGGCACGTCTTGTAAAGCCGCCGAGTAGACGAGCATCGAAAACGCCGTACCACGCCAGATGTTGGCGAGGATGACCGAGAGCATCGGGAATGTGAATAGCCAATTGGGCCCATCGATGCCGACGAGGCTGAGGAGGTTGTTGAATGTGCCTTCCTCGCTGAAGAACGCGTATGCGGCAAATGCGCTGACGATCTCCGGCAGTACCCAGGCCGCGACAACGGCGGTTCCGACGATTGCGCCAACCACTCTGCCGCCCGAGCGCATCAGTGCAGCCAGGAGCATTCCGACAACGTTCTGGCCGATCACGGCCGAGCCGAAAATGAAAATGACGGTGAGGATGACCGCCCCAGGAAAGCCGGGGCTTTTGAAGAGGTTGACGTAGTTGTCAAACCCGACGAATGAGGGGTTCTGCGCGGCGGATCCAGTCAACGAGGAGTTGGTGAACGACCCATAGAACGACGAGATGATCGGCCCGACCAAGAAGATGGCGATGAGCACGATGGCAGGAAGGAGCGGAACGGAGCGGGCCAACGTGCGTGCCCGAAGAACGCCGATTCTCCGGGCACGCAGTGGATGATCTGCCGCGGTGGTGGCGGAAGAGGTCATGAAACGCTATTTACCCGTCGTCGTGTTGTCGGCCCCGACGATTCCCGTCACGGCAGTGTCATAGGCCTTCGCCGCATCCGCCGGACTCTGCTGCCCAGTCATCACTGCTTCGGTGGCCACTTGGATCTGGTTCGAGACTTGTGAGTACTGCGACGTCGCCGGTCGGAAGTGAGTGTCGGGAATCAATCCAGCGAAGAATGCCGCGTTCTGGTTCGACGCGAGGTACGCCGGATCGGTCGAGACATCCTGGCGCACGGGAATCAAGCTGTAATCGATGGCGAGTTTTTGCGCGTTGTCTTTGTTCAGCGCGGTGGAGATGAAGCTGAAGGCGGCGTCCTGCGCTTTCGTTTTGGCTCCGACAGCCAACGTCCAACCGCCGGATATGCTGTTTTGCGCGGGTGCTTGACCCGTTTCGGTGGGCATGGCCGCTACGCCCATCACATTCGTCCAGTCCGGCCATGGTTGGGCTGCCGTGGCACCCCAGTTCTGCGGGATGTACGAGCCGTCGAGATCGATCGCGAGCTTTCCGGCCGGCAGATCCTGTGTGCGAACCTGTGTCGAATAGGTAGTGCTGCTCGTGACCTGCGGACCGTAGCCGAGCTTTTCGCTGTACACGGTGTTGATGAAGTCGAGTGAATTGACGAATCCGGTGGACCCGGTCAGCCACTTGCCGGAACTATCGGTGAGACCACCATTCTGAGCGCCATAGTCGAGCATCAGAAAGCCCTGCGTGCTGGCGCCTTCGCCGATTGCAGCTCCCGAATAGACGTTCATCGGGGTCACATCGGGAACGGCCGCTTTGATGGTGCGCGCAGCGTTCAGTACGTCCTCCCACGTCTTCGGCTGCCACGGCACGGAAATACCGGCCTTGGCGAAAATGTCTTTGTTGTACCAGAGCGCCCGGGCATCCGTACCGACCGATACCCCGTAGGTCTTGCCGTCGCTGCCTTGGCCGGCCTGCTTGACGCTGTCACTGTACTGCGACCAATCGGCCCAGGCCGCAAGGTTCGTATCGAGCGGCGCGAGGTATCCCGCCTCAGCGTCGGACTTCAGCTGAAAGCTGTCTTCGTAGATGACGTCGGGTGCCGTCGAGGGGTTGCTGTTCATGAGTGCCAGCTTCGTGTAATAGTCACTCACGGCACCCTTGATCGGCTCCAGATCGACCGTGATGTTGGGATTCGATTTCTCGAACTCGGCGGTCACCTCGGTGAACCACGAAACCAGTGCAGCGCTGTTGGCGTCGGAATAGACGACCTTGATCGTCTTGGATCCGTCGGCCTGGCTCTGGCTGGAGCCGCTGCATCCGGTCAGTGCGGCAGACACTGCCAGCACTGCGGCGGCCGCTCCGATCAACCTCTTGTTCTTCATCATGCTCCTTTGCGAGATGCCGGTACTTGTGCGCCCATGGAAATCGACGACCCGGTCACACAATTACTACAATAAATAGATGAATTCGTCAAATTTGTGGTGCTCCGGGTGGCATATCGGTTTGACATCCAGGCTCTCAGGGCCATACCGTCGGGGATGTAATTAATCCATTGACTAGATGATAATGAACTCAATACTCGTCAAGCCGCACGATCGGACCAATCTATGACTACGCTCGCCAGCGCCGAAGCCGGGCACTCAAACCTATCCAAGGCGCCCGCGATTTTGGCGAAAGCTCCATGGAGCGATACCAGCGAATCCGGGTTGCGCATCACGAACGTTCGAACGTTCATGACCGCGCCGCAAGGTGTGCCGTATCTCATCGTGCGCATCGAAACCAGCGAACCGGGCCTCTACGGGCTGGGATGCGCGAGCGATCCGCAACGCACTCTTGCGGTACGCTCCGTCGTCGACGACTACTACACGCCAGCGCTCATCGGGCGCGATCCGGCCGACATCGAAGACATTCATCGTCTCCTGCTGAACTCGGGCTACTGGCGGGGCGGATCGATCCAGGGCAACGCGCTTGCAGCGATCGACGTGGCACTGTGGGATCTCAAAGGCAAAGCCGCCGCGATGCCGTTGTACTCGTTACTCGGGGGGCGAGCCCGCACGCACGCAGAAACATATACTCACGTCCACGGCAACACCGCTGCTGAGATTGTCGACGAGATCGAGAAACTCCGCGACGACGGGTACCGCCACTTCCGCGTTCAGGTCACCGTTCCCGGATCCGACACCTACGGCACCACCTCCACAGGAGTGTTCGGTCATTCGAGCGATCTTCGTGACGGAACGTGGGATGCGCTGAGCTACCTGACGTATGTGCCCACGGTTCTCTGCGGCGTACGGGAGCTCATCGGCGACGGGGTCGAGTTGCTGCACGATGCACATCAGCGCCTTTCCATCGCCCAGGCCCGCCAATTCGCACAAGCGGTAGAGCCCGCCCGCTTGTTTTTTCTCGAGGATGTGCTCGCCCCCGAAGACAGCGAATGGTTTCCGCAACTCCGGGCGTTGACCACCACACCGCTCGCGGTCGGTGAGGTTTTCGGCGACATTCACCAATATCTCCGTCTCATTGAAACGCGAAGCATCGACTTCATCAGAATCCGCATTCCGACTCTCGGAGGGATAACTCCCGTACGAAAGCTCGTGGCAGCGGCCGAGCTATTCGGAATCCGGACCGCACCGCACGGGCCCGGCGATGTAAGCCCGGTGGCTCAGGCCGCCAACCTGGCACTAGACATTTCGGCGCCCAATTTCGGCATCCAAGAAGCGGCCATCTTCCGAGACGAAACACTCGACGTCTTTCCGGGAACATTCGTACCGCAACACGGCGTCTTAGTTCCCAGCCAAATACCGGGCCTCGGCGTCGACTTCGATGAACGCCTGGCCGCACGATTTTCTGCCCCCGCCCCGCTCGAACACGATCGATGGGCGATGCTGAGAAACACTGACGGCAGCGTGCAGCGACCGTAGAACGGTTTCACTCCTGTGTTAATGCAGTGGTGACGAACTCCGTTCGTTGCCGACGGAACCGGGGCAGCCGCCAACCGTCAGGCCGCCAGACCGCTCAGTGAGCGTCTGAGTCGCCGGCGCCTGGAACCGGGAGGTAGGCGTTCGCGCCGGAGCGAGCCCGGTAGACGACATGAGGGTCTGTGTACGAGTACACGCTGTAGATTCCGCCTTCAGAACCCAGGCCGCTCCACTTGGTTCCGGCGAACGGCGCCCCGTGACTGATCGCGGCGTGAGTGTTCACCCAAGCCGTGCCGGCCTCGAGCCGCTCAGCCACGGCCGCCGCCCGATCCGGGTCAGACGACCAGACCGAGGCGCCCAGGCCGTAGGTGGTGCCGTTGGCTTGCTCGATGGCCTCCTCGAGTGTGCTGTAGGGCAGCACCGGAAGGGCCGGGCCGAACTGCTCCTCATCGACCAGCCGGGTGCCGGCCGCCAGCCCGGTCAAGATGGTCGGCTCGAAGAAGTAGCCAGGGCCTTCAATCGGATGCCCGCCGGCCCGCACGACCGCCCCGTCGCCGATGGCCTCGGCCACCAACTCCCGAACCCGCTGATACTGAGGCAGGTTGTTGATCGGGCCCATCTCGACGCCCTCGTCGAGTCCGTTGCCCACCGTGACCGCACGGGCTCTGGCGACGAGAGCGTCGACCACCGCGCTATGGATCTGCTCGGGAACGTAGATGCGCTTGATCGCCATGCAGATCTGGCCGGCATTTCCGAAAGCCCGCCAGAACAGTTTCTCCGCGACCTCCTCGGGGTCTACGTCGTCGAGAACGATGGCGGCGTCATTCCCGCCCAGTTCGAGCAGAACCCTCTTGAGGTCGGGCGCAGCAGACGTATTCACCTTCTTGCCTGTGGCGACCGAGCCGGTGAAGCTGACGCCCCGGGGAATGGGATGCTCGGTCATCCACTGGCCTACGTCGTTTCCACCCGAGACCACGTTCAGGGTGCCCGCCGGCACCACGTCGCGGAGCAGTTCGCCCACCATCAGCGTGGCCAGCGGGGTGAACGGTGACGGCTTCACCACGACCGTGTTGCCCGCCCGGAAGGCCGGGGCGATGGTGTTGACGGCCATCGAAACCGGAACGTTCCACGGTTTGATGGCGGCGATGACTCCCAGCGGCCTGCGGCTCACCTCGACCAGGGCGGTCTCGTCATCTTGCACCACCAGGGTGGGCACCTCGAGGTCTGCGTAGCGGCGGAAGTTGAAGGCTGCCCGGCGAACGCTGCCGATGCCCGCACCCAGCGGCATCCCCTGCTCCATGGTCGCCACCCGGCCGATCTCCTCGGCCGCGGCATCCAGTGCATCGGCGCATGTGGCCATCACCGAACGGCGCAGCTCCAGGTCGTACCGCCAGTCGGTTTCGAAGGCTCGCTGGGCCGCGATCATCGCCTGGTTGAGCTGCTCTGGGCTGCACTCGGGAGCCTCGGCGAAGATCTCGCCGGTCGCCGGGTTCACCACTCCGATCGTGTGCTCGGTGGCCACCGATTGCCCGTCGATGGTCATCGAGTAGGTCGTGGTGTAGGTCTTCGTGTCGCTCATCCGCTGTCTCCCTGTTTCTGCCCAGTCCGCGTGCCGCCCACAGTCCAGCGGCGCTCCGTTGCTGCGCGCGAGCCGGCGCTCAGCGAGCGCGGTGCCGTTTGAGGGGGCCGGTCACAGTCAACGCCGTGGCCGTCCCCTCCTGGCATGGTAGATCGCCGCGCGGCCTGCGCGATGACCGTGAGAGAGGGTTCTGTTGTGCAGACGACGGCACCTCCCGATGCGAGATCAGGCAACCCGCCGCAGACCTGCCCCGCGAGGGTACCGAGTGAGACGCGGGCATCCGGTCAACCCCTTGCCGAGCATCCGGAGCGGTGTTCGACTGGTTGTGCGATGAACGACCCAGATCGAGGAGGGACATCTCATGCCGAACAAGAGCACCCCGCAGCTGAAGAACCCGAAACTGTATGAAGAGCTGCGCGACGAGGGCAACTCGAAGCAGAAGTCCGCGCGAATTTCGAACGCGGCCGCCGCGCAGGGAACCAAGAAGGTCGCCAGCAAGGGCGGAAAGTCGGGCACCTATGACGACTGGACGGTCGCCGAGCTGAAACACCGCGCGAAGGAGATCGGCCTGACCGGGTATTCGTCGAAGAAGAAGTCCGAGCTCATCTCCGCATTGCGCAACTCGTGACGCACGTGGCCGTTTTTCAGTGAGAGCGGGTCCAGGCCCACGTCTTGGGATCTACCAGCGGGTCAACTTTCGACCAGCCCCAGCGACAACGCAAATTCGCCGCGGCTGAGCGACCGGCCGAAGATCGCTCCACCTGTCTCGAGCCGCCGACCATCGGCCAAGGCACCGACGTCGACCGGATCGAAACCGATATCGTCGAGCCACGCCGACACCACCGCCTTGGCGTCGCCGTCATCACCGGCCAAACCGATGGCCAGCCGACCCCGTGTGCCCTCAGCGGCCGCCTCAGCCAACTCCTGGTAACCCAGGTGGTTGAGCGACTTGACCCACCGACCGCGCGGGTTTCGCATCGCAATGAATTCGGAATTGCCGAGCTCCGCACGTTCGATGTCAGCAACAACACCGTCGACCGCCGGCCAGTAGTTCATCGCGTCGACGACTATCGTTCCGGTGAAAAGGCCGTAGTCGATCTCGTCAGACTTGGCGAATGGCACCGCAATGATGACCAGATCGGATGCACGTACCATAACCTCTGCCGAGCCGGCCTCGACGGCTCCGGGAGCAACCACATCGAGAAGCATTTGCGTGTGAGTGTGGCGCGGTGACCCGCTTACGAGCACCGAGTTGCCGGCCGCGATGCCAAGGCGGGCGAGCGCGGTACCGACTTTGCCAGCCCCGAAGATGCCGATGGTGAATGAGTGACTCATGAGGTCACGACCTCTGGCTCGACTCCGAGTGCAGCTTCGAGACGAGGCTTGACTTCTGTTCCCAGGAGTTCGATCGACCTGAGAAAATCACGCTGGGGAATCGTGCCGAAATCCATTTGCAGAAAGTGCCGCATGTGACCGAGGTGGGAGTGCAACTCGATGATGCGATCGGAGATCTCGTCAGGGCTGCCCACGAAGAGGGCACCGCCGGGCGCCGTATCACGGTCGTAGCTCGTACGCGACGGCGGCGCGAATCCCCGAAGTCTGCCGAGCTCGCTCATCGTGTGGTGCCACTCGTTCCACCAGAGGTCGCGCGCCGACTCGCCCTGTTCGCCCACGAATCCCGGGGTACCGACCGAAACCCGAACCTGTGTGGCCGGCGCCTCTGAGGCGGCGGCAGCGCGGCGATACAGGTCGGCGAGCGGTGCGAATTTCGCCGGAACCCCACCAATGATTCCGTACGAGATGGGCAGGCCCAATTGGCCGGCGCGCAACGACGATTGCGGGTTGCCGCCGGTACCCAGCCAGATGGGCACGTGACCCGAATCCGGTCTCGGCACGACCACCGCATCGACCAGGTCGGTGCGCACAGTTCCCTTCCAATTGACCGGATTCCCGCGGTCGATAGTGAGCAGCAGGTCGAGCTTCTCGGCGTAGAGCCTGTCGTAGTCGTGCAAGTCGAATCCGAACAGAGGAAATGACTCGATAGACGACCCTCTGCCAGCGGTGATCTCTGCGCGACCGTTCGAGAGAGCATCCACCGTCGCGAACTGTTGGTACACCCGCACCGGGTCTTCGGTGCTCAAGACAGTGACAGAACTTCCCAATCGAATCCGTTTGGTCACCGTCGCAGCGCCGGCCAAGACCACTGCCGCTGCCGACGCGGGCATCGGTTCGGTGTGATGCTCACCGATTCCGAAGTACTCAAGGCCGACCTCGTCGGCCAGCCGTATTGCTTCGACCAGATTGCGCATCGCCTGCGCGGAACTGACAACTCCCCCGTCGGCTCTTCGTGCCAGACTGCCGAAACTGTACACACCCAACTGCATTACTCGCTCCTCATCGCTTCTCGAGCCACCGTGCGCGCCTCGAGCACACTCAGACTCCCGCTTGCGACGCAGAGTTGCAAATGCGTTGTTAGGCACTTACTATTTGATAGTGATATCTACTGCTGCCGCCCCGCCCCGCACACCCCTGAAGATCGACGACGCCACCTGCCGTCTCTTCCAGAGCGCGGTTGAGCTGGCCGGTCGCAAGTGGAACGCCGCCATCATGCTCGCCCTGGCACGCGGCGCGGCACGTTTCACCGAGATCACGGCGCTCGTCGCCGGCATCTCCGACCGCGTACTAGCCGCGAGACTGCGGGAACTCGAAACCCAAGAACTCATCGTGCGCCAGGTCGCACAGACAATGCCCGTGCAAGTGCACTATCAGCTGACCCCGCGCGGCCACGAACTCATCGCCCTCCTCCAGCCACTCGTGGGCTGGGGTGCGCGCTGGAACGTAGCTTCTAGCGACAATCGTCAAGATTCGTAGGGCACGCGAGCGTGTAGGCGCCCGAGCAGGCGCGAGCAGGGGCAGGCGTTCAGGCGGAGACGCCGCAGGCGAGGAGCCGTCAGGGTGAGTGATCCTCGTGCTCGAATGCGATGACCAACCTGTCGGCGAGTCCCTGTGGGTCTTCGAGCGTCATGTAGTGACTCATCGCCGGAAACCCGATGATGAGCATCCGCTCGCCGTATCTTTCGGTGGCCTCGGCCGAGAGCAGGTCTGACGCCGCGATCATGGCGACCGGGATGCCTGCCCCGTCGATGCGCCGAAGCGCCGCGTCGAGATCCCAGCGCAGGCAGTCGAGAAGGGCCGTCATGGCGAGCGGAGACTCCAGCAGCTTCAGTGTCGACGCGCGCACCTGCGCCTTCACGTCGTCGGGCGTGCTCAAAACGCTGCTGAGCTCGATCAACGCGTCGACGCTCACCTCGACATCGGTGAGAAACCCGCCCGAGAATGCGGCGACGGACTCTTCGGTCTGCTTCGGGTACAGCTGCAGGTAGTGGTAGGTATCGACGCCCACGACCTTCAGCGTGCGTTGCGGGTGTCGTGCGGCGAACTCCGCCACGACTGCGCCACCCAGCGAATGGCCGACGACGATCGCGGCGGCGAGGCCCTCGGCATCCATCACCGCAGCGACGTCGTCGGCATAACTGCCGATCGTGACCTCGTCGGCCCGCGACGACGAATCGCCCGCCGGGGGCAGATCGAGGGCGACGATCGTGTATTCGTCGCCGAGCAGTTCGATCGTCTCGTGCCAATCCGTGCGGCTGCCACCCCAGCCGTGCACGAGCACGACCGGGGTGGTGCGGCCGCCGGGCGCTCCGGCACCGCCGGGCGCTCCGGCGGTGCCGGCCGCAGTCGCCGCATTCGCCGCATCTGCCACATCGGCCACATCGGCCGCGCCCGCCGCGCCCGCCGAGAACGAGTACGTGAGCGAGTCGGCCCCCGCCTCGATGGTCTTCGCGACGATCATCCGGCTACCAGACCTGCTCGAGAACCCGCATGATGTTGCCGCCGGTCACCTTCACGATGTCTTCGTCGCTGAAGCCTCGTTTCACGAGCCAGCCGACGATGTTGTAGAAGTTCTCGGTCGGGTTGTCGAGCCCGGCCACGTATTCGACCCGGGGGAACGACGGCCCGTGCGTGGCCTGGGCGAGCCCGAGGTTGCGCGAGAACACCGTGTGAAGCGCCACATGGTCGCCATAGAGCGTGTCGGGGCCGAAGGCCACGTGGTCGATGCCCATCAGGTCGACGCAGTACAGGAAGTGATCCATCACCGATTCGATCGAGTGCTCCGGATGCGCGTGAGACAGCGAGGTGTGCGGCGCGGCCTCCAGGCCGATCACTCCCCCGGTCTCGGCGCAGGCCTTCAGCACCGAGTCCGGCTTCATGCGCGCGGTCTCCCACACCGAACGGGCGCCGGCGTGAGTGATGAACACCGGCTTCGACGAGTGCTCGAAGGTGTCGAGGCAGGTCTGGTCGCCCGAATGCGAGACGTCGATCGCAACGCCGAGCGCGTTCATCCGTTCGACCGCACGCCGGCCGAAAACGGTGAGGCCGCCGTCGCGCGCCTCTTTCAGGCCAGAACCCAGCGAGTTCGACTCTGAGTAGGCGATACCCATCTGGCGGATGCCGAGGCCGTAGAGAATGTCGATACGGTCGACTTCGTTCTCGATCGGGGTCGCGGCTTCCAGCGACAGCACGATGGCGATCTGGCCGTTCTCTTTCGCCTCGGTGATGTCTTTCACGCCGTACGCGATGCGAGCATAGTCCTGGTGCGCCGTGTCGGAGAGCCGCATGCCGAGGTCGTAGATGATGTCATCCCACTTCCAGCCGAATTTGCTGGTGACGCAGGCTGTGCCATCCATCATGTTGTCGAACACGGCCGTCATCCCCGAGCGCGACAGGCCCTCATAGCTGGTGTGTTCGCGGCCCGTGCGGATGTAGTCGTGCACCTGATCCATGTTCGCCGGAAAGATCGTGGGGTGGTCGTGCAGGCTGATGATGATGTTGTCGTCGATGAGCTTCTTCGTGCGCTCATGCTGTTCGTCGTCGAGGCCTAGGTCGTAAAGCGGTACCCGGCCGAATTCTTTCGCCAATTCGAACTCGTCGTAGTCGACGCCAGGGGTCAGATACGAAAACGAGCGATACCCGTCGTAGGTGGTTTGACGAAACTCGACATTGAAGTTCTCTGCCGACTCTTCACTCATATGCTGCCATGCCCTTCTAGCTGGTGGAGCGGGATGCCCGCTCTGGCCAGTATGCACGAATCATGCTCTGAATGCCACACTTTCGAAGCGTTGGCCATTTCTGTATTGTTTCTTTGCAGGAATCCTGCGAGGGTGACCGCAAGAACCCAACGCAAGAACCCCCACCGCACGAACCCAACGACTGGAGCGCACGTGACCGACACCGAATCTGACCAGGGCACACCCGCCCCCCGATTCTTTCGAGCGAGGGCGGTGTTCGACGGCGTCTCTGGCAAGCTGATCGATGGGGTCGGGCTGTTGGTCGAGAACGGGCGGGTGACTGCGGTCGGGCCCGAGAACGAGCTGGTGGGGGCGGCAGCGGCCAGCGCCGGCGTCGAGATCGTCGACCTCGGCGACGCTTTCGTCGTGCCGGGCTTCGTCGACTCGCATACTCACGTGACGATCCGCCCGGGCGAGGGCAACCAGCACTGGCAGCTCGTGCAGCCCGCCGTATGGCAGACCATTCGCGGCGTCGAGAATCTGCGACGCATGCTCCGCTCGGGGGTGACGACAGCACGCACGATGACCGAAGAACACGACATCGACTTCGAGTTCCGCGACGCGATCGCCAGGGGCGAGGTGGTCGGGCCGCGCCTGCTCGTCTCCGGCCCAGGCATGAGCCCGCCCGGTGGGCACGGCAGCGCCGCGGGTGGTGTCGCCGGGGTGGGGCCGCTGCGCGAAGGCGTGCAGAAACGCGCAGAGCGCGGGGCGAACCACATCAAGATCTTCACGACCGGCGGTGTCTCGTCGGCCGGAACCTCTCTCGGCGAATCCAACTACTCGGCCGAAGAGATCGCCGCGATCGTCGATGAGGCGGCGAAGTACGGCCTCACGGTCGGCGCGCACGCTCACGGCGGCCCGGGAGTCGACCTGCCGGTCGAGAACGGCATCCACACCATCGAGCACGGTGCGCTGTTGACCGATCAGAATGTGGCCAGAATGGATGCTGCGGGCACCTGGCTCGTGCTCACCCACACGATCCTCTTCCACCCTGAGGGTATCGAGCAGGGCGACGCCGCCGAGCCCAGCATCATCGCCAAGGTGATGGAGGCGCGCGCGTCTGTCGAAGCCGGCATCCATCGCATTCTCGAATCGCGCATCCCTGTCGCCCTCGGCACCGACTCGATGCACGGCTACCTCGGCTTCGAGGCCGAGTGGCTGGTCGCCCACGGCTGGACGCCGAGCGAAGCGCTGCTCGCGCTGACCCGCAACGGCGGGCGACTGCTCGAAGACGAGACCACGGGAACGCTCGCCTCCGGCTCGCGCGCAGACTTCGTGGTGCTCGGCGCCGACCCGCTGGCCGACATCCGCGCCGTCTATGACGTCGTCTCGGTCTACCGCGACGGGCGGCTCGTGGTGGCGCCGGATGGCACGCTGACCGCGATCGCCGTGCAGCCGTGACCCGGGTCGACGCGGCGCGGCTGCAACGCGACCTCGAAACCCTCGGGGCGATCGGCCGGCACCCCGGGGGTGGAATCACTCGGACGGCGTTCTCGGCCGAAGACGCTGAGGCGCGCCAGTGGTACCAGCGAGAGTGCGAGAAGGCCGGGCTCGATCTCGAGCTCGACGGGCTCGGCAACATGTTCGTGTCGATTCCGGGCGCCTCGGGCGAGGTCGCGGGTGTGTGGAGCGGGTCGCATCTCGACACGGTTCCGAACGGGGGTGCGTACGACGGCGCCCTCGGGGCGGTCGCGGCGCTGGAGTGCCTTCGCCGCATCCGCGAGCTTGGTATCTCGACCGAGCGGCCGGTTCGTGCGGTCGTGTTCTCAGACGAGGAGGGCAACTACGGCAGTCTGCTCGGCTCGCTCGGCCTGAGGGCGGGCTACACCGCCCAGCAACTCGGGCAGCTCACCGGGCGCGACGGCGACCGGCTGGTCGACGCGCTCGCGGCGTGGCCGTGGGCCTCTGGATCGCCGGCCGAGACCAGGCTCGGCGAGTCGGCGCTCGCCGCGTTCGTCGAGTTGCACATCGAACAGGGGCCGAAGCTCGAGGCGTCGGCGACCGACATCGGAGTGGTCTCGTCGATCGTCTGTCTCGGCGGGGCTCGCCTGAGCTTCGTGGGGCAGGCAGATCACGCCGGAACCACGCCGATGCTGTCGCGGTCGGATGCGCTCGTGGCGGCGTCCGACTTCATCGCGCGCATTCCCGAGCTCGCGATGGCGGTGAGCCCGAACTGCGTCGCGACCTGCGGCTTCACCCACGTGCATCCGGGAGCCGCCAACGTCGTGCCGGGCGAGGTCGAGTGCTCGCTCGACTTCAGGGATCCCGATCTCGCGGTCATCGAGAAACTCGGCCGCGACCTTGAAGCGATGGCACGGATGACCGCCGAACGACATGGCGTCACTCTGCTCTGGGCGCCCTCGGTGACGGTGCCGCCGGTTCCGATGCATGGGCTCGTTCAGCGTGCCGTCGCCGACGCGGCCGACGAGCTGGGGCTCAGCCGCACGTCGATCGCTTCAGGCGCCGGCCACGACTCGCAGAACATGGCCCACCTCGCCCCCACCGGCATGATCTTCGTGCCGAGCGTCGGCGGCCGCAGCCATTCTCCTGCCGAGTTCACCGCCTGGTCTGACGTCACGAACGGCGCGAACGTGCTGCTGGCGACCGTGCTGCGCCTGGCCGGCCGCCAGCCGGTCAGCGGGCGAGAGCGCTGAGTCTGTCGGCGGCCAGCCGAGAGAGCAGCGCGGCGCCGGAGGGCACGACCGCGTCGTCGAACATCGCGACGGGAGAGTGGTTGAAGGCGGCGGTGTCGGGGTCGGCACCCGCGGGTGTCGCGCCGAGAAACGCCATGGCTCCCGGAATCAGCTGAAGGATGCGGGAGAAGTCTTCAGACCCGGCGATCGCCGCGGGCATCAGAGTGACGTTCGCTTCGCCGAACAGCGAACCGGCCGTCTCCATCAGAAAGCGGGCCTCGGCCGGGTCGTTCTCTGTGACCGGGTAGAGCGTCGTCCACTCCACCTCGGCGGTCAGGCCGTAGCCCTCGGCGATCTTCGTGCAGAGCAGCGTCGCCTTCTCGGCAATGCCGGCCTGCGCGGCGCTCGAGAACGTGCGCACCGTCGCCTCGAACTGGGCGGTGTCGGGGATGATGTTGTGCTGCACGCCCGCGTGGAACGACCCGACCGTCAGCACGACCGGATCGAACGCGTCGAACCGCCGCGTGACCAGGGTTTGCAGGGCTGTCACAAGTTCTGCCGCGACCGTGATCGGGTCGAGTGTCTCGTGGGGTGCGCTCGCGTGGCCGCCGCGGCCGCGCACCGTGACTCTGAGCACGTCGGAGGCCGCCATGAACGCGCCCGGCCTGGTCGCCACCACACCGCCGGCGTATCGCGCCGAGGTGACGTGCAGGGCGTAGGCGGCGGAGGGGCGAACGCCGGATGCGTCGAGGGCGCCGGCTGCGATCATCCGCTTCGCGCCGTCGAAGCCTTCTTCGCCCGGCTGGAACAGCATCACGACGTCGCCGGCCAGGCTCTGCCGGCGTGCCGAGAGCACTCGGGCCGCGCCGACGAGGATGGCGGTATGCAGGTCGTGGCCGCAGGCGTGCATCGCGTCGCCCTGTGCCGCGTAGGGCAGTTCGGTCAGTTCGTGCACGGGCAGGGCATCCATATCGGCGCGGAGCAGCACAGAGCGGCGAGGGCCGTCAGGCTGCGGGTTCCCCGTCGCGGAGCCCGCAGCCGAGCCGCCTCCCGTCCCGCCCCGCAGCACCGCCACGATCGACGCGTCGTCGTCGCGCAGCGTCAGTTCGAGCGGCAGCCCGTCGAGCGCAGCCAGCACGTGAGCGCGGGTGTGCGGCAGTTCGAGGCCGATCTCGGGGTCGCGGTGCAGCGTACAGCGAAGTGCGATGAGGTCGTCGGTGTAGGTCTCTGCTTCAGAAAGATAACTCAAGATAAGGCTCCAATGATGGTTAGGTTGCGTTAATCGGCTCGAAATGCAGGAGTGCCGCAACTGATCTTTACATTTTGCAGGATTCATGCAATCATTCCAACTATGAAAGTTCCCGCCGCCCCGCTTGCGCTCGACGACCTCGATCGTCGCATCGTCGCGGCCCTTCAGCTGGATCCTCGGGCGTCGTGGTCGCAGATCGGCAAGATGGTGAACACGTCGGAGACGACCGCGCTGCGGCGCGTGCAGCGGCTGCGCGACACCGGTGCGCTGATCATCTCGGCGTCGCCAGACCCGCAGCGCTGCGGCTTCGGCCAGCCGGTGCTGCTGTACTTCCGCACCATCCCGGGCATGAAAGAGAGCCTGGCCGACCAGCTGGCGCAGCGTTCCGACATTCGGTACGTCTCGCAGGTGACCGGCCGCGCCGATGTGATGTGCGAGCTGATCGCCCCCGACAGCCGATATCTCGCCGACGTGCTCATGCACCAGCTGCCGAAGACCGAACTCTTCTCGAGCAGCCGCACCGAAGTCGTGCTCAAGCGATTCAAGACCCGCGACCAGTGGAGCACGACCCTCCTCGACGGCATGAAGTCGACGCCGGATCCCGGCCCCCAGATGACCGACGAACAGCTGCCGAAGCTCGACTCCACCGACCTGCAGATTCTCGCCGGGCTGAGTATCGACGGCCGGCGAAGCTACGCTGACCTCTCGACCGAATTGGGCATCAGCGAAACGGTGGTCGGGCGTCGCATGCAATCGATGATGTCGGCCAAACAGCTCGAATTCGTGGCGATGGTCGACCCCACGACACTCGGGTTCCAGATGGAGGCGATGCTGCACCTTCACGTCGACCTGGCGAAACTCGACGACACTGCTCGGGCCGTGGCCGAAATGCCCCAGGCGCGGTATGTCTCGGCGACCAGCGGCGACTCCGACCTGATCATCGACGCGGTGTTCCGCGACGCCAGCGCCCTCTATGACTTCGTTTCGGCAACGCTCGGCAAGCTGAGCGGCATTCGAGACGTGGAGATCGACATCGTTCTCGAAGCGATCAAACGGGACTACCGATATCCGTTGTTCTCGCGAGTCGAAGATCGCGAGACCGAAGAGAGCGTGTCGGCCGGTTCGTTCACGCACGCCTGGCGAGGCCCGACGTTGGTCTAGGCCACGTCGAACCAAGCGCCCGCCGCACTGACCCACAACAGCACACCCCACAACAGCACCTGTCTCGAAGCGCACTACGGCGCGCTCATTTTCCAGACCCCTCACGCACCTAGGAGAATCACATGACGAAAGAGTTCGATCGCCGTTCTTTTCTCAAGACCCTGACCGCTGCGGGCAGCGTCGTGCTGCTCGCCCCGGTGCTCGCCGCCTGTTCGCCGCTCAACAACGCGGCGTCGTCGCCCAGCGCCTCGGCGTTCGGCAACCCGGTCAAGGGCGGTACAGCAGTGCTGGCCATCCAAGACAACCCGGTCAACATGGATCCGGCAGACGGCCAACTGTACTCGTCGCTCCAGGTCTACCAGAACATCTTCAGCACGCTCATCAACGTCGAGGCCGACTTCTCCTTCGCGGCGAACCTCGCGACGACCTGGAAGCAGGAAGACCCACTGACCTGGTCGTTCACCCTCGTGCAGAACGCGGTGTTCCACAACGGCGACCCGATGACGGCGAAAGATGTCGACTACTCGATCACTCGCATGAAGACCCACGGTCTTGGTGCCTTCGTCGCCTTCTTCGACTCGGTCGAAGTCATCGACGACTACACCTTCAAGATCCACCTGACGAAGCCGTACGGCCCGATGGAGGCCACGCTCGCGAGCTTCGTGAACATCGTCAGCCAGAAGGCCGTCGAGAGCCAGGATCCGAAGGAGATGCCGATCGGCACCGGCCCCTACATGATGACCGAATGGGTCAAGGGCAGCCACGTCACCCTGAAGCGCTGGGACAAGTATTTCAAGAGCGACAAGCCCTACCTCGACCAGGTCACCTTCCAGTCTGTGCCCGACGACAGCGTTCGTCTCGCCGGCCTGCAGACCGGGCAGTTCGACTGGATCCAGACCGTTCCGGCGCAGCAGATTCCCGACATCGAGAAGTCGACCACGATCTCGCACACCAAGGCCGGCCCGTACTTCCCCTACCTCATCGAACTCAACACCACCGGGGGCCCGTTCGCCAGTCTCCAGGCCCGCCAGGCCATCAACTGGGCGATCGACCGCACCGAGATCGTGAAGCTGTCGTTCTTCGGCGCCGCGATCGAAGCCGCCGAGGCAGTGTCAGCCCCCAACCCGTTCTTTTCGGGTGCGAACTACTACGACGGCGGCCCCGACCTCGACAAGGCCAAGGCGCTGCTGGCGCAGGCGAATCTCACGAGTACCGACCTCGAGATCCTGGTCGAGCAGGAGGATTCGTCGTACACGCTGATCGCGCAGGTTCTGCAGTCGCAACTGCAGAAGATCGGCCTGAACGCGACGATCTCGACGGCCTCGTCTGCCGACTACTTCGGGCGGCTCGCCAGCCAGAAGTTCGACATCGCGGTGACGTACTTCAGTGCATCCCTCGACCCGGCACTCACCTATTACCTGCTCGGGTATTCGACGTCGGGCTTCAACTTCACCGGGTACAAGAGCCCCACGCTCGATGCGGCCCTCGAGAGCTTCACGTTCAATCCCGATCAGGATGCCCGCAAGAAGCTCTACCCCGACATGGTGAAACTGTTCCAGCAGGAGTCGCCGTTCATCTTTCTTGCGAACCGGTACGCAGAGTACTTCACGAAGACCGACTTCGCCGGCGCCGTCTCGCTGCCCACGCTCGAGATCCGCGCGGAGGACATGTGGATTTCGAAGTAGTCATGCGAACAGCTGGAGACGCCGGATGATCCTCCGGCGGCTTCTACTGACGATTCCGATTCTCATCGGAACGTCGATCATCGTGTTCGCGATTCTGCGCCTGATTCCCGGCGACCCTGCCGCGGCCATCCTTGGCTCGAACGCCACGCCCGACATGATCGTGCAGGTGCGCTCGCAGCTCGGGCTCGACCAGCCGATCTACCAGCAGTTCGTGACCTGGATCACCGGCATCGTGCAGGGCGACTTCGGTCACGACTACATAACCAACCAGTCGATCACCGAAGAACTCGCGGTGCGCCTGCCGGTGACGCTCGAGCTTGCTGCGTTCGCCTTCATTCTCGCCCTGCTCTTCGCCGTGCCGCTCGGTGTGATCTCCGCCGTGCGACAGGGCGGCTGGCTCGATCGGGCGGTGCGGGCGTTCGCGGTGTTCACCATCGCCATCCCCGACTTCGTGTTCGGCATTCTGGGCATTCTGGTGTTCGCGCTGGCGTTGTCGGTTGTGCCCTCGTCGGGATTCGTGCCGATCTCGGCCGGGCTCGGTGACAACCTGCGTTCGCTCGCGGTTCCTGCCGTCGCCCTGGCTCTGGGCCTCGGCGGAGTGCTCATCAGGGTCACCCGCTCGGCGATGCTCGACGTGCTGAACGCCGATTACGTTCGATTCGCCAAGGCCAGTGGGTTCGGCGCGGGCACGATCGTCTTCCGGTATGCGCTCCGCAACGCATCCGTTCCCATCGTCACGGTGATCGGGCTGCAACTGGGCTACCTGCTCGGCGGTACCGTGGTGGTCGAACAACTCTTCGGCCTGCCAGGCGTCGGGCAGCTCATCGTGCAGGCGATGCTGTCGCGCAACTATCCGGTGGTGCAGGCCTGCATTCTCGTCTTCGTCGTGGCCTTCATCGTGGCGAACCTCGCGACCGACCTGCTCTATGCCGTTCTCAACCCGAGACTGCGAAAGGCTGGTGCAGCGTGAGCGTTCAGCTGATGTCAGACGACCTGGCCGTGATGGCTCCGGATGCCGCGCTCCCCGGTGATGCCGTCAGCGATTCGCGATTCGGCTCGAGTATCGCCAAGCGCGCCGAACTGGTCGCGGGCGGCTCCCTCGTGCTGCTCGCCGTGCTCGTTGCGATCATCCTTCCGCTCCTCAACCCGGGCGGGGCGACCGCGGTGGATGCGAGCCAGTCGCTCGCCAGCCCCAGCTTCACGCACATTCTCGGGGCCGACCAGCTCGGCCGTGACCTGTTGACCCGAGTCGCCGTCGGCTACCAGATCTCGTTGACCATCTCGGTCGGCGCCGTGCTCTTCGCCGTCATCGTGGGCGGGCTGCTGGGCCTGCTTGCCGCCACGGCCTCGTCATTTTTCGATGGTCTGGTCATGCGGGTGCTCGACGTGGTCATGGCGTTCCCCGCGCTACTGCTGGCGATCGTGGTGGTCGCCCTGTTCGGCGCCGAAACCCAGGTGCTGCTCGTGGCGATCGGGGTCGTGTACATTCCGATCATCGCCCGGGTGACACGGGCAGCGGCACTCGAGACCTCGAGCCAGGCCTACACCGAAGCCGCGCTGGCACGCGGTGCGACGCGGGCTCGAATCGTGTTCCGTCACATCGCACCGAACAGCCTGGGCCCGGTCATCGTGCAGGCGTCGATTCTGATGGCGGTGTCGATCATGCTCGAAGCCTCGCTGAGTTTCGTCGGTCTGGGTGTTCAGCCGCCGACGCCCTCGCTCGGCCTGATGCTCTCGCAGGGTCGCGACTTCATGTCGAGCGACCCGTGGGTCATTGCAGCGCCGGCCCTCGCCATTCTGGTGATCGTGCTGGGCTTCACGTTGATCGGCGACGGCTTGCAGAGCTGGCTCGACCCCAAGAAGAGGGCGATCGCACGATGACAACACTTCTCACCGTCGACGGCCTCGCCGTTCGTTATGCCGGGTCGCGGCGGCCCTCGATCTCGAACATCTCGCTGCAACTCGCCGAGGGCGAAGTACTCGGGGTGGTCGGCGAATCGGGCTCGGGTAAGACGACCCTCGGGCTGTCGCTGCTCAGCCTGCTGCCGGCTGGCGCTGAGATGAGCGGCAGCATTCTCTTCGATGGCCAGCAGATCGTCGGGGCGCCCGAACGCGCGGTTCGGCCCCTTCGTGGAACCCGGCTCTCGACCATTGTGCAGAACCCCGCGACCGCGCTGAACCCGAGCTTCTCGATCGGCAGCCAGATGACTGCGCTGCTGCGCCGGCACAAGAAGATCTCGCGCGCCGACGCACACACCCTCGCCATCGACTGGCTGGCCCGTGTCGGCATCGGCGAACCCGAGAACCGCATGCGGTCGTATGCCCACCAGCTCAGCGGCGGCATGAACCAGCGTGTCGTGATCGCGATGGCGCTGGCGCTCTCGCCGCGGCTGGTGATCGCCGACGAACCGACCTCCGCCCTCGATGTGACGGTGCAGGCCGCGATTCTCGGGCTGCTGAAAGACCTGATCGCCGACAGCGGCAGCTCGATGCTGCTGATCACCCACGACCTCGGCGTCGTCGCACAGATGTGCGACAGCGTCGCGGTGATGAAAGACGGAGCGATGACAGAGAGCGGGCCCGTGCGGCAGATCTTCCACTCGCCGCAGACGGCCTACACGCGCCAGTTGCTCGCTGCGCAGCCGTCGCATGCGGCCTCGTCGCCCGCCGCTCTGCAGAACGAGGTGGTGCGGTGAGCGACGGCGTGCAGGCGCAGGAGTCGCCGCGGGTGGCGCAGTCGGCACAGCCGCTGCTGCAGGTGGACGCCGTGCGCAAGGAATACGACCGCAGCGGCTCGGTCGGCCGGTTTCGCCGCGCACCGAAAGAGCGGTTCGTGGCGGTAGACGACGTGTCGCTGACCATCTCGGCGGGCGAGACCCTCTCGGTGGTCGGGGAGTCGGGCTCGGGCAAGTCGACGCTCGGGCGCATGATCTTGGGGCTCACCGAACCGACGAGTGGCAGCATCCTGTTCGACGGCGACGACATCACACACCGGGATGCGAGGCGACGGCGCGAACTGACGCGCGAAATCCAGGTGGTGTTTCAAGACCCGTACTCGTCTCTCGACCCTCGGCAGCGCATCGAAGACATCATTCGTGAGCCGCTCGACATCCACGGCATCGGAACGGTCGCCGAACGGCGACAACGCGTGGCCGACGTGATGGAGCAGGTGGCATTGTCTGAGCGGATGCGGCGGTTCTTTCCGCACCAGCTGAGTGGAGGCCTGCGCCAGCGCGTGTGCATCGCCTCGGCGCTGGTGGTGCGGCCGAAACTGATTGTGGCCGATGAGCCTGTCTCTGCGCTCGACGTGTCGGTTCAGGCGCAGATTCTCGATCTGTTCGAAGAGGTGCAACGGCGAACATCCGTCGCCCTGCTCTTCATCTCGCACGACCTCGGAGTGGTGCGCCAGATCAGCGACCGGGTCGCTGTGATGCGTCGCGGCGAGATCGTCGAGACCGGGCCGATCGACGACGTCTTCGAGCGGCCGACGCACCCCTACACGCGATCGTTGCTCTCGGCGATACCGCCGGCCGACCCCGATCTGCCGTTTCAGCCGGTGTTCTACGACGAGGCTGTGTCGTGAGCGCCGCACTACTTCTCTTCTCCTCTTCTGCGGAAAGGCCCTGATCATGGCTCGAGTTGCGCTCTACGGCGGCGGCGGCGCACCCTTCAATCACGCAGCGATTCTGGCGGCGGCGGGGCACGAGGTGGAGTTCGTCTTCCCGGTCGACATTCTGGCCGGGGCTCTCGCCGGTGTCGACGCATTCGTGATGCCGGGTGGTGGCTACTTCGCGATGCAGGGGCAGCTCTCGCCGCTCGGCGTCGAAGGGTGCCGCACCATCCGTCACTACGTCGAGGCGGGCGGAATGTACATCGGCTCGTGTGCGGGCAGCTACGACGCGGCGGCGGTACCCGCGCGTTTTCTCGACGACTGCCCCGAGCAGGCTGAACTGCAATTGGTGGATGCACGTGTCTGGAACGACGGCGCGTCGCGGTTCGGTGTCATCCAATCTCCGGGCATCGGTGAGTTGCTGGCGTCGAACGTCGACCCCGGGCATCCGGTCATGGCGGGCATGCCCGCGGAGTTTCGCATCACGCATTACAACGGGCCGCTCTTCGTCGGAGGCAAGGCGCTCTCAGTGGTGGCAGGGGCGACATCGAACTTCACGGCGGCCGAGGGGTTCTTGGGCGGCGGCGGATCCCTGCTGATCGATGAGGCGGTGGCGCAGGGCGTTTCGAACATCGTCGCCGATGAGCGTGGTGAGGGGCGGGTGGTGCTGTTCGGCTCGCACCCCGAGTTCGGCGCATCGCTGACGATGGATGACGCGGGGCTACCGGCGACGATGCTGCTGAACGCGGTGGCATGGCAGCTGGCGGCGCGGGCCGATGTTTCTCCGGTGGCAGGGGCCGTCAGTAGCGCGGCAGGCGGTGGCTCGGTCGGCGGTGACGCGGCAGGCGGTGGCTCGGTGGGCGGTGGCTCGGTCGGCGGTGGCTCGGCTGGTGGTGGCTCGGCTGGTGGTGGCCCGGCCGGCGTGACTCTCGCCATCCACTCGCCGATCGCGGCCGTCGCCGGCGACCTGGCGGGGCTGCCGGCGCTGGTCGATCGCATTCGTGCGCTCTGTGACGAGCTCGCGGCGCACGCCGGCGAACCCGCCTGGCTCAAAACCGACCAGGCCATGTCGATGTTCGGCCACAGCGGGGCGGAGGTGTGGCAGAACGCGCTGCTGCGCATCCCGGAGTTCGCTGTCGAGGCGCTCGCCGCGGCATCCAGCCTGCCCGACTGGGTGCTCAGCTTTCGCCAGCCCGCCGAATGGATGATCGACGGCGGCTTCTGGGGAGTCGCCCCTCTGCTCGAACAGACCGCCGCCATGCTCGGGTCGGTGAGTGTCTCGTGGTCGGCTTCGTTCCCAGCCGACGACGGGTACGACCACATGACCGACAGCCCGTACCACCTCGTCGCGGGCTCATACCTCGCCGCGGTCGGGCGCGCCTCGGCCGCGGCACTGCTGGCGCGGGCGTTCGCCGCCTCGTCTCGTCGTGGCGAGGCGTCGCTGTGACCCCGTTCAGTCGCCGTCGAGCTCGCTGACTCGACGGGCGTAGAAGTCTCGAACCGGGCCGTTGCGCTCCCGCGAACGAACTCGAACATACGCCTCGCGAGCAGCCCGGGTTCGCCCGAGACGGCGAAGGATGTCGGCGCGGGCCGCGATCGCTGTGCGCTCCGCCGCTCCCCCAAGCTCCGGCTCGATCGCGTCGAGCTCGGCGAGCGACCCCACTTCACCGCCCGGCAAGAAACTGCGAGCGACAATTCGGGCGACCTTGGCAGAAGGCGAGGGCCAGCGCTCGATGAGCCGGTCATACAGCGTGCAGATCGACACCCAATCCGTCTGTTGCCATTCCGACGCCTGCGAGTGAAGCCCCGCGATACCTGCTTCGAGGGCGAACCGCCCGCCGCCCTGTAACGCCTCGGTTGCCAAGTCGAGTCCCTCAAGAATTTCGCGCCTGTTCCATTCACTCCGGTCGGCGAATTCGAGCGTCACGACCTCGCCACGAGAATCGATGCGCGTGGATGCGCGAGCATCCGTCAGAAGCAGCAATCCGAGCAGTCCGGCCGTCTCATGGTTCTGCGGAAGCAGCACTCGAAGTCGACGCGCGAGTTCAATTGCCGTCACAGTCACCGACAGCGACCCTAACTGTTCGCCCTTCAGCGCCGTGTGACCGATGGTGTAGAATAGGTACACCGTGCTCAGAACATCGGTGAGCCGGTCATCCAGCATCAGTGCATCGATCGAACCGAACCGAATCCCTTCGCGCTCGATCTGCCGCTTTGCTCGAGTCAGTCGAGCGCTCAGCGCGGTGTGGCCAACGAGCATCGCGTCTGCGATCTGCTCCGTCGGAACGCCGCAGACGAATCGCAGAGCGAGTGCGAGCCGGGTCTCTGGCGCCAGGGCTGGAGTGCACGTGACAAGGAGCAAGCCGAGTCGATCGTCGCCGCCCGGCGATTCTTCGACCGAATCAGGCCTTTCGTCGAGAAGCAGAGGGAGCCGTTCACGAAGGCGAGCATCCCGTCTCACAGCGTCTATGGCTATTCGCTTGGCAACCGTTGTGACCCACGCGGCAGGATTGATGAGCAGTTCTCGTTCGCGCGATGTTGCGGCGCGGGCGAAGGCCTCCTGTACGGCATCCTCGGCCAGCTCGAGGCTGCCGGTGAAGCGGATGACCGCCGCAAGGATGCGTGGCCACTCCTGGCGAAACGCGGTTTCGAGATCTGGAGTGGCCACGCCCTTATTATTACTGCATCGCCCCGGTTTCCATCACCGGGTAGAGCTCGATCCATCCCCCGGTCGGGCAGACGGCAGCGAGTTCGCGAGCTTGCGCGACGTCTTTCACGCCGAGCTTGTAGTAACCGGTCACGACCTCCTTCGCCTCACCGAATGGCCCGTCTGTGTAGACCGCCGCCGCGCCGTTGCGCGCAGGAGTGATTCGTACGGCGGTCGAGGGCGGTTGCAGGGCATCCCCGCCCAGAACCTTCGCACCAGCGGCCTCGACCGCCTGTGCGAATTCGCCGTGCCCGCGCATGGCCTCCGACCATTGCGCTTCGCTGACCAGCGACGGATCCCACGCCTCTTCGACAATCAACACGATGTATTCCTCAGCCATGAGCTTCTCCTTTATCTTCAGAAGTCGGCAATGCCGCTTCAACGAATTTTCGATTCACTCTCGCGACGAACGATACCCGCCAGTTTCGACACGGGTCTGGAAAATATGATGACTTTCCGACGCCAAGAGCCGATCTGCTCTCCCCCTGCAGCCCGAATGATCGGCGTTGGCGACGATTTTCATAGGATAGCCTTACCTAATGAGTTCTGGGAACATCGTCGTATTGGGCGTCATAGCTGGCGTTACGATCTTTATCGGTCTCCCAATCGGACGACTCAGTTCCAAATCGACGTCGCTCCGCGCAGCGCTCAACGCAGTCACAATCGGCATCCTGCTGTTTCTTCTGTGGGATGTGCTGACGCACGCGCTCGAACCCCTCGATGCCGCACTGGGCGCCGCATCCGCTGGGGAACCGGGCGAGTGGCTCACGTTTGCTGTACTCGCCGCGGTCTTTTTCGCTGCAATCGCGTTGGGTTTGCTGTCTCTCGTCGCATATGACGTTTGGATGCTTCGGCGTTCAGCTCGCCAGCGCGAGAAGTCTGCCCGGCTGACTCCAGCTCAGATTTTGGATTCGCAGTCAGTGCGTCGTGGTCCGCTCCGTTTGCACGAACCGGCGAGCCGCTTGGCCTTTCTCATTGCGATGGGAATCGGCCTGCACAATTTTTCCGAAGGTTTGGCGATAGGTCAATCCGCAGCAAGCGGCCAGCTTTCATTGGCTGTCGTCTTGGTAGTGGGCTTCGGGCTGCACAACGCAACGGAGGGGTTCGGCATCACTGCGCCTCTCGCCGGAAGCGGTGACAAACCGTCGTGGTCTCAGTTGTTGCTCCTTGGCATTATCGGCGGGGGCCCGACGTTCTTCGGCACGATCCTCGGTCAAGTATTCGTGAACGATCTCGTCTCGACGGCGTTCCTTGCCTTGGCCGCCGGATCGATCATCTATGTGGTTTTGCAATTGATCGCAGTTGCATTCAAGTTCGGAAAGCAGACACACCTCTACGTCGGCGTTCTAGGCGGCCTCTTCGCCGGTTTCAGCACGGACTTCATCATCGCGGCCGCTGGCGGATAGGCCGTTCATACACACATGTGATGACGCGGAATATCCCTCTCAAGGCCGACGACCTCACAGCTGCGGCATCGTAGCGTTGAGCTATGTACTTCTTCCAGGTCTCGTTCCGATGACCGAACTAACGCACGACATCCTCGATGGAACGATCGCCGCGTGTGCACTGTGGGCGATCCTGTCCCTTCCCATCGCGATCCTTCTCGGGAAGGTCATTCACCAGCGCGATCAGCGCTGACCGCTACTAGCTGGGGTCTTCGAGCCGAAACCCGACTTTCAGAGTCACCTGAAAGTTGGCGACTTTGCCGTCTTCGAGTTCACCACGCGTGCTGATGACTTCGAACCAGTCGATGTTTCGAATGGTTGCTGAAGCACGCTCGATGCCATTGCGAATCGCAGCATCCGTTCCCTCCGGCGACGTGCCTACGATCTCCGTCAACCGGTAGGTGTGATTAGCCATGACGTGCTCCTTCTCTTCGTGCAGAAACGTTGTTCTACCGACGATACGGGTCTGTCACCGACACGATCTAGCCCTCCTCATTCGGTGAGATTCGATTCGCCGAACCTGTAGCCGAGAAACCGGCCGTTGATCAGCAGCTCATTCGCGTCGCCGCGAAGGGCGGCTTCGTGCATCCGCGATGCCGCCTGCTCCAGCACCGCCAGCTGCGCGGCCAATGCGCTGTCCGGCGTGCTGCCGTCGGGGTAGATGTGGCCGCGAGCCCACGCGGTCGGCAGGGCGAGATACGCGCGCAGCGTTTCGGGCAGGTAGACCGTCGCAGTGCGCCCGGCGTACACGTTCAATTCGACGTCGCCAGTCACCCGGGGCAGCGTGTCGAGAAGCAACTCGACGATGCGGCCGAGCGACGCTGAAGCCTCCGGCGGGATGAGCCCTCGCACCTTGAATGGAAGGGTTCGAAGGTCGGCGAAGACACTCTCGCGACCGACGCTGATCTGCGGCCCGGACACGGAGATGCCGAGCGCCCGCAGAGCGTCTGCCGGCGCCGAGGGCCGGCCTGCGAGAACAGCGACTCGTCCGGCGAACGCTTCGAGCCATTCCCCGAGATTCTGGATGCGCCGCGACACGACGATCCCGCGCACGACGCGACGTGTCTCAGCAGAGTAACTGTGCCCCGAAACGCAGATGAGTTCCATGATGTACCCTCGCGTCACGAGACGGATCGAGCTGATCGATCCCTCACGCCAAGCGACACGGTCTGCCAGCGACCGGTGGCGCACGACGGTCAGTGCAGACTCCACCACGGTTCGAGGAAGGATGCTCGTGGCGGCATCGACGAGTCCGCCGAGAAAAGCCTGCGGATCGTCTAGTGCGAGAACATGCTCGGGCATGAGGTGAGTTTAACCCGGCACAGTGGCGATTGGCTGAAACGTGTGCCGCTGATCGTCGCCGTGAAGAAGCTCTCGGCCATACGTTCAGAGGCTGTGGTCAGAGTCTCTCTGTTTCCGGCGTCGCAGGATGAGGATGATAGCGGCCGCGATGATGAGGATGATGAGGATGGCGATGAGCGTGATGGCCCAGCCCGGGAATCCGGTGGTCTGTACTGCTGCGGTCGTGCCTGCCTGGGGGAAGGTCAGTGTTGCTGTTGTGTCGTGCACGATGAGGCCGCTGTTGAGGTCGACGGCGGCGTTCCACGGCCCTGCGGCGAGTCCGGCGTCGAGCGGGATCGTGACGGTGGCTGACTGTCCGGGCAGTATCGTTGTGGCGACGCTGGTCTTGAACGGGCCGGCCGAGGTGCTCCCGGGCCCGCCGGTGAGTGACACGGTGCCGGAGACGTCGACGGCGCGGCCGCCGGTGTTCGCGATCAGGGCGGTGAGCTGCGGGATGTTGTCGCTGGTTCTCGATGCGGTGAGGCTTTGGATGGCGAAGTCCGCGGGTGGCCCGTTCCCGGGGCCGACCGAGAGGTAGACGCGCACGCCGGCCCGGCTGGCGGTGTTGACGCCGGCGGTTTTGGGTGAACCGATCTGCGCCCACACGGTGGCGTATTGTTCCGCCTCGGGTGCGTCTGCGGGAACGGCGATGGTGACGGTGACATCGATGGCCTGTTTCGCCGCGAGGTGCACGACCGGCTGGTCGACGGTGATCCAGGAGGTCAGTTCGTTCGGGTGGTTGTCGTCGGGGCTGAATTTGCCGTCGGCGATGGTGGATGCGGCGGCATAGACCTGCACGTCGCGGGGCGCATCATCGAAGTTGGAGACGGTGATCCGTCGGTGGATGGTCGTGCCGGGTGGGAGATTATCGACGATGTTCGCTCGGGCTCGGGGATCGTCTTGACTCGCGGCCGGGATGTCGAGTAGCCGGATTCCCACTCCCGCACCCGCGCCGGTGACGGGTGTCGGTGTCGGTGTTGGTGATGCGACGAACAGCATCGTTACGAGGGCCACCACGATGGCCGGGGTGTGGAGCAAAACGTCATCTCTTTCTCAGCCGGCGATTCTGATCATCGGTTCGCACGGGCGGCATCCTTGCCGCCCGTGCGAACCACGGGGGTGCTGCCTGATTCAGGCATCACCCCCCGATCGCCGACTAACCGACGGCGTCGGTCGTCACAGACTGGATGAACGTGGTCGAGTACACCCCAGCCAACCCATCTGCCGGAATCGTGAGCGCCAAGCTCGTGTCCCAGGTGGCCGAGTTGTTGCCATGCACGCCCGTCGCACCGAAAATCGCGCCAGAACCCTGTCCGATCGTCGGCGCGGCGGCGGCGAAAATGCCCACGCCCGACGTTGCCGAAGCAGACCCAGGGGTCGCCGTGAGATTAGCCAGAGGGATGCTCTCACCCAGGTCAGTGTTCGAGAAGGCGAGAACAGTGTAGGAGACGTTCCAGCCATCGGTTCCGGCACGGGTGTCGGTGACGGTCGTGTTGGCAACAGTGCCGCTTGCAGTGCCTCCCGGCGCCGCATCGGAGAGTGCCACCGTTGCCGGCACGGTGATCGAAAGCTCGCCTCCAGTGACCGTCACGGTGGCATCGGTGCTACCGTCTGTGGCTGCCAGCGCCGGTGAAGCAAACGCCCCTGCCAGAACTATCGTTCCCGCGGCCGCTAGTGCTACGCGAAATGAATTACGCATTCGTACCCCTTTGTAGATCGCATTGAGAAAACTCCGTGCGATCGGTTCCGCACGAAAAAGGCCACTATGCCGCGATCAGATTCTGCAGAGCCCCCGAATTCGAGTATGTCAGAGCGGCGAAAAAAACAGCAAATCAACGAACCATCGCGGTCGCGGCTCTGGCCACGGCGGTCAGGTGAGGTCCAGCCAGCGTAATGCGAGTATCAGGTCGGCGTTCGCGGCGATGTGGTCGAGGTTTCTGCCGAGTAGGGTGCTGATTGTTCGTAGCCGGTGTGGAACGGTGTTCGGGTGTACGAAGAGTTCGCGGGCTGCTGCGCTGGCGGAGAGTCCGCAGTCGAAGTAGACGCGCAGGGTGTTCAGTAACTCGGGCCGGTTCGCGATCGGGCGAAGGCATTCCAGCAGAATGTCGGCCGTGCCGTGCTCGCGCAGCAGCAGTGTTTCGACGATGACGCTGGCGTAGGGGATGATTTGGCCCAGTCTGCCGGTGCGTTGGCCTACTTCGAGGGCCAGTCTGGCTTGTCTCGCGGTTTCGTGCGCGACGCGCAGCCGGGCGCTGGTGCTGCTGACTCCAAGCAGCAGGCCTGGTAGATCTGTGTATGAGCGCAGTGCGCCTTGGAGCAGTGCCACGAGTGAGTCGGCGCTGCCTGTACCGACCTCGGGGATGAGTAGCAGTGGGCGGTCGTCGAGCGTGCCGATCAGGATGCGCCCGCGTACCCGCATGCCGAGGTGGCTGAGGAGGTGTCGTTGGGCGTGGAGGTGGGTGCTTGCTTCTTCTTTCTCGGCGATCCCGATCGCGACTGCTGCGTAGATCTGGTCGGGATCGGCTTGCACGACGCGAGCACGTTCTTCGATGTCGGCTGCGCTGAGGCCGGTGCCGGACACGATTTGGGCGACGAGGTCGGTGGATAACCGGTCGTAGTGGCTTGTCACTTCGTGCTGCACAACGCGGTAGCTGTCTATCGAATGGTTCGTCAGGGTCTCGATCAGAAAGCCGAGCCGGCGGATGGCGTTGAGCAGCTCGCCGGTCTCGACTTGGCCGGCGTAGCCGATCAGCTGTTCTTCGATCACCCGCTCAGCGGTGCGCCAGGAGAAGATCACGGCATCGATTGCTACGCCTTGGATCGCGCGCCTCGTACCGATCTCGTCGGCCACGGCGAGTGCTGCAGCCATTCCCGGAGGCTCAGCGTTGTCGTCGAGAGTCAGGCTGCGGAGGAGCCAGCCGACGTTGAACTCGATCTTTGATGAGAGCTCGGTGGGGTCGAGGTGGTTCTCGTCATAACTCTGCGACCCCCATACCCGGGAGAGGATCAGCGACTCGATGGCTCCTTCCATTTCGATCAGGTTACGTACGACTTGTGTGATTAGCACAATCTGTCCTTCCAGAGACGCCACGCCTGCCTATAGGGTGCGGCCGTGCTCGGATCTACGATTCATAACATCCCACAATAGTTATCTCAACCACCTTCACGTTCTGCAAGGAGAAGCAATGGCATCGACAAGCTCCACCTCTGCACCATCGATCGAAACCGCTACCGGCTCAGAGGACTACGCCGAGGCGCGCGTGCCGGCGTCGCAGTTCCAGTCGACCTGGGACATCTCATTAGTTCGGATGGGTTTGACCGTTTCGGCGTCGGATCTCGTTTTCGGCTACACCCTTGGGTTGTATTTCGGGTTCGTGCAGGGGATGCTGATCTCGCTGCTGATCTCGATCATCGTCGCTGCGGTCTCGATCGGGATGGGCATGATCGGGCTTCGCGAACGGATCACGTTCGCTTTGACGACACGGTTCGCGTTCGGTCGTCAGGGCAGCCGGTTGCCGTCGCTGATCCTCGCCGTGGTGATCGCGGTGTTCTACGGATACATCATCGGGATCACGGTCAGCGTCTTCCCCGGCGCGAACGTGACCGGGTTGCAGGTTTTCTACTGCATAATCCTCGGCGTCATCTTCACTGTGATCTCCGCGCTCGGTTTTTCTCGGGGCATGAAATGGATGGGCCGGATCGGCGTTCCACTGATGATTGTGCTGGTCGTGATCGCCGACATCCTCACCCTGATTCACGTCGGCGGATTCGCGGCGATCTTCAACGCCGAACCCAAGTTGGCCGGCCAGATGACGTTCGCGGCGATTCTCGGGGCAGGTGTCGCTAAATGGATGGCCGGCGCCACGATCAGCGCCGACATCATGCGCTTCGGTCGTAACAAGCGGGCGGTATACACGTCAACCCTGGCAGAATTCGTGCTCGGTAACTTCGGCTTCAACTTGTTGGGACTGATCTTGGGATTGGGTTTGAAAAGTTCCGATCTCGGGGCGGCGTTCGGCCTGATCGGATTGACCGGGCTTGCGACGGTCGCGTTCTTCGTACAAGCCGTCACGGTTGAGACCAACGAACTGTATGCGGGCAGTTTCGCAGCAGCCAACGCGATCGGCGTGTCGAGGCGAGTGTCGAACATCGCGATCGGCATTATCGGCATCGCGATCGGTATTATCGGTTTGTCGTTCGGCATCATTCCGAGCTTCTTAGCCTTCATCGGCTACCTCGGTTATGTTCTGCCGGTCATCCCGGGCATCATCTTGGCGGACTATTTCATTGTTCACCGAATGAGCTACGCCCGCAGTATCGGAAGCATCACTGCAGTGAATTGGCGGGCTGTCTCGGCGTTAGTCGTGACGGTGGCGGTGAATCTTGTTCTCGGCCTCGTACTGGGCGACGCGTTCTGGCACGTACTGCCCGTGCTGGGCGGGGTGATCTATCTGTTGTTCTCGATTCCGCAGACCACGGCCGCGTGGCGCACAAAGCCGTCGGTAGCTGAGGCGGTCGTTGTATGAAGTTCGGTTTAGGAGTGCCGACCGGCACTGAGGGGATGATGTACCCGGTGCCGTACGCTGACCCCGACCAGGCGATCATGCTGGCCGTTGAGGCCGAACGGTTGGGGTTCGACTCGGTGTGGGGCAACGACCATGTGAGCACGCAAGCCTACGTTCGTGCAGAGTTCAGTGAGGCACCCCGGTTCTACGACCCGTACATCTACCTCGCATTCGTGGCGGCTGAGACGACGACGCTTGAGTTGGCGACAGCAATCACGGTGATGTCTTTTCGGCATCCCGCGATCGTCGCTAAACAAGCGGCGACTCTGGACCAGCTCAGCCACGGACGTTTCATCCTGGGTGTGGGCATCGGGGCGTACCGGGAGGAGACCGAATCGCTCTGGCCGGGCAAGCCGCTGCACCGGGGGCGCCAGGCCGACGAATTCCTGCAGGCCCTTGAGCTGCTTTTCACAAAGCGGCGCGCCTCCTACGACGGCGAATTCGTGTCATTCACCGACATCGAGAGCTACCCTAAGCCCTACCGCGGCCGCCTTCCTGTCTTGTCGGGCGGCAACGCGGCAGGCTCCAAAGAGCGGGCCGCGAAGTACGCCAACGGCTGGCTGCCCGCAGTGCTGACTCCCGACGAGATCGCAGACGGCGTGACCGAGATCCGCATGACTGCCGAGCAGGCCGGCCGGGAACTACCGGAAGACTTCGAGGTCGCGCCGCAATTCTCGGTTGGTATCGGGGCTACCAGCCAAGCCGCACTGGAGGCGTTCGAAGCAACTCAACTCTTCACCCACATGCGTTCGCTGTCGACATCGACGCTCCGAGACCAGCAGGGCGGATGGCTCGACCGCAACCTCATCGGCAGTCCCGCCGAGATCCTCGACAAGGTGCACGCATACGCCGAGTCGGGCGTCACCACGTTGTCTGGGCTGCTCTTTGGCTGCAACACGGTCGAGCAGACCCTCGATGCCATGGCCGACTTCGCAGAAAACGTGATCGCACCGTACAAAAAGTCCGCACCCCACAACGCCGCCCCGGAGGCCTGATGACCGACACCTTCGCCTCTTCACCCGCCTCTCCTGGCGGTCCGCTGATCCGCGTGGACCGTCACCTCGTCGCAGATCGTCTCGGTCGGCTTCGCGACCGCCTGGCCAGCAGCGACTTCGATGCGGTGCTGGTACTGTCTCCGGCGAACGTCGACTACGCGACCGGCTACCGCAGCGTCTCAGCCGCGGTACACGGCACCGCCTCAATGGGGGTGCTGCTGACCGGCGACCAACTCGTCACTGTCGGCCCGGTGGCTGATACCGCACCCGCGTTCGCCGCCGGCATCGATGAGAGCCAGTACGTCGCCTACGGGCGGTTTTATTTCGAATCAGTCGGCGGCACTGCTCGGGCGACTGCTCTTGTCGATGAGCATCCCGACTATGGCAGCGCGCTGACGAGCGCGGTGCGCCGGGCAGGTCTTAACCGGTCCCGTATCGGAATCGATCAGGCCGCCGTGACAAGCGAACTGCGTCTGGCGCTGGTGGGTGCATTTCCTGACATCAGCTGGGTGGATGCTAGCGACTGGCTCAGCGACGTGCGCGCTCAGAAACTCCCCGGCGAGGTGGCGATCCTCGAGTATGCCGGCCGGCTCGCCGAGCGTGCGATCGAAGCCGCGATCGAGTTCGCCCGGCCCGGAATCAGCGAACGCCAACTCGCTTCAGTCGTTTCTCAGACCATGGTCTCCGGCGGCGCAGACCCCCGGTTCGTCGTCGTGACGAGCGGCGAACGCTCAGGGTTCGCCGACGCGCTACCCACCGACCGGCTGCTACAAAAGGGCGACCTGTTGAGGTTCGACGTCGGCGGCACTGTAGAGGGCTACTGGTCTGACATTGGGCGTACCGCCGTTTTGGGTGCTCCGTCAGCGCGCCAACAAAAGTACTACGACGCGATCCGCGCCGGCGTCGACACCCAACTCGAACACACCCGCCCCGGTATCACTGGTGCTGAGCTCTTCGATATCGCAGTCCAGGCCGTCCAAGATAACGGCGGCCCTGCCCCGTACCGGCGCCAGCACTGCGGGCACGGCATCGGAATGTCAACGTACGAGCCGGTGCTCATCCGCCCCGGCTCCCAGAATCAGCTGCGGCCGGGCATGGTCTTCTGCTACGAGACGCCCTACTACGAGCTGGGCTGGGGCGGGATGATGGTCGAAGACACACTGGTCGTCACCGACACGGGATATCGGATGCTCACCGGAAACAATCGCGACCTGATCGTGATCGACGCGTGAGCGCCTACACCGGCAGGCTTGCCTGTCAGCGCTGCAACACCGGCTACGACGAACAGGCCGCATACGCGCTCTGCCCAGTGTGTCGTGAGCAGGGCGTGAACGTGTACCCGTCACCCGTCTACGACCTCACCGGCGTCACCGGTCTGCCCGCACCACACAGCCAAAGGGGCGTCTTACGGTTCAGCGACCTCCTCCCTTTTGGCACCTCTCTGGCCGGTCACGCACCGCAGGGACTCGGCGAAGGGGACACGCCGTTGTTGCGCCTGAGCCGGGCTGGAGCGGCCGTCGGTCTTGAATCGCTGTGGTTGAAAGACGAATCACGAAACCCCACCTGGTCATACAAAGACCGGCTCGCGGTCGTCGCAGTCAACAAGGCGCTCGCGCAGGGCGCTGACACGGTGGTCGTTTCCAGTACCGGTAACCACGGCGCCGCTATCGCGGCGTATGCTGCGCGGCTTGGCGTGCGCTGCGTCGTGCTGACGTTGGAGTCCGTGCCGCAGGCGATGAAAGTCTTGATGCAAAGCTACGGGGCACAGGTCGCCGCACTGCGCGAACCGGCCGGCCGTTGGGCGGTGATGCGTGACGGGGTTCAGCAGCGCGGCTGGGTCCCCATGTCGGGCTACGTGAATCCGCCGTCTGGGTCGAACCCATTCGGTGTCGACGGGTACAAGAGCATCGCGTACGAGCTGTGGGAACAGTTCGATGAATCACTGCCCGACGTGATCGTCGCACCCGTGGCATACGGCGACGGCATTGCCGGTCTTGTACGCGGCTTCGAGGACTTGATCGAGTTGCGGCTGACAACGTCGATACCGCGGATCGTGGCCGCCGAGACCTACGGGGCGTACTCCGAAGCTCTGGCCGGGCGCGGCCCGATCACTGACGTGCCCGAGCCGTCGGTCGCGTTCTCAATCGCTGCGCTCACCCCGACATGGCAGGGCCTCAACGCGCTCAAACGCTCCGCCGGAACAGCCGCTCGCGGATCGAACACCATGATCCTCGAAGCGCAGGCCGCGCTGGCCGGCGGCGAGGGACTCTACCTCGAACCCTCGTCAGCTCTGACCTACGCGGTGCTGCCGGGATTGTTGGCACGCGGCACGATCAGCGCCACAGACAGGGTGGTGCTGCTGGGAACATCCACCGGGTTGAAAGACGTCGGTAGCACTGCTGCAACCCTCGCACCGGTACCAGTGATCGAACCGACACTTGCCAGCTTCGATGCAGCGTTAGGGTGACCGTATGAGGATGGGTATCGCGCCGGCAGGAAGTCGCAACGCCGGCGTGGCCATCAGCATGGCCGAATACGCCGATCAGCTCGGTTTCTCCGAGCTCTGGCTCAGCGAAGACTACCTCGAACGCGGAGCATTCGCCGTAGCAGGGGGTGTCGCAGCGCGCACCACCCAGATCACGATCGGACTAGGTGTGATCAACCCGTGGACCAGACACGTCGCTCTCACCGCCATGGAATGCGCGGCGCTTGACGAAATCTCGAGCGGCCGTCTCATCGTGGGCCTCGGCGCCAGCAACGCCGGATGGATGCACGGCAAACTCGGCATCGCGTTCGATAAACCAATCGGCCATCTCATCGAATACACGGAAGCGCTCCGCGCGTTACTCGACGGGCAAGAACTCAACCGAACGGTCGGCGGCCTCCACATCCAGGCCGGGCTCTCGTTCCAGCCGCGCAAACACATCCCGGTGTACCTCGGAGTCAAAGGGCCCGTCGCGCTGCGGCGCGGCACGACAATAGCCGACGGCCTGATGCTCTCCGTGCTCTCATCTGCGCCGTACATCTCATGGGTCGGCGCCGAATACGAGCCGAAACGGATGACCGCGTATACCTTCTTCTCCTGCGACAACGACGGGGCGGCCGCGCGTGAACGAATCCGCTCTCGAACCGCCCGCTTTCTGGGCATGCACGGTGCCACCCCGATCACCGCGCTAGCCGGCATCGACGAAAAACTCGCCCTTCAGCTGCGAGAGCGGATGCGTGAAGGCGCCGACGGGGCCGACCTCGTAACCGACGAGGTCATGCGAACAGTCACCGTGTCCGGCACGCCCAGCGACTGCGCCGACGCGATCCGCCGCTTCGACCAAGCGGGGCTCGATACCCTCGTCATGATGGACGACGGGATCAGCGACCCACACCAATTCGTCAATGCGGTCGCGTCGGTTGCGCGTGCGGCCGGCAGTTTCTAGATCCTTCGGGGGCTACAGAGGCCTTCACCATTGTGACGCTTCAGCATCGATGTGTGTTGTCATGTGAACTTCACAAAGTATCACTACGACGATAGAGTCAGTTATCAGAACTCTTCGTCGGCGACAGGGACCGACGTTCGCGAGACAAAGGACTGACTATGAAAACCACCGCAGAAAAGCATGTCGTCGTCGGGGCTGACTTCGCAGGGTTTCCGCTGAAAGAGGCCGTCAAAGAACATCTGGAATCGCGGGGCTGGATCGTTACCGATGTGACGCCCGAAATCGAGAATATTCCGATGTACCACAGGGTCGGCTTTCGCCTGGGCGCCGAGATCGCCGAGGGCAATTTCGAGAAAGCGCTCGCCTTCTGTGGCACAGGCATGGGCATCCATGTAGCGGCCAGCAAGGTTCCACACGTTCACGCCGCAGTCGCCGAAAGCGTGCCGGCTGCCCTCCGCGCCTCGACGGCGAACAACTGCAATCTGCTCGCCATGGGTGCGTTCTACATCGCCCCGCGCCTCGGTATGGCCATGGCAGATGAATTTCTCGAGCACAGCTTCGGTGAAGGCTACGAAGACTGGAACGACTTCGACACCTATCACCGAGTCGGCTTCGACGAAGTCGAGAACTTCGACTATGACAGTTACAAGGCCAATGGATTTCAGATCACCGACCCTCAGAGCGCGCCGCTAGGCCCCGAGCCCAAGGGATTGGCGTACTGATCTGAGTGCTTGAGTGCCGGGAAGACCCTGTTCGATCGGGCGCGGCAGAATGACGAGACGAAGCGTCGCGAGCTGATCGGCAGACTGAACCTGCACGGTCAGGTGTTGTTCGTCGTCGATCAGCCCGCGACGATCGGTGCGCGCCGGTCGCTGTTACAGCCGAGCCGACCGCGAAAGTTGCACGATCGCTGCCGCAGCTTCGTTGCCGAGTTCCACGGCAGGCAACAGCTCGCTTCCGGCCGCCAGCGCAGCCACCACCGTTCCAAGAAACTCGTCGCCTGCGCCGGTTGTGTCGTGAGTCTTCACCTCGAGCCCGGCGACGTGGTGGAAGCCGCAACCGTCGAAGACGTACGCGCCGCCTGCGCCTGCGGTCAGAACGGCGCTCCTGCACATCGTGCTCAGTTCTCGCAGTAACTCTTCCGGCTCGTTCTCTGCTGGGCCTGATCCGGTCGCTACCCCGCCAGCACCACGCACTATTTGCTGAGCTTCACCCCGGTTGACGACGAGTGGATCGGCCGCAGCAAGAAGCCCGGCGTCGAGATCTCGCATCGGGCTGGGGTTCAGAACGAATCGAACGCGATTCGAGTCAGCCCAGTCGGCCGCCGCTGCAACCGATTCAGCTGGTATTTCGAGTTGGGTCAGAACGAGATTAGGGCGGCACCGATCAAGCGCAGTTCGAACCAACTCGGCGCTCACGTCGCTGTTGGCAAGGGGTACCACCACGATGCGGTTCTGTCCCGAGGGCACAAGCTGAATGAACGCTCGGCCTGTCTTCGTCGCACGTGCGGTGATGAAGTCGGTTCGAATGCCGTGGGCACGCGCGCTCTTTCGCGCCTGCTCGCCCTCGGCGTCGTCGCCGACGCACCCGATCAAGAATGTCGTTGCGTCTCGGGCGGCGGCTTTCGCCTGATTGAATCCCTTACCGCCGACAGCATCGCTGAGACCCGTAGCAAGAACTGTCTCTCCCGCGGACGGCGACTGCCTCAACTCGATCACCACGTCGATGTTTATCGATCCGACCACGGCGACGCTTCCACCATCGGAGTTCATCGGAGAAAGGCGGCGGCAACGCCCGCGTCGACGGGAATGTGCAGACCGGTGGTGTGGGTGAGGTCTGAGCCCGTCAGCACTGCGACCGCGTTCGCCACGTGCTCCGGCAGCACCTCACGGCCGAGAATGGTTCGCTTCGCGTAATAGGCGCCGAGTTCTTCTTCCGGCACGCCGTAGACCGCGGCACGTTTCGCGCCCCAGCCGCCGGAGAAGATGCCTGAGCCACGAACGACGCCGTCGGGGTTGATGCCGTTGACCTTCACACCGTGCTCGCCGAGTTCGACCGCGAGCAACCGCACCTGGTGCGCCTGGTCGGCCTTCGTCGCCGAGTACGCGATATTGTTCGGCCCGGCGAACACCGAGTTCTTCGACGAGATGTAGATGATATCGCCGCCCATCTGCTGCTCGATCAGTACGCGGGCCGCAGCACGTGACACCATGAACGAACCTTTCGCCATCACGTTGTGCTGCAGGTCCCAGTCGGCGTCAGTGGTTTCGAGCAGAGGTTTCGAGAGCGAGAGGCCGGCGTTGTTCACCACGAGGTCGAGGCCGCCGAAGTGCAGCACGCAGGCGTCGATGGCGGCCTGAATCTCGGCCGCGCTGGTGACGTTGACCTGCACCCCGATAGCGACATCGGGCGAACCGAGTTCTGCCGCGGCATCCCGAGCCTTCTGCACGTCGAGGTCTGCGATCACGACGCACGCACCCTCGGCCGCGAGCCGAGTGGCGATGGCCTTGCCGATTCCGGATGCCGCACCAGTCACGAGCGCTACCCGGGTCGCGTGCGACTTCGGCTTCGGCAGGCGCGCGAGTTTGGCCTCTTCGAGCGCCCAGTATTCGATGCGGAACTTCTCTCCCTCATCGATCGGCGCGTAGCTCGAGAGTGCTTCAGCGCCGCGCATCACGTTGATCGCGTTGATGTAGAACTCGCCGGCGACTCGTGCGGTTTGCTTATTCGCACCATAGGAGAACATCCCCACACCTGGAATGAGCACGATCGCCGGGTCAGCGCCGCGCATCGCCGGCGAATCTTCGGTGGCGTGACGTTGGTAGTACGCCGCGTACTCCTCGCGGTACGCGGCGTGCAACTCTTTCAGCCGGGTGATCGATTCGTCGACCGATGCCGAAGCGGGCAGATCGAGAATCAGCGGCGTGACCTTGGTGCGCAAGAAGTGGTCGGGGCAGCTCGTACCCAGAGCGCCGAGCCGCGGATGCTCGGCAGAACCCAGGAAGTCGAGCACCACTTCGGCGTCGGTGAACGACCCCACCATCGGTTTGTCGGCAGACGCGAGCCCGCGGATCGTGGGCGCCAGCGCGGCGGCCTTCGCCCGGCGCTCCGCCTCGGGCAGCGCACCGAACCCATCGAGGCCAGCGCCGAACGGAAAGGCGCGACCATGAGCGGCGATGTACTCCGCCGCCGTATCGATGATCCAGAGCGAGTTCGCCTCGACCTCGTCAGAGGTGCCGCCCCACGCCGTGATGCCATGCCCACCGAGAATGCAACCGATCGCTTCGGGGTTGGCCTGTCTGATCGCTGCGATGTCGAGGCCGAGCTGAAAGCCGGGCCGCCGCCAAGGCACCCACACCACCGAGTCACCGAAGATCTTCGTCGTGAGTTCCTCACCGTCAACGGCCGTCGCGATCGCGATGCCCGAATCCGGGTGCAAGTGGTCCACGTGCGCCGCGTCGACGAGGCCATGCATCGCGGTATCGATCGACGGCGCCGCGCCACCTTTACCGAACAGGGTGTGATCGAACGCGGCGACCATCTCGTCTTCACGCTCGATCCCCGGATACACGTTCACCAGCGAACGCAGCCGATCGACCCTCAGCACCGCGAGCCCCGACTCCGTCAGAGTGCCGAGGTCGCCGCCCGAGCCCTTGACCCACATCAACTCGACCTCCGCGCCGGTCACCGGATCGATCTCGACACCCTTGGCCGAGGTGTTGCCGCCGGCATAGTTCGTGTTCTTCGGATCAGAGCCGAGCCGGTTCGAACGCTCGATCAGCTCTGCAGCAGTTGGATTCATCATCGAGACTTTCTGTCAAAGAATTGGATATGAAGGCAAGGCGGTGGTGCCGAAGAATGCTCCGATGCCACCGCCTTGCCACGAGGTGGCCTAGAAGTCGTACTGGTCGATGTTCGAGGCGTCGAAGATGATCGGAGCACCGACGTAAACCACGCCGTTCGCTCCCACCGTGTAGTCACCGAGTCGCCCGGCCGAGAACTTGTCACCCTCGGTACCGGTGATCGTTCCCTTGCGGAGCGCATCGATAGCGTAGGAAGCGAGGTAGCCCATGTCGGCGGGGCTGAACAAGACGAACGACTTCACGGTTCCGTCTTGAATGAACGCCTTTGTGGCGTTGGGGGTGCCGAGACCGGTGAGGGCGACTTTGCCTTTGAACGACGACTGGGAGATGTACCGGGCCGCTGCCGCCAGGCCGACGTTCGTGCTCGCAATGATGCCCTTCAGATTCGGATTCTTCTGCAGCGATGCGGCTGTCTTGTCGAACGACATCTGGTCGTCGTCATTGCCGTAGAACGTGTCGACCACTTTGAGGTTCGGAAAGTTCGAGGCGATGTACGTGTTCATGCCACCGATCCAGGCGTTCTGGTTCGCTGCGTTGGCCGAAGCGCCCAAGATGGCGATATCGCCGCTGTCACCGATCTGGGCGACCAGCTGATCGACCATGGCCTTGGAGATGCTTTCGTCGGTAGCGGGGCCGACGAACATGTCGCGATACTGGGGCTCGACGTCAGAGTCGAAGGTCACCACCTTCGTGCCCGCTTCGCGCGCGGTGGTCAGAGCCTGGCCGAGCGCCGAGGGGTCACTCGCCGACAAGACGACGCCCCCGACCTGCTGCTGGGCCAGCGTGTTGATGTAGCTGACCTGAGCGTCGGCGGCCGCGACCGCCGGGCCCACCTCGGTGAAGGTTCCGCCGAGCGCCGTGGTTGCTTCTTTCGCTCCCTTCGACGCGTTGTCGAAGTAGGGGTTGCCCAGCAATTTCGGGAGATAGGCGATGCTCAGCGCTTCAGAACCGGCCGACGTGGAACCGGTGGCGTTCGCGTCGGTTCCAGTGCATCCCGCAGCGGTGAAACCGACGGCGACCGCAAGCAGCGCGGCCAAGGCGGCCCTGCCGCGTCGAGAGCGGAGTGGAAGTGTATTCATTGTAAACGTACCTTTCTTGTTGCATGTGGGCTGGGAAAAAATCGCGAGAAGAGCCTGCTTTTAAGCCAGGCGAAAACCGTGGGCGCAACAACCGAAGCCATCAGGAGCGCCCCGGTGACGATGTTGATCACATCAGAGGTCACGTTCGAGAAACGCAGTGCGCTCTGCAGAAGGCCGATGAGCACGACACCGGCGATGACGCCATGCAAGGCACCTCGCCCGCCGAAGATCGACACGCCGCCGAGCAGAACCGCGGCGATCACTGTCAACTCGAGCCCGACGGCATTGTCGCCCCGGGAACTGCCATAACGGAAGGTGTAATAGATGCCCGCGAGGCTGGCCAGCAGTCCGCTCAGCAGAAAGAGGATGAACTTGGTTCTCTTTACGCGCACACCCGAGAACCGAGCGACCTCCCGCGCACGCCCGGTAGCGAAGATTCCGCGGCCGAAGGGTGTGAAATGGAGGAGCAGAGCGAACACGATCACGAGCGCGGCAACAAGCACCATGACAAGAGGAATCCCCGTGCGCGGGAAATTGGCATTCGCCAGGCTCTTATAGAAAGCGGGAAAAGTGGTTATCGACGTGGTGCCGAGAATTCCGACGGCGATTCCGCGGAACAGCGCGAGCGTGCCGATCGTCACCGCGAGCGAGGGCAATCCCACCACCGTCACCAAGAACCCGTTGAGCGCGCCGACAAAAAGGCCTACCGCCAGGCAGATGACCATCGCCAACTCGATCGGAACGCCACCCGCGTACAAGAAGCCCAGCACGACATTGCTGATGCCTACAGTGCTCGCCACCGACAGGTCGATTTCGCCCGAGATCAAGATGAGGGTCATCGGCAGGGCGATGAGGAGCACCGGCGTCAGGTCGAGCAGCAGATAGCTCAGAGTCAATGGAGTCGCGAACTTGGGAATACTGCTGCAGGCGACGATGGCCACGATGATGACGGCGATGATCACCGCGAACTCTCGGGTCAGTAGCACCCGCTGCCAGAGCGGCGAACCGTAGGCTGCGTACTTTCTCGACTCCCTCGTGACGGGAGCCACCAGGGTATCTGTTTCAGTCATGTGACGACTCTCTGATTGAAGTGAACCGGTGCGCTTGACGCAGAGAAAGAATCCGGTCGAGCACGATGGCACCGAGGATGAGCACACCGACCACGGCCTGCTGCCAGAAGTCGGGAATGCCCAGAAGGGGCAGAGCGCGATTGATACTGACCAGCAGGAGGGCGCCGATGCCTGCACCCCACACCGATCCGCTGCCACCGAAGATGGCCACGCCACCGATCACCGCGGCTGCCACGGCGCTCAACTCGAGCCCGCTGCCGGCCTGGGAGTCGATGGTTCCGTACCGGGCCGTGAACAGCACGCCCGACAACCCGGCGAGTGCACCGGATGCGGCGAAAGCGATCAGGAGACGCCGCGTGACGTTCAGGCCATACAGTCGCGCGGCCTCCGGGTCAGACCCGATCGCGTAGAACTCGCGCCCACCGCGCTTGTTCTTCAGGTACCAGGCTGCTGCCAGTAACACGACGACGGCGACGATGGCGAGGGAGGGAATACCGAATACGGTGCCGATGCCGAAGGCAAGAAAGTCGTGGGGAAGTTGCGTGGCGTTGATCATCGAGCTGTGCGACCACGCCACGTTGATTCCCCGATAGGCGTAGAGGGTGCCGAGGGTCACGACCAGAGCCGGCGCCTTTGCGATCGCCACCAGCAGCCCGTTGACCATTCCGAGAAGCGCGCCGAAACAGACCCCGGCGAGAACGACGAGCAATACCGGTATTCCAGGAAAATCGATGAACAGTCGGCCGGTCAGCCACGCGCTGAGCCCCAAGACCGATCCGACCGACAGGTCGATGTTGCGCGTGATCAGCACGATGGCCTGACCGGTGGCGAGGATGACCAGGATGGCCGGGCTGAGCAGCAGGTCGCGAGGGCCATCGGGCCCGAACAAGAAGAGTGGATTCTGACTCACTGTCACGATCAGCAGAAGGAGAAATGCCAGTAGAACACCGAGTTCGCGCGACCTGGCGAATGCTCCGGCTGCACCCGCGAGCGCGCCCTCGTTTTTTGCGCGAGTGAGAGTCGTCATACTGCCGAGCGCCTTTCATGGGTTGCGGAGAACATCACTGTCTCTGCGGTCGCTTCAGAGCGAGGGATGTCGGCGGTCATGTGGCCCTCTCGCATCACCAGGATGCGATCGGCCATGCCCAGCACTTCGGGCAGCTCGGATGAAATCATGATGATGGCAAGACCTTCTCCCGCGAGTTTCGATAAGAGGGCGTGCACGTCGGCCTTGGTGCCGACATCGATACCTCTGGTCGGTTCGTCGACGATCAGCAGCGTCGGGTTGGTGGCAAGCCACTTCGCCAGCACGACCTTCTGCTGATTGCCGCCCGATAGGGTGGCCGTGCTCGTGTCGAGAGCGTTCGCCTTCACGCTGAGGCGTGCGAGCCAATCGGCGGCGGACCGGTTTTCTGACCGATTTGTGATGAAGCCGAATCGGGCCAGGCTCGACTTGATGGCCAGGGTGCTGTTTCTCGCCAGACCGAACGGAAGTACGATGCCTTGCTGCCGGCGGTCTTCGGGCACCAAGGCGATACCCAGCTGCATCGCCGCAACCGTATTCAGACGCGGAACGACTCGGCCTTCGAGCGTGACCGTGCCGCTTTCGTAACTGTCTATTCCGAAGATCGCGCGCGCTACTTCGCTCCGCCCCGCGCCGACCAGGCCCGCGAGACCGACGATCTCCCCGGCTCTGACCTCGAACGAAATGTCATGGAACTGACCGGTCGAGGTGAGCTTCTCGACCTTCAGAACGACATCGCCGATCGGCACTGTCTGCTTGGGATAGAGGGAGTCGACGTCTCGGCCCACCATTTTGCGAACGATGCCTGCCACCGTTGTGGCCTCGATGCGATCGGTCGAGATGTATGCGCCGTCGCGCATCACCGTGATGGTGTCGCACAGGTCGTAGACCTCGTCGAAGCGATGCGAAATGAAGAGGATGGCGCGCCCCTCGTCGCGAAGGCTTCGGGCGACGGCGAACAGCCGGCTCGCTTCGACCTCGCTCAGGGCGGCGGTGGGTTCATCCATGATCAGAATCCGGGCCTCGAGCGAGATCGCCTTTGCGATCTCGATGATCTGCTGATCGGCGATCGAAAGACCTTCGGCGGGCCTGTCGGGATCGATGTCGACTCCGAGGCGCTGAAAGAGACGACGAACATGGCCACGCATCGCCGCACGGTCGATTCGGCCGAAAGACTTCAGCAGGTGACGGCCCATGAAGATGTTCTCGGTCACCGACAAATCGGGAAAGAGCGTGGGCTCTTGATAGATGACCGCGATGCCGGACTGCTTCGAGTCTGCTGTAGAGCGAAAGTGCACCGTCTCGCCCCCGAGCACGAACTCACCGGAGTCGCGTTGGTACAGGCCCGCGATGATCTTCACGATCGTCGACTTGCCCGCCCCGTTCTCACCCATCAGTGCGTGAATAGAACCCGCTCGCAGAACGAGTTCACCGTCGCGAAGGGCTTGCACCGGGCCGAACGACTTGGAGACACCGCGAAGCTCAAGTACGACGTCGCCGGCCTCGGCGCGCATTGAGGCAGTACTCATGACCATGGTGTTTCTCCTTTCTGACCAAGCGCCACTCGGCGCAGCAACTCGTCGGGCCGGGTATCGATACGCTCGGCGTCACGAGCCGACAAGTGAACGGGGGCTCCGATGGCAAGTGCTCCGGCAAGAATTCGAGCGGACTTGGCGGCCATGAGAGTGATCTGCGAAACCTCCTCCGCGGTGTGGCCGAGGGCGAACATGCCGTGATTGACGAGATAGATAACCTTCGGCATCGACCCATGCTCTGCCGTGAAGGCCCGAAGGCGCTCGCGCACGAGGCGGCCGAGCGACAGCCCCGGGTCGGTGTACGGAATCAGTAGTTGGTACTGGCCCAGCACCACGATCTGGTCGGGAAACAGGCCACCCGCTACCAGCGCTTGGGCCTGTGACGAGCACAACAGTGAATTGACGTCGGTCGGGTGCGTGTGCCCCACGAACTTCGCCCCAGCCACGTCGATGCAGACGGCATGCAGGATGGCCTCGACCGAGGGTCTCTTCGCCGTATCGTCGATTCGCGAAGCCATTAGTACAGACCCGACGGTTTCGTCGTCTGCGCCTTCGTCATCAAGCAGTCTGAGGATGGGGGTCAGCGAGACGTGCACGTAGTCGCCGAGTTCGGCGCTGACCATCGAGACACCGCTTGCCTTGATGAACATGGTGTTCTCGGGGGCGGCTGCCGAAACGTTCCCCTCAGCGAGGATCGCCCAATCGTGGGCGGGGTCTCCTAGCTCATGCGAAAGTCGCAGGGCGCTCTCACGTAGCTCGCTCGTCATGCTCGCACACCCTTTCGCCCTGCCGACGTCCCGTTCGCCCACTCGATTGCAGCTTCCCAGCGCCGTTGCGCCTCAGGCGCAGGCTCGTATTGCTTCGGTGGCGAGGCTGCACGCATCAGTTCCCGCGCATGTTCGGTATCGCGTATCGTGCCCGCGCTGATCATCTGCACCAGCACATTGCCTGCGCTTGAACCCTCGGCGGGGCCGGCCAGAACAACCCGGTCGCAGGCGTCGGCGGTGAGCTGACAGAGGAGCTCGCTGCGTGAGCCGCCGCCCGTCAGGTGAATGACCGACGAACTCTTGCCGCTCAACTTCTCTGCGGCTTCGATGGCCAGGCGATATGCGAGCGCAAGGCTTTCCAGGATGCAGCGAGCGAACTCACCCGGTGTGGCAGGAACCGCGAAGCCCTCGTCTCTGCAGTGCTGCACGATACGTTCTACCGTCTGGCCTTGCTCGACGAAATCTGGATGCGACACGTCGATGAGAGCGGCGAACGGCGTGGCCGTGTCGGCTTCTGAAATCACATCCACGACTGCCAAAGGCTCACTGCGGCTCGCGTTCCATTCACGTACGCACTCTTCGAGAAGCCACAGGCCCGTCAGATTACGCATGAAGAGTGTGCTGCCGAATGCGCCTTGCTCATTCGTGAATCCGGCCGATCGTGCCTCTGCACTCACAATGGCAGCAGACAGCTCCTGGCCGACCAAAGACCATGATCCGCTGGAGATATAGGCGAAATCGGGGCGATCGGGCGCCACCGGCAGCGCGAGTACCGCCGAAGCCGTGTCGTGCTCGGCGACCCGTACGACAACGACGGATTGCTCGGCTTCGACCTGAGCGGCAGCACGCGGTGTGAGGCGACCCGCGACGCTGCCTGTTTCGAAGACCGGGGGAAGCGCGCCCTTCGGAACTCCTGCAGCTGTGAGCTGCTCGATCGACCAGTCGCCGGTCGTCGCATCCAGAAGCTCTGTGGTGGAAGCGATGGTGCGCTCTGCCCCGAGCACTCCCGTCAGCCAGAACACCCACAGGTCGGGAATCAAGACGATCGAGCGATCTCGCGGGGCCGCGTCACTCGTGTAGAGCTCTGCCAACCGGTTGATGCTGTTGATCGGCATGCCCAAGATTCCCGTGCGAGAGTATGCAACGCTTTCGGGGATGACGTTCTTCATGAACTCGAAGTAAGACTTCGACGCACTCCGGTAGTGCGAGGAATCGAGCGCATCACCGTCGGCCGTGCGAACAAAGCTGAAATCCACACCCCAGCTGTCGATGCCGATACTACTGATCTGCAGGCGTCCGTTTTGCTCGGCATGCTTGATTGCCGCACGAACTCCCTCGAGCGACCGCCTGAACAACTCATCGAGATTCCAGATCAGAAGCCCGTTTTTACGAATCGGTTCGTTCGAGAACCGGGTGACTTCCACGAACGTGAGCTGCCCATCCTCGAGCGACCCATAACTTACTCGGCCGCTCGTGGCGCCAAGGTCTATAGCGATGTGAACCGACATTTGATATTTCCCAAGAATGTACACAAGACGTCTACCTTGACGACTCGAACCAGCGGCGGAGTGCTGCTACTTAATGTGAAATGTAGCAAGATCTCTCATGCTGTGCAAGCTGGACATCCGCTGCATTACATGCCGTAACACTTTGATAACATGAGCTAACACTGGTGTACGCGAGTGGGCGCGGACGGGAGCGGAAGCATGACGGTATCAGGGTCGGTTGCCAACGAAGACCGACGCGAAGAGCTGCGCCGCGAACTGCGCACAGCCGGAGTCATCGACCTGAATGCCTCGGCCGCCAAGTGGAACGTTCACCCGATGACCATTCGCCGGGACCTCGACTTTCTCGAGCAAGAAGGAATCGCTCGCCGGGTGCGCGGCGGGGCGATCCACGTGGGTGTCGAAGACTTCCAGCAGCGCCAAGGGCGCGAACTCGCCGCCAAACGGCGGATAGCGCAGAAGCTGCTCCCCCTGCTACCCCGCAAGACAGCCATCGGCCTCGACGCCTCGACGACCGTGTTCCAGTTCGTCCGCTCCATCGCGCGTGCCGAACAGCTCTCAGTCATCACCAACGGTCTCGCGACCTTCGAGTCCCTGCAGAACAAGGCCGGCATTCGCTCCTACCTGACCGGCGGTGAATCCGAAGAGGCGAACCACAGCCTGGTCGGCCCGTTGGCGGTTGCGGCGGTGTCGGGATTCCTTCTGACGCGGTGCTTCGTCTCCACGACGTGTCTTGACCCGATGATGGGAACCAGCGAGGGAACCACTGCCCAGGTCGAAGTGAAGCGCGCCATGGCCGATGCGTCTGAGCACGTGGTGCTCGCCGCAGACTCCAGCAAGCTCGGCACGCGCTCACTCGTTCGTGCGCTGCCGATGTCGCGCATCGACGTACTGGTGACCGAACTCGATGTCAGCGATCCGCGCCTCGACCCGTATCGAAACCTGGTCGAGATTCTCTGAGTTCGCAGGAGGGCGCTACCAGCGGTTTCACTCGCTCGCGTAACGCGCACTCAGGCACAGCCATGCCCAAAACGGCATCTGCTGTTAAGAAACAAATAACGTTAAATCACACAGGACTAGACACGATCTGAATCCGTATCTATGCTATCAATTGTGTTACTAGCAACTCTAAGTAACATCGGTATGTCAGAGACGATTGAGGACCAAATGACCGACGTTCCCCAGGTGAAGCTGAATGATGGATCGACGATTCCACAGATCGGCCTCGGCATCTATGGCCCGGATGACAACGCTGCAGCAACGGCAGTCGAAACGGCGATCGCACGAGGGTACCGTCTCCTCGACACGGCTGAGCAGTATCAGAACGAGGTCGGTGTCGGTGAGGGCATCCGGCGATCCGGGGTGAACCGCGACACGCTGTACGTCACCACGAAGCTCGGTAATGAGAGCCACGGATACGACGCGACCCTTCGAGGTTTCGACGGCAGTCTGCAGCGACTCGGCCTGGAGTACCTCGACCTGTTCCTGATCCACTGGCCGATGACGAAGCTCGATCTGTACCCAGAGAGCTGGCGCGCACTCGAGAAGCTCAGGGCCGACGGTCTGGTGAGATCGATCGGTGTCGCGAACTTTCAGGAGAGTCACCTTTGCCGGCTCTTCGACGAATCGCAAACGGTGCCCGTCGTGAATCAGATCGAGCTTCACCCGGGCGTTCAGCGCCGGGCGCTACGACAATTCAACGCAGCCCACGGCATCGTCACCGAAGCATGGTCTCCTCTCGCGTACGGAAATCTGCTTCAGAACCCCGTGCTGCAGAGCATTGCAGAACAGCACGACAAGAGCGTGGCGCAGGTTCTGCTGCGCTGGCACCTCGACCTCGGCAACGTGGTCATTCCGAAGACAGTGAATCCCAATCGCATGGCAGAGAACCTCGACGTCTTCGATTTCTCTCTTCAGCCAGGCGAAGTCGCCCGGATTGAAGAGCTCGAGAACGGGGTGCGTAACGCCTACGACCCCGACCTCATGGACGCGTGACGGCCGAACCGGCACACGTCCTTGCACCCAACGGCAGTATCTGCTGCCGGCATGTGTCAGCCCGAATGGTTCTGTCACTGCACCGTCAAATCACGCATTCGAAAAACTCAACGATGAGGTACACGATGAACAACGAAAAGCCGACGCCCGGATCTCATTTAACGAAGGGACACCGCTACGGTTCGATAGCCAAAGGTGCGACGTATGTCACGCTGATCATGCTGGCACTGAGCGGCTGTTCGATCGGCGGCGGAACTGCCGCGCCTTCGGCTTCGGGCATCGCAGGCTATTACGATCCCATCAACGCGGCGCTGTACGCTCCCGCAGACGCCCAGGTGATCCAACCGTCGTCGGGGCCGACAGATATCGGTCCGATCACCGGGCAAGAACTGACCCCGCTGTATTCGCAGGCCGAGCCGGTTCCCGACGGACCGATTGGCGATCCCTCGAAGACGTACACGTTCTGCTTCTCGCAAGGGCTGTCGAACAACCCCTGGTCGACGGCTCAGAAAGAGAGCTTGATGATCGAGGCCGCACGGCACCCGAACGTCACCATCAAGTACACGGAGACTAACGACCCCAGCCAACAGGTCTCCGATCTCCAGTCATGTGTCAGCCAGAAAGTGGATGGCGTGCTGGTGTTCCCCGAATCGGTCGGCCCCCTCACACCTGCCGTGAAATCGGTGTGTGACGCCGGGATCTTCATCATCGGCATGGAACGCACGGTCGACACCACGTGCCCGAACTCGTGGGTGTACCTCGACTACAAACAGGGCGCCATCGATGTGGCAAAGGCGATCGGCGACAAACTCGGCGGCAAGGGTACCGTTGTCGAGACCCAGGGAACCATGGGTTCGTCGCCGCAGATCTTGCGCCACGAAGGATTCGCCGGAACGCTCGCGACAGACTATTCCGGCATCACGACCTACGAAGCAACGCCGGCCGACTTCGATCGAACGAAGGCGTACCAATCGGCACTGAGCTTCCTGCAGTCTCCTCAGGGCAAGCAGATCGACGCCTGGTACACCCAGTACAGCGAAATGGCGCTCGGGGTTCGCGCAGCACTGGAACAGACCGGCCGCACAGACATTCCGATCTACACCTGGGGTGACGACAAAGCCACCTGCGCGGCCATCGAAGACGGATCGGTGCTGGCCTCGGTGCCGGCCACGCCGTTGCACGCCGATCTCGCTCTGCGCATCGCCATCAAAGCGATCGATAAGCAGGACTACCCGAAGGCCGTGCTATTGCAGCAGCCGCCGCTGCTGACGAAAGACAACACGGCAGCTTACTGCGCAACGACCTGGGGCTCGGCGAGCTGAGCGACTCGCACCCAGCACGGCGCTCTTCAGAGCACGCGCTGCCGATCATCCGTCTTGCCCCAGTCGAAGGGAATGACATCACCATGAACGACTTTCACATCGAAGTCAGCATGGCCGAGCGACCGAATGATCGCGCAGCGCGGCCGGAGGCGGCGGTAGACCCCTCAGCAGTCTTGGCCTTGCGTAACATATCCAAGCGCTATCCGGGCGTGCTGGCTCTGTCAGACGTCGACTTCACCCTCTACCCGGGAACCGTGCACGCCATCAGCGGAGAGAACGGTGCCGGGAAGTCGACGTTGTCGAAGGTGCTTTCGGGCATCATTCAGCCGGATGCCGGGCGGATTTTCGTCGACTCTCAGCCGGTCACTATTCCTACCCCCACCGAGGCTCGCCGATTGGGCATCAGCGCCGTTCCACAAGAGCTGTCGCTGGTTCCCGATCTGTCGGTGGCAGAGAACATCGGCGTCATTGCATTGCCGAGCCGCGGCGGGTTCGTTTCTCGCCGCGCCCTCCGGGCCCAGGCAGAACCCGTGCTGCATTCGCTCGGGCTGAAAATCGACCCGCTGTCGCGTCTGGGTGATCACTCGCCGGGCATTCAGCAACTCGTGATGATCGGCCGTAGCCTGGTACATCAGGCACGGGTCATCATTCTCGACGAACCGACCGCCGCTTTGACAGAGCCGGAGGTTCGCCACCTCTTTGAGGTCGTCAAACGCGAACGCGAGACAGGTACTGCCTTTGTGCTGGTCAGTCACCGTTTTCAAGATCTCGCCCGCCTCGCCGACACCGTCACTGTTCTGCGCGACGGGTGCCACATCATCACCTCGCCGATGGCCGAGCTCACGCACGACGACATGGTTCGCGCGATGGTGGGGCGCACCGTCGAACGGTTCGTTCACGACGCACAGGTCGCCCCGGGAGCTGATACCGAGGTCAAGGATGGCGGCAGCCGGCCACGCCTCTCCGTTCGGCACCTCAGCAGTGCGGGCAAATTCGACAATGTGAGCTTCGACGTGCGTCCCGGTGAGATCGTCGGGCTGGGCGGCCTGCTGGGTGCGGGTCGCACAGAGGTTGCGCGGGCCGTCTTCGGGGTCGATGGCTTCACCTCGGGTGAGGTCTTCATCGACGGCGAGAAGGCACGCATTACCAGCCCCCGCAAAGCCATCAAGGCGGGGCTGATGATGGTTCCCGAAGAGCGCAAGAGCCAGGCCCTGGTACTCAGCATGAGCATTCGCCAGAACCTCACCTCGACCGGCACCCGGCGAATCTCGCGTGGCGGCTGGCTGCGGCCGCGCAAAGAGCGAGACATCTCGCTCCAACTGATTCAGCAACTCGGTATCAAGGCGACCGGGCCCGAAGTGCTCGTCGGAACCCTGAGCGGCGGCAATCAGCAGAAGGTCGTCATCGGCCGATGCTTTCTCGACGACTTCTCGGTCTACATCTTCGACGAGCCGACCAGAGGCGTCGACATCAACGCCAAATTCCAGATCTACCGACTCATCAACAGCCTGGCGAAAAAGGGAGCGGGCGTTCTCCTCATCTCGTCGGAGTTGCCCGAATTGCTCGCCGTGGCCGACCGCATCCTCGTCATGAGAGAAGGGCGCCTTGTAGCCGACCTGCCTGCCGATACGGCGACCGAAGAGCAGATCTTGTCTTCTGCAATGGTCTGAATCAGCTGCCTGAGTACTGCAATCCATGAGCCAAGAAAGCCGAGAGCAATGACGAACTCGCTACAAACCTCCCCCACGCGCGCCGATTCCGCGCCGACTGGGCCTGTGCGGCCCAGACCCTCACAAGTCGTACAGTCCATCTTCAGAAAGGCGGGTGCGTTACCGGCCCTCTTACTCGTACTGATCGTCGGTACCTCGCTCTCGCCGTTCTTTCTCACCGTCGACAACGTGCGCAACGTTCTGTCTCTGGCGTCGATCATCGGGCTGCTGGCCGTCGGACAGGGGTTCGTGATCATCGCAGGTGGAGCAGGGATCGATCTCTCCATCGGGGCAACCCTTGCGCTGGCCTCGATCATCGGCGCGAAGTTCGCGCCGTACGGGCCGTGGGCGATCGTCGCGGCGGCACTCGTGACCGGGCTGTTCGTCGGCGCCATCAATGGTCTCGGGGTCGCGTTCGCACGGCTCCAACCCTTCATCATCACTCTTGGCACGATGACTATCGCCACCGGAGCGGCATACTACATCTCCGGCTCCAACCCGATCCGCCTGTCGGGTGAGAATGCTCTGCCTCTGCTCACCGACAGCTTCTTCGGAATTCCGACGGCTGTGATCCTCTTCTTCGTTATCATCGTGATCGGCCACATCGTGATGTCGAAAACGGTCTTCGGCCGTCAGATCTATGTGACCGGCGGTAACGAAGAAGCGGCGGTGTTCGCGGGCATCCCGGTGGCCCGGCGGCGGCTGGCCGTCTACATGATCTCCGGCTTCTGCGCGGGGCTCGGCGCGCTGGTGCTGATGGCCCGGCTCGAAACCGCAGACCCGGCCTATGGCAGCACGTACGCCTTGGCGTCGATTGCAGCGGTCGTGGTGGGCGGCGCTCCCCTGACGGGTGGCGTCGGCACCATTCGAGGAGTCGCGATCGGTGTTCTCATTATTCAGTTCATCTCGAACATCCTCGACCTGCTCAATGTGAACAGTTACATCCAGGCGATGATTCAGGGCCTCATTCTGATTGCGGTGGTGGCCCTCAACAGACAGGGCGGAGACAGTGCCGTCTCGTCACTGAAACGTGCCCTGCCGCTCGTGATCGGCCTCGCGATAGGAGCGCTGTTCGTGTTCGGCATTCGCTGGTAGTCGGCCCAACGCCATTCGGCCCTCTATCGAGTGCGCCGAGGGTGAACAGAATCTGTCGGACAGAGATCAACCAAGGAAAATGAAAGGCTAGACATGTCAGCGACACGAAAGAATCCAGAACGCACAGACGTTCTGATCATCGGGGCGGGCGCCTCGGGTGGAACGGCAGCCAAAGTGTTGACGGAGGCCGGAGTGAAGGTCGTGGCGCTCGAGCGAGGTTCGTACCTGCGCAACGAGCACTACTCAGGTGATGAACTGAAATACATCAATCGCAACTACGTGTGGCCAGACCCCGATTTGAAACCCCGCACCTACCGCAACGGCGAAGACGCCGAAACCGAGGTTACTCAGTTTTCGCCCACGCCTCAGGGCGTCGGCGGTGGAACCATCCACTGGGGCGGCATCGTACCGCGCATGACCCTCGACGACTTCAGACTGCGATCGCTGCACGGCGACATCGAAGGTGCGAGTCTCGTGGACTGGCCCATCCAATACGACGACCTCGAGCCTTATTACACGAAGGTCGAGTGGGAACTCGGCACCTCGGGCCTGGCAGGAGCGAACCGCTGGGAGGCCCCGCGCAGTAAGGGCTACCCGACCCCGCCGGTCGCCCTCAGCCACTACGGGCGCGTGTTCAGCCAAGCGATGAAGAAGATGGGCCACAGCACGTTCCCTATTCCCCAGGCCATGGTGACGACGCCCTACAAGGGCCGTAAGCCGCATGTCTACTCGGGCTTCTGGCAGCAGTACGGCGACCCGGTGGGCGCGAAGTCTTCCACGGCGAACACCTTCATTCCCGACGCCCTCGCCACCGGGCTGCTCGACCTTCGAACGGACTGCTACGTCAGTCGCATTCTGCTCACTCCCGATGGAAAGGCGCGCGGCGTCGTCTACACCGACATCGAGGGCAACGAATTCGAGCAACTCGCCGACGTTGTTCTGTGCTGCGCGGGAGCGATCGAGACAACACGCTTGCTGCGTCTCTCAGCCACGGAGCATCATAAAGACGGGCTAGGCAACTCGAGCGGGCTGCTCGGTCGCAACGCCACCTTTCATGAATATCTGTTCGCCGTCGGCCTCTTCGACAAAGAGGTCGTCGACCCGCTTTACCCCTGGGCCGGTCACTACATGAACTCGATGTCGTTCGACTTCTATAAAACCGACTACGACCGAGGCCACCTTCTCGGCACGTTGATCTTCGCTTCCATGCTCGGGCACCCGATCAACTGGACCTTCCCCGGTCGGCCCACCTGGGGCCAGGCCTCGAAAGACGCCGACCGCGACCTCTTCAACCACAGCATGAAGCTCGGCGTGATGACTCAGGATCTGCCCCGCGAACAGAACATCGTCGACCTCGACCCCACCATCACCGACGGCTGGGGGCTGCCCGTGGCGAGAATCACCCACACGCCGCATCCGAACGATTTGGCACACACCAACTGGCAAGTCGACAAGAACATGGAGATTCTGACCGAAGCCGGCGCCAGCAAAGTGGTTCCGGTGTATCTCGACAAGATCACCGGCAACTGCTGCCACGAGATGGGCACTGCCCGCATGGGAACCGACCCTAACAAGTCGGTCGTCGACATCTGGAATCAGACTCACGATGTTCCCGGTCTGTACATTCTCGATGGCAGTTTCTTTCCGACCTCCACCGGGGTGAACCCGACCCTGACCATCATGGCTAACGCGTGGCGCGTGTGCGAACGCATCATCAAGGTGCACAAGCACGGCCGCAACCCACTATGAACCCTTCACACCCCACGAAAGGAAACAAGCACATGGTCAGCCAATCAGAGTGGCCAACCACGACGGCCTCGCCACTGAAGGGCCCGCAAAGAACATTCTTCACCGAGCACGAGTGGCAGGTCATCGAGGCGGCAACCGCCCGCATCATTCCCACCGACTACGACCCGGGGGCACGTGAGGCGCAGGTAGTGCGATTTCTCGATCGTTTTCTCTCCGGCACCGACTACATCTATGCAAGTGCCCGGGGCGACGGGTTTCTGGAAATGAGCGGAAAAGAACACGAAGCCTGGCAGAACCGAATCGAGCATCGCCAGCAGGTGTATCGAGACGGTATTCAGACTCTCGACGAGCTCAGCGAAAGTGCCTACCGAAGAGGATTCACCGAACTCAGCGACGAGGAACGAGATGCCGTTCTCACGAAAGCATCGGGCAAGCCAAAACCCAAGCACGTCGTTCTGAGCAACGACGTCGCCTCCAACGCCGGCGAAGGCGGGCCTCCCCCAAGCAATCAACCCGTGAACGATACGGGCATGGGCTTCTTCGACATGCTCGTGACGCACACCCGCCAAGGCTTCTACGCCGACCCGGTGTACGGCGGCAATGCCGGCTTCATCGGCTGGCGAGTCATCGGCTTCGACGGGCCGAATTCCCTTGCCGACACGGTAGACGGCTCGTACACCACGACCGACTACATGTTGATGTCGGCCAAGTGGCCGTATGCGCAGAGCCCCGCGGTTCAGGCCTACCGCATCACGCATGCAACATCTTCCCGGCCCATCCCTTCCGCGGAATGAATAAGAAAGAGAGAAACACCATGGAAAAGACCAGAATCATCCTCGACACCGACATCGGAACCTACTATGACGACGCCGTGGCAGTGATGTTCGCGGCGCAGTCTCCCGAATTGCAGGTGGAGGGCGTGACCACCTGTTACGGCGACACCGACCTGCGCGCGCGAATCGCAGCGAAAGTGCTGAAGACCGCCGGCCGCGAAGACATTCCGGTCTTCAAAGGCATCGGGCGGCCGATGCGAGGCTACGGCCTGATGTTCGGATTCGAAGGCGAAGGCATTTTGGAACCGGATGAAGAGATCACCTACGAGAAACAGCACGCGGTAGATTTCATCATCGAGACGATCATGAACAACCCGGGCGAGATCAAGGTCGTCACGCTCGGCACGGTTTCGAACGTGGCGCACGCAATCTTGAAAGAGCCGAAGGTGATCGACAACATCAAAGAACTCATCATCATGGCCGGAGTCGTCATTCCCATCGTCGACGAGAAGGGGGTGCGGCGCTCGCCACGCGAAGAGTACAACTTCAACAACGACGCGATCGCCGCAGAAATCGTACTCAACTCGGGTATGCCGATCAGCTACGTGCCGTGCGATGTGACGCTGTACACACCGCTGCTCGACGACGACCGTGACAAGATCCGCGCCACGAAGACGCCCATCTGCGAAATGGCGACGCGGATCTTCGACCTGTGGCCACCGCAGGAGAAGCTCATCTACACGGCCGTCGGCATCGCGACCGAGCACACCGCGCTCTGGCTGCACGACCCGCTAGTGGTCATGCACGCCTTCGAACGTACGCTGCTGAAGATGTTCCCCTTGCACATCGCCACGGAGTACAACCCGACCAACATCGAACGCGACATGTACATCGCCAACATGAACGGCAACCAAGACCTTCTTCGCACCAACCCCAAGAAGCTGCCGCCGAACATGGATGTTGCCCTCGAGGTCGACGGCCCGCGCGTCAGCCGCTTCTTCACCGAACGCCTCACCGCGCCGATGGGTAATGGCCTGACCAAGTAATCGACGACGAAAGTCATCGAAAAGAGTGGTGGCGTCAAACGTCCGTCGGGTTTCCGCGGAGGTTTGGCGCCACTTCGCCCAGGTACAGAACACCGTTGATCCGGCGCGGGATGCCAAGGGGATTTCCGTCGCGCAGGGCTTCAGGTAATAAGCCCTGGGGAGCATCCTGATAAGCGACCGGGCGCTGGAATCGTCGAACGGCAGTCGCGCCCACCGAGCTGTGCTGCGTCGAGGTCGACGGCCACGGGCCCCCGTGGTGCTGAGACCAGGCGACTGCGACACCCGTCGGCCATCCCCCGAAAAGCAGGCGACCGGCCACTTGTTCCAGCCGAGCGACGACCGTGCTGAGAGCGTCGTCGGGCTCAGAGTGGATGGTCGCCGTAAGGCTGCCCTCGAGAAGGTCTAGCGCCGCGAGAAGCTCTGTTTCGTCGCCGTAGCGAACGAGGACGGTGACCGGTCCGAATACCTCGGTGAGCACTGTGTCGGCGTGTTCGATGAGCACCTGAACGGTTGTAGCCAGCACGATGGGTTGCGCCTCGGGGCCAGAGTCCTGCTTGCCACCGGCGAGCACCTCAAGCCCCGGCACGCCAAGGAGGTCGCGCAAGCCGCTTTGAAATCCTTCGGCGATCGACGGAGTGAGCATCCGGGAGCGCTGAGTGCCGACGAGCCCGGCGAGCGCCCGTTCCGTGCGCGATAGGCGGGGCACGAAGACGACGCCTGGTTTCGTACAGAACTGCCCCGCCCCAAGTTGGAACGACCCGGCCAGACCTGCCGCGAGTTCGGCGCCCCTCGCTGTGTCGGCGGCACGGGTGATGACGACCGGATTGACGCTGCCCATTTCGGCGAAGAATGGAATCGGCGTCGGCCGCCCCGCCGCACGGTCGTATAGAGCTCGCCCACCGTTCAGCGAGCCGGTGAACGATGCTGCTGTGATCGCCGGATGATCGATCAGCGCGTTTCCCGCTTCAAATCCTGTCACCAGCGAAAATACCCCGGGGGGCGCACCGCGTGAGAGTAACGCGTCGGCCACAAGATCCGCCGTCAGGCGTGACAAGCGCTCGCTCACCGACGTCGGGGCAGACGGGCTTGTCGTGCTCGTCGCTGGCAAGTCGCGTCTCGGATTCCGGCACCCGTTGCCGACCGACGCTCTTCTCGGACACCGTGCGATGGTCGTGGCGTGCGCCAGACGGCATGGGATGATCGCGAACCTCACCCGCTGGGCAGCTTCGGTTCGCAGTCAGCCGGTGAGCGTCGCGATGAGAACCGCATTCTCGACGTGGAGAGCGATATCTTCGCGGCGACCGTTGCCGGTCGCCGGCTTTCGGATGTGTTCGGAGACATCATCGATGCCTATCCGCGCCACGGTTTCGCTACGGATAGCTGGACCGAACACCACCAAGGTGGCCCGACGGGGTACGTCGGCCGTGACCCGCGAGCCTCACGGATGACCGCTAAAGACTGCCTCACCGTGAACCAGGCCGTGGCATGGAACCCGTCGGCACCATACACGAAGATCGAAGACACTGTGCTGCTGACCGAGGTGGGCATTGAGGTGCTCACGGTCGACGAACGATGGCCGACCCTCGACGTCGATGGCCGACTTCGGCCTGTGACGCTGGAGCTCTGATGGTGAGCCGGATCGACCGGGGCGCCCTTGTCGCCAAGCATTCCCCCCATTACCATGCAGTCAACCCGACCGCACCACTGTCAGTCGGCAACGGCGAGTTCTGTTTCACGACCGATGTGACCGGGCTGCAGACCTTCCCCACCGACTACTCGGTCGATTCGGATGCCGGCAGCACCCCTGGAACACTTCTGGGAACGCTCTCACAGTGGGCCTGGCATTCGACGTCGGCACCACCATACGACGTGAATGAGAGCTACCGCTTTTACGAGACAGCACAGGGCAGCGTTCCCTACGTCGATCTCGGCAACAACTCGTCCATTCACGATCAGCACGGAGAATCGCCCGCCGAAGAGTGGCTGCGAAACAATCCGCACCGTCTTGACCTGGGTCGAGTAGGCCTGTGGACAGGCAGCCAACCCGACATCGAAAAGCTCGGCAACATCGATCAGACGCTAGACCTCGGTGCAGGCATCCTGAGCAGCCGATTCGTTCTCGACGGGCGACAGATGGACGTGCGCACGGCCGCGCATCCCGATTGCGATGCGATCGGCGTGCTGATCGAGACGGCCGACGGCGGTGAGGTCGGGGTGCGCCTTCGTTTTCCATACGGCTCAGAGGATTGGGGCAACGCGGCGGACTGGGACGCCCCGGATCGGCACCGAACCACGATCACGACGGTTGACCAAGGCTGGTGCCTCAAGCGCACGATCGATGACACGTCGTACTCGATCAGAATCACGGCACCTGCGGCCGAACTAGTCAGACTGGCTGAGCACGACATTGTCGTGCAGTCATCCGGCCGGCTGCAGGTCACCATCGAATTCTCTGGCGGCAATTGCGGCAACGGAATGATCCAACCCGGCCCACTTCGGGCGTCGCAAGTGCACACCGCCACCACCGCGCACTGGCAGAAATTCTGGGCCACAGGTGGAGCCATCGACTTCTCGGAGAGCGACGACTCGCGTGCACACGAACTGGAGCGCCGGGTCATACTCTCGCAGTACCTGACTGCCATTCAATGCGCCGGAAGCACGCCGCCCGCCGAGACAGGCCTGACAATGAACTCGTGGCGCGGCAAATTCCACGTTGAGATGCACTGGTGGCACGCGGCGCATTTTCCGCTGTGGGGCCGACCCGAGCTGCTCGAGCGGAGTCTGCCGTGGTACGAAATGTGCTGGCACGGGCCCAGACGACCGCGCGTGCACAGGGGCATGTGGGTGCGCGCTGGCCCAAACAGGTGGGACCCGACGGTCGCGAAGCGCCCAGCAATATCGGTCCGTTCCTGGTCTGGCAGCAGCCGCATCCCCTCTATCTTGCCGAGCTGGTGTATCGATCACGACGAGACCGACAGACCCTCGAACGCTGGGCGCCGATCGTCTTCGAGACCGCCGCCTTCATGGCGTCGTTCGCAACTCCCGGTGAAATGGGCTTTGAACTCGGCTCGGCGTCTCCCGAGCGAGGGTCTCGGACACAATGGAGGGACTGCCTGGCTCGTCTAGAACGGGGCGATGGTTCTGAGTAGGTGCTTGAGACTCCCCCGGATCAGACAAACAGTCGAATAGACGCCGATGACGATCAGCGAAAACGAAGACCGACGCATGTCGCGTCGAGCGTCGTATTGGTGGACCTAAGGAGAAGGATTTCAAACTTGACGCCCGAGCTCAATAAATTGATTGGACAATAGCCAATCTGATCAGGCATTTCTCTAATCGAGCCGCAATACTACAGCCGAGTTGGAACTATCGCCTCAGTTCTCGCTACAGGCCAGGCCACACAACCGTGGCATTGTTCCTCCGGGCAGCCGAAAGCGTCGGGCACAATTTCGCTCGGAGTGCAGGCGATCTCCAGCTGTTGAAAACGTAGTCACGGCAATCCGTGGAATCAGCAGTCGCTTTCGGCGCCGGGAGACATCGATGATGAGCGGCGAACCAACTGCCCGCGCTGGATGGATTCAGCGCAGGCTGTGCAGCAAAGCCGCCCGGGCGCGGACGGCGATATGCAGATTGAGCCGGGAGTCCGCGTCGGTCAGGTCGCGGCCGCTCAGCTCGCGGATGCGGCCGAGGCGGTATCGCAGCGTGCTGCGATGAATGATCAGCGAATCCGCCGTGCGATCGTAGTTGCCGCCGGAATCCAAGTAGACGGTCAGCGTGTGCACCAGCTCGGAGTGGTGATCCCGGTCGTGATCGACCAGGGCGCCGAGCCACTCGTTCACGTACCGGTCGAGCTCGGCCCCGTCGTCGGACGTGTCGAGGATGCGGAGCAGGCCGAGGTCGTCATGGCTCGACAATCCGTATGGCCGGCGCGACGCGACCCGGATCTGCAAGGCCCGGCTCGCCTCTGCGAAGGAGCGGGGGAGATCGTCGGCGATGCAGCGTCCACCGACACCGATCGTGCCGCGCGTGCTGAAGATCGTGGACGACAGCCTCTCGTAGAGGCTTGAGAGGTCGACGCGGTCGGCGACTACGACAAGGACTGTATCCGGTCGCCGCGAGATGAGGGCCGGTACGCGCATCGCCCCGAGTTCGTGGCGCACCGCGGCACCGATGTCGACACGGTTGGGCGTCGGGTACTCCCACGAGACGAGTACGACGCGCTGATGATTGCTGAGATCGAAATGGAGCGACTCCGCGCGAGCGAGGGCATCGACGACTTTGGCGCCGCTGACCAGGTCGTCCGCGAGGTCGCGACCCAGCCGGATCTCCACCTCCGCGACGCTACGGTGGTGGGAGAGCTCGACGGCGATCATCGCGCTCGCATACTCGACGGCGAATCGATCGTCGTCGCTCCGGTTGTCATCCGGATCGTAGATGCCGACCACGCCGAGCGTCTCTTCGCCCGAGCGGACCCGGGTGGACTGCCAGCCGGTATTCACCACGTCGCCGGCGGTGAGAGTGCTGACGGGCGCGCGCATATTGGACGGCGCGGCCGAGTCGCCGACTCCGACGAAGGCACGCTCGTTGCCGAAGGAGTCCTGCAGCACGACCGAGCGTCGGGTGATCGCGCTCAACGCCTCGATGATCTGTGTTTCGCCGTTGCTGGTGCCGGCCGCTTTGACGATGGAGTCTCGAATGTGCTGGTGCGTGTTCAGACGTACGATCGTTGCCGCCATCGTGCGGTTCGAGCCCGCCTGAGCTTCGCCGAGCTGCCGCAGCTCATTTGCCTGACGGCGCTCTCGGTCGATGAGCTCGGCCGTCGCCAGCGCGGCACCGGTCGGCTCGGCTAGCGCGCAGAGCAGGAACAACGCCTCGCGCGACGGTTCGGCTTTCGTTTGGAGCACGAAGGCGCCTTTGACCTTGCCAGTTCCCCGAAAGAACAGAGCGTATCGCCAGACCTTACCGTTCTCCAGTACACCGTTCATCCCTGCGCGTGCCTCCACCAGCAAATCAAGTCTGCGGTTCGCCTTGCCCGAATAGCGGGCGAGATGATCGCCCTCGGCGACGTACACGGCGGGAACGGCGCATCCGGCAATCGCCTTGGCCGACGCGCACGCGAGACGCAATGTTCGGCGCGTGGTCGGCTGCTCGAACATCTTCGAACCCACCCTGAAGAGGCCGTACAGATCCGACTGTGCCTTCGCATCGAGGTCGGCCCGCTCGACAAAACTTGGATCGCTCAGTGCGCACATGATGGTGGACTCCGCTGTGTACACGCTAGCCGCTTTCGACTAGACCCGACAGTGCAATGACGAGGATTTCTTTGGCTCCGCTGGGACGAAGATACGGCGATTCCGCGGGCGCACACTCGGCAACAGCGAGACCGAGATCGACCTCGCGAGGGAGGACATCATGGCTAAAGCAGTCGGCATCGACCTCGGCACCACGAACTCTGTGATCGCTGTCTGGGAGGGGGGCGAGGCGAGAGTCATCCCGAACGCGGAGGGTGCGCGCACGACCCCGTCGGTCGTGGCGTTCACAGACACCGGTGAGCGACTCGTAGGCCAGCTCGCCCGGCGGCAGGCGATCCTCAATCCCAAGGGCACGATCTCGTCGGCCAAACGCTTCATCGGGCGCAACTTCGACGAGGTCGAAGGGGAGACCAAGGCGGTCGGGTTCGATATCGCGCCCGGTCCGAACGGAGAGGCCCGGTTCACCATCCGCGGAAAGTTGTACGCACCGGAGGAGATCAGCGCGCTGGTACTGCGCAAACTCGTCGACGACGCCGCCAAGTTCCTCGGTGAGAAGGTCACCGAGGCAGTCATCACAGTCCCGGCGTACTTCAACGACGCTCAACGTACATCGACGAGGGATGCCGGTCGCATCGCAGGACTCGAGGTGCTCCGCATCATCAACGAGCCGACCGCTGCAGCTCTCGCATACGGCCTCGACAAGAAGGAGCACGAGACGGTGCTCGTCTTCGACCTCGGCGGCGGCACCTTCGACGTCAGTCTGCTCGACGTCGGCGACGGCGTCGTGGAGGTGCGCTCCACCGCAGGCGACACCCACCTCGGCGGGGACGACTTCGATCGCCGGATCGTCGATTACCTCGCCGACGAGTTCCAGAAAGAGAACGGAATCGACCTTCGCAACGACCCTCAGGCCCTCCAGCGTCTCTTCGAGGCATCCGAGAAAGCGAAGGTCGAGCTCAGCACGGTGAGCCAGACGCAGGTCAGCCTGCCGTTCATCACGGCGGATGCCTCTGGTCCGAAGCACTTGACGACCACGCTCAAGCGCGCCACCTTCGAAAACATCACCGCCGACCTGGTCGAGCGTTGCCTGGCTCCGGTGCGCCGGGCGATGGAGGATGCGAAGGTCACCGAGAACGACATTGACGAGGTCATCCTGGTCGGTGGTTCGACGAGGATCCCGGCCGTGCAGAACCTCGTCAAACGGCTCACCGGCGGCAAAGACCCGAACATGACCGTGAACCCGGATGAGGTGGTCGCCATCGGTGCGGCGATCCAGGCGGGGGTGCTGAAGGGTGAAGTCAGCGACGTGCTCTTGCTCGATGTGACCCCGCTCTCCCTGGGCGTCGAGACCCGTGGTGGCGTGATGACGAAGCTCATCGAACGCAACACCACCATTCCGGCGCGCCGGAGTGAAGTGTTTTCCACAGCACAGGACAACCAGGATTCGGTTGAGATTGTGGTGCTGCAGGGTGAGCGCGAACGAGCCGCCGACAACCGGGTGCTCGGCCGATTCACGTTGACCGGTATCAGGCCGGCGCCACGCGGCGACCCGCACGTCGAGGTCACGTTCGACATCGACGCGAACGGGATCCTCGATGTGAAAGCGCGCGATAAGGACACCGGCGTCGAGCAGGGGATCACGATCAGCGGTACGACGAATCTCGACCAGACCGAGATCGACCGCATGGTGCAGGAGGCCGAGCAGCACCGCACCGAAGACCAGCGTCTGCGCGAAGACATCGACGCCCGGAACGAGCTCGATGCGGCCGCCTACAGGGCCGAGCGCACGCTTTCGGATCGTGGCGAATCCGTACCCGAGCATGAGCGCTCCCGCGCCGAGATGCTGATCGGGCAGGCGAGGGAGGCCGTGGGGCGAGAGGTCTCCGCATCCGAGGCTCGAGAACTGGCAAGCGAACTGCTGCAAGTGGAGGCAGCCCTCTCCGTCGCCCGAGCCTCCGAGGCGTCGGCATCCTCGGGCTCCGAGGATGCCGACGATTCGGACGATGTCGTCGACGCCGAGTTCGATCGAAACTGAGGACCTCGGGAACATGGACCACCCGGATGAGCGCAGCACGAACACCGAGGAGGGGCTCCCTTCCGGCGAGCGCGCCGAGCGGCCGGAGAAATCCTCCGCGGCCCCGAGTGACGACCTCAGCCTTCGCCTTGCGGAAGTCGAGGATCGTTGGCATCGCGCGGCGGCCGACCTCGACAACACCAGGAAGCGGGCTGCCCGCGAACTCGCGTTGGCCCGCGATGCAGAGCGGGCTCGCGCCGCATCCGTCTTCCTCCCCGTCGTAGACGGTCTCGAGGATGCGGTCACCTATGCCACAGGGGTGAACGCCGCACTTGCCGAAGGCATGGAATCGATCCGAGAGCAAGCCATCGATGCGCTCGAGCGTCTCGGCTATTCCCGAATCGACGAAGTGGGTGTGCCGTTCGATCCGCGCATCCACGAGGTCGTGTCGGTGGTCGAGCGAGGCGAGCGGCCGCCCCGTACGGTCGTCGCCGTCCCTCGGCTCGGATTCGGAAGCCCTGAGCACCTGCTGCGTCCCGCCGACGTCGTCGTGACCGCAGCGGAAGCGTGACGCCGTGGCCGACGATTACTACCAACTGCTCGATGTCTCACGGTCGGCGGACGCCAAGGAGATTCAGCGCGCGTACCGCAAACTGGCCCGCAAATACCACCCGGACGTGAACAAGCAGCCCGGCGCCGAAGACAGGTTCAAGCAGATCAGCGAGGCATACCACGTGCTGGCTGATCCGGAGTCGCGGGCCCTGTACGACCGGTTCGGGCCGGAGTTCCGTCACCACGCGGACGCCGAGCGTGAATACGCCTCACAAACCCGCGGCAGCAGAGGAGGAGGCGGGGGCCGTACCAGATCCGGCCCTGGGCCGTCCGGGTTCAGCTGGTCGAGTGCTCAAGGCACCGCTGGTCCGGGTGGCGCCTCCGTCGACTGGGATGACCTCTTCGGAGACGTCTTCGGCTCGATGAGGGGAATCGACGCCGAGGCCGAACTCGAACTCACCCTCGAGGAGGCCTACCGCGGCGGTACCCGGACACTCGTCCTCTCCGCTCCCGACGGCAACCGTCAGACGTTCGACGTTCAGATACCGCCCGGTGTGCTCGACGGCCAGCGCATTCGCATGCCCGGCGGCGGAAGCGTCGGCAGGCATGAGGGCGGGACCGGAGACCTCGTCATAACGGTCAGAGTCCGACCCGGCCGTCGATTCCGGCTCGACGGCAAAAACATTGAGATGGACCTGCCGATCTCTGCCTGGGAGGCCGCGCTCGGGTCGAGCGTCTCGACCCGAGCGCCCGGTGGCCAGATCACCGTGCGGGTTCCCCCGGGCTCTTCCAGCGGCCGGCGGCTCCGACTGAAGGGCCAGGGGATGCCGCAGCAGGGCGGAAGGCCCGGCGACCTGTTCGCGAGGGTCAAGATCATGGTTCCTCCGCACCTCACCGACCGTGAACGCGAACTATTCGAACAGCTGAAGAGCGCATCTGCCTTCAATCCGAGGTCTTCATCATGAGTTCATCCCTCGTCCTAGCGCTTCCGCCCCGCCTAGACCTCGGCATGGTCGCCGCCGCATCCGGCATCCATCCCGAGCTGGTGCGGCGGTTCGTCGAGCTCGGGCTTGTTTCCGCCTGGAAAGACGGGTCGGATCGGTTGTGGTTCTCCCCGGCGGCGCCCCAACTGGTACGTCGCATCGTACGACTTCACGCCGATCTGTCGCTCAACTACTCCGCCGTCGCCCTCGTCATCGACCTCCTCGCCCGGATCGACGTGCTCGAGAACCAACGGTGGGTGATCCGCTCCGGAAAGGAGACGCCGAAATGGAGATGAACAAGCTGACCCAGAAGTCCCAGGAAGCCCTGCAGGAAGCGCAGAGCATCGCGAGCCGGAACGGGCAGACGGAGACCGAGAACGAGCACCTTCTGCTCGCCTTGCTCACCCAGGAGGGCGGCCTGATCCCACGACTGATCGAAGCGGTCGGCGTCGATCTGACTATCCTGCTCACCGAACTCCAACAGCTGATCGCGCGCAAGCCGAGCACGACCGGCCCGGGCGCGACGCCCGGCCAAGTGTTCCTGTCGAGGAGCCTCACGACGACCCTCGATCGGGCCGAGCGGGAGGCGGCGCGACTCAAAGACTCCTATGTCTCGGTCGAGCACCTCCTGCTCGCACTCGCCGACGATCCCTCCGGCAGTGCAGCTGCGCGTCTTCTGCAGAGCAACGGCGTGACCCGGGAGACCTTCCTCAAGGCACTCACTGCCGTTCGCGGCAACCAGCACGTGAGCTCCGCGACCCCCGAGCAGACCTACGAGGCTCTGGAAAAGTACGGCCGCGACCTCGTAACCGATGCACGTGCCGGGCGCCTCGATCCTGTCATCGGGCGTGACACGGAGATCCGTCGCGTCGTGCAGATTCTGTCCCGCAAGACGAAGAATAATCCCGTGCTGATCGGCGAGCCCGGGGTCGGCAAGACGGCCATCGTCGAGGGTCTGGCTCAGCGGATCGTGCGCACCGACGTGCCCGAAGGACTCCGCGACAAGACGATCTTCCAGCTCGACCTCGCCGCCCTCGTTGCGGGCGCTAAATATCGCGGGGAATTCGAGGAGAGGATGAAGGCGGTGCTGGCCGAGGTTACCTCGTCAAATGGGCGCATCCTCTTGTTCATCGATGAACTCCACACGCTTGTCGGCGCCGGCGCGACCGAAGGCGCAATGGATGCGGGCAACATGCTCAAGCCCATGCTGGCGCGAGGCGAACTCCATCTCATCGGCGCGACCACACTGGACGAATACCGTCAGCACATTGAAAAGGACGCCGCCCTCGAACGCCGGTTCCAGACCGTGCTGGTGGAGGAGCCCAGCGTGGAGGATGCTATTTCGATCCTCCGCGGACTGCGCGAACGCCTCGAGGTCTTCCACGGGGTGCGCATCCAAGACAATGCGCTCGTAGCGGCCGCGACCCTCTCGCACCGGTACATCACAGACCGGTTCTTGCCGGATAAGGCCATCGACCTTGTCGACGAAGCGTGTGCCCGGCTGCGCACCGAGATCGACTCGATGCCCGCCGAGCTCGACGAGCTCACCCGGCGGGTGACCCGGCTCGAGATTGAGGAGGCGGCGTTAGAGAAGGAGAAGGACAAGCCGAGTCGGATCCGCCTCGAAGAGCTGCGCCGCGAACTCGCGGACCTGCGAGCAGAAGCCGATGCGAAACGTGCTCAGTGGGAAGCCGAGCGTCAAGCAATCCGCAAGGTTCAGCAATTGCGCAGCGAACTCGAGAAGGTGCGGCGTGAAGCCGAGCATGCCGAGCGCATCTACGACCTCAATCGTGCCGCCGAACTACGTTATGGCAGGCTCGCCGAGCTCGAACGACAGCTCGCTGCTGAAGAGCAGCGGCTCCAATCGAAGCAGGGCCAACAGAGGCTGCTGCGCGAAGTTGTAACCGAAGAGGAGATCGCCGAGATCGTCGCGGCCTGGACGGGCATCCCCGTCACACGACTTCAGGAAGGCGAACGAGAGAAGGTTCTGAAGCTCGACGAGGTCTTGCACGAGCGGGTCGTCGGGCAGACGGAGGCCGTGAGACTGGTCACTGACGCGATCATTCGGGCGCGGTCGGGCATTCGCGACCCTCGGCGTCCGATCGGGTCGTTCATCTTTCTGGGGCCGACGGGGGTCGGCAAGACGGAGCTCGCGAAAGCTCTGGCCAGCGCCCTGTTCGACAGCGAGTCCGCGATGATCCGTCTGGACATGAGCGAGTACCAAGAGCGACACACGGTCAGCAGGCTGGTGGGAGCTCCTCCGGGGTACGTCGGGTACGACGAGGGCGGCCAGCTCACAGAGGCAGTACGGCGGCGACCGTACTGTGTCGTGCTCTTCGACGAGATCGAGAAGGCGCATCCCGATGTCTTCAACACTCTGTTACAGGTGCTCGACGACGGCCGCATCACCGACAGCCAGGGTCGCACGGTCGACTTCCGGAACACCATCGTGATCATGACCTCCAACATTGGAGCCGAATACCTGCTGACTGGTGCTCGCGACAGCAGTGGAGGCATCACCGAGGACGTGCGCGACCTGGTGCTCGCAGAGCTGCGCGGCCGGTTCCGCCCAGAGTTCCTCAACCGCGTCGACGACATCATCATCTTCGCCCCACTCGGTCTGGAACAGATCGAGTCGATCGTGAACCTGTTGATGGGCGACCTGCGGCGCCGTCTCGCCGAACGCCAGATCACGCTCGAACTGACTCCAGAGGCGCGGCACCTGATCGCGGAGCGTGGCTACGACCCTCTGTACGGCGCGCGGCCTCTGCGGCGGTACATCTCGCACGATATAGAAACCCGCCTGGGCAGGGCGCTCCTTTCCGGAGCGGTGCCGGAGGGCTCCACCGTGCGAATCGACGTGCGGGACGGCGACCTCGTCGTCGACGTGGTTCGAGCGCCGGCGGATGCGGATGTCGAGGCGACGGTATGACGACGGCGACCACGATCGTCCGCTGCGGGAACTGCGGCCACAAGAACCGCGTTCCTCTCGCGGCCGGCGGGCGTCCGCGCTGCGGGAACTGCCACAGAGCGCTTCCGTGGATTGTCGACGCTTTCGACGACACCTTCGCGGAGGTCGCTGAAAAGGCGGACCCGCCGGTCATCGTCGACATGTGGGCGACCTGGTGCGGCCCGTGCCGAATGGTCAGTCCGGCGCTGGAGCGACTGGCTATCGAGAGGGCAGGCGACGTGAAGCTCGTCAAAGTGGATGTCGATCGCGCGCCTCGACTGTCTTCGCGGTTCACCGTGCAGGCCGTACCGACCCTGCTCATCATGCACCACGGCAAAGTCATCGCTCGGCAGGCCGGCGCTGCCCCTGTCGAGGTGTTGCGCCGCTGGTTCGACGACGCGATGGAGAAGGATGCGCGAGAGGAGAAGAGCGCATCCCCGGGCGCCGACCGGGAACGCAGATCATGACAGGCCAACCCGATCCCCATCTCGTCTACGTCCGTCGCGTGTCCCCCCGCACTCCCGGCGTTTGCGAGGAGTGCATGGCCCTTGGCACCCCCTGGGTGCACCTCCGGCTGTGTCTGACGTGCGGCAAGGTCGGTTGTTGCGACTCCTCGCCCATGAAGCACGCCCGAGCGCACGCCCTGCACGACATGCATCCCATCGTTCGCTCCCTCGAGCCTGGCGAGACCTGGCGCTGGTGCTATCTCGATGAGGACTTCGCATGATGGCAGGCGTCGAACCAGAAAACCTCGTCGCTGAGACCCCGGACACATGTGGGGCGTACCCGCGGCTCACGCCCTCGCAACTGGAGGCTCTGGGCGAGGTTGGAACGACCGTGCGCGTGTCGGAGGGTGAGGTGCTTGCGCGGGCGGGCGAGCCACTCGTCTCGTTCTGGGTTGTGCTCAAAGGCCGCCTCATGGTCTACAAGGGCGATGCGGGCCTGGGCCGCAGCGGCCAGGAGCCGGGCGATGACGGCTTGGGCGGTGCGGCTGCGAAGGTCGAGATCCACGGTCCCGGCCGCTTCGTCGGCGACATCGGGTTGCTCGAGGGGCAGCCGTCGTTTGCCACGATTGCCGCAGTGGAGAGTGGCATCGCGCTCGAGGTGCCGATCGAGGAGCTGGAACGGATTGTGACCGGAGACCCGCTGCTCGGCGACGTCATCCTGCGCGCATATCTGATCCGCCGGTCGATGGAGATCGGATACGGCGCGGGGCTGCGTGTCATCGGATCGCCCTTCTCGCCCGACACCCGTCGGCTGCTCGACTTTGCAGCACGCAATCGGGTGCCGCACAGGCTCCTCGACGTGGAACGCGACCCTGCTGCCGAAGCCATCATGCGGCGGACGGGCCTGGGAGTCGACGATGTGCCGGTGGTGATCGTCGCCGGATCGCGCATCCTGCGCAATCCCTCCATCGTCGAGGTGGCGCATGCGCTGGGCCTGCGGCGGACCCGACCTCCGGCGACCAGCGATCTGCTCGTCGTCGGCGCAGGGCCAGCGGGTCTCGCCGCGGCGGTCTACGCCGCCTCCGATGGACTCTCAGTGGTTCTCTCCGACGCCGTTGCGACTGGCGGCCAGGCCGCACGGTCGGCGCGGATCGAGAACTACCTCGGATTCCCCGCCGGCATTTCGGGCGCAGAACTCGCCGACCGCGCGAATCTTCAGGTCGCCAAGTTCGGCGCCACCCTCTTCGCCCCCGCGACCGCTCAGAGCCTCACCTCCGATGAGGGTGCGCTGGCGGTGCAGTTCTCGGACGGAACGAGCGTCTCCCCGCGGGCAGTGGTGGTCGCATCCGGAATGGAGTACAACCGCCTCGCCGCCGCGAACCTCGAACGCTTCGAGTACACCAGCGTCTACTACGCCGCCACGATCAATGAGGCGCGCGAGTGCGGCACCGACCCGGTCGTCGTGGTCGGAGGCGGAAACTCGGCCGGGCAGGCGGCCGTCTTCTTGGCCGGTACCGCCTCACACGTGCACCTGGTCGTTCGTGGGGCGGATCTGACGGCGAGCATGTCGCGGTACCTCATCGTGCAGGTGGAGCGTCATCCCCGCATCACCATGCACCTGCAGGCGGTGGTGGTCTCGGCGAACGGCAGCGCCCACCTCGAGTCGGTCATCGTCGAGCACGTGCCGTCGGGTGAGCGAGACGAAGTCGCGACAGCGCACCTCTTCGTGTTCATCGGGGCGACGCCGGCGACATCGTGGCTCGCGCCAGACATCGCACGCGACGAGCGCGGCTACCTCATCACAGGGCGTGGTGCGACTCCATCAGGCTCGAGCCGGCACTCCCTCGAGACGTCGTTGCCGGGTGTCTTCGCTGTCGGCGATGCCCGCAGCGGATCAGTGAAGCGCATATCAGCGGCGATCGGCGAAGGCGCGAGCGTCGTCAGAATGGTGCACGATCACCTCGAGACCGGTGGCTGCCGACTCTGAGTACCCCGCGGTGACGGCAGAACCGAACCGGCCCAACCTCGTCGCGGTGCGCACGCTGAAGGGCCCGCTCAACCGAGCGAGCCGATGGATGCTGCCCAGCTCACTCGAGTGCTGAATCGAACGGCTCTGAAGTGAGCGCACCTGGCGCGATGCGACCATCTACCGTCGACTCTCTACGTCGCTCATCAGGATTCCGTCGAGAACAGCACGCAGACGCAGCTCGGCGGCGATGGTATTCCTTTGAGGTGCCGGGATGCGAACCCTCAGTTTTGTGGATGGTGTGTGTTCAAGCTGGCCGAGATCTCTGCCAGTCTGAACATGACTGCCGATTCAGCGTCATCGCGTATGTACCCGCCGGCACCGTGAGGAGAACCAGATGACCGACGCACCTGAGCGTGATCTTCGGCTCAGCAATGAAGATCTCGTACCGCTGAAATCACAAACCTGGACGAGTTACAACTTTCTCGCCTTCTGGATGAGCGTGGTGCACAGCGTCGGCGGATACGTGATGGCCGGCAGCCTCTTCGCCCTCGGCCTCGCGAGCTGGCAAGTGCTGGTCGCATTGCTGATCGGAATCGGAATCGTCTACTTCTTCGTGAATCTGGTCGCAAAACCCAGCCAGCTCACTGGTGTACCGTTCCCGGTCATTCAACGCTCGGTGTTCGGGGTGGTCGGAGCAAACATTCCCGCGATCATCCGGGGCCTTATCGCTGTTGCCTGGTACGGCATCCAGACCTATCTGGCCTCGGCCGCCCTGGTCATTGTGGCTCTCAAGCTCTGGCCTGAACTCGCCGGCATCGCTGATGTGAATCGCTACGGTTTCGCAGGGCTGTCACTTCTCGGCTGGATCGCTTTCATGATTCTGTGGGTGGTTCAGGCGCTCGTGTTCTGGCGTGGCATGGACGCCATCCGCAGGTTCATCGGTTTCTGCGGCCCCGCTGTCTACGTCGTCATGATTCTGCTCGCCGTGTACCTCGTCTCGAAGGCCGGCTGGTCGAATATCGACTTCAACCTCAGCTCGAGCGAACTCAACGGCTGGAATGTTGTTCCTGTCATGCTCGGAGCGATCGCGCTCGTCGTCTCCTATTTCTCTGCGCCGATGCTCAACTTCGGTGACTTCTCGCGGTACGGCAAGTCGTTCAAGGCCGTAAAACGCGGCAACTTCTGGGGCCTGCCGGTGAACTTCTTGTTCTTCTCGATTCTCACCGTGGTCTGCGCAGCCGCCACGGTGCCGGTCTTCGGCGAACTCATCACCGACCCTGTGCAAACGGTTGCTCAGATTGACAACGTCTATGCGATCGTTCTGGGAGCTGCGACATTCGCGATAGCCACCGCCGGCGTCAACATCGTGGCCAACTTTGTTTCACCGGCGTTCGATTTCTCGAACGTGAACCCTCAGAAGATCTCTTGGCGCACAGGGGGCATGATCGCGGCCGTCGGTTCGGTGCTCATCACCCCGTGGAATCTCTATTCGAGCCCCGAGATCATCCACTACACACTCGATACGCTCGGCGCGTTCGTCGGCCCGCTGTTCGGCATCCTGATCACCGACTTCTATGTCATTCGTAAGCAGAAAGTGTACGTGGACGACCTCTACACAATGAAGACATCCGGTCGGTACTGGTACCAGAAAGGTTTCAACCCGAACGCGGTCATCGCCACGCTGATCGGCGCTGTGATCGCCGCCTCGACAGTGATCATTCCGATGCTGCAAGCCGCCGCGTCGTACGCCTGGTTCATCGGCTGCGCCCTCGGCGCCGGCAGCTATTTCATCGCCGAGAAGGTCAAGCCGTGGGCGAGCCGCAGTTTCGCCGACGACGGCCAGGTTGCGGCGGGCCAACCAGCCGAAGACGCACTCGCGTCAGCAGACTCAGCTGCGAGCGTTGGGTAATCCCGATTCGTTGTGGAGCTGAGGCGACGGATTTCAAACTTGACCCCGGAGCTCAGTCGCGTCATCGGGAAAAATAATGGCTGATCTGGGCTTTAGCTGCGATGAGTCCGCTGACAGGGTCAAGTTGGAACTGTCTCCTCAGGTTCCGGATTCGACACGGGTTGAACTCAATCACGCTCTTGTGCCGTCAATTTTGGAGCAAGGCCCTACGCATCTATCCGAACCTCGCAGTCAGGCGCCTGCGGGCGCTCCCGCTGCCGCATTGGCGTTGCTTCTGATAGCACTACTCGCCGCTCGCGACTAGCGCAAATACAGCTCGCATTTTCATGCACTTAGCTAGCGGATAACTGACGCGCCTCAAGACGATGTTTCAGGCTGTTCCCATCTTGTGGTAATCCGAGCGGGCGTCGGACAGCTCGTCTGCTGAGGTTTGGTTTTTCCAGCCGCGAGGCCGATCGACGCAGACAACTGGCGGTTGGCTGCTTCGCGATCGTGCAGGGACTTCGTGTGAGCGGGTCTCGACGGTGACGACGTGCACGTCATCCACGGTCTGGATGAGCCGCTAATGGCGAGGCGCGGCGTGAATCTCGGAGCGGTATGGCGTGAGAGGCGAGGGTGTGAAGTAACGCCCCGGCAGCGACCTTCTCATCCGGCGGGATGAGGCAGAGTTGGGTCACGTGCGGGGCCACACGCCGGAGCTGCCGCGGCGATGGCTGTCGATTAAGTGGGTGTCGATGATGCCGATCGCTTCCATCAGCGCGAACATCGTTGTGGGTCCGACGAAGGAGAATCCCTGGGCCCGCAGCGCTTTGGACAGGGCCACCGACTCGTGCGAGACGGTGGGGATCTCGCCGAAGTCTCGAGGCTCGGGCGTCGTCTCGGGTTGGTGTGACCAGACGAACTCGACCAGTCCGCCTTGGTCGCGGAGCGCGATAGTGGCACTCGCGTTCGTGATTGCAGCGAGAATCTTCGCCCGGTTGCGCACGATGCCCGTATCTGCCAAGAGTCGTTCAACGTCCGTGTCGGTATAGCCGGCGACGATATCCGGGTCGAAGTGATGGAATGCTGTGCGGAACGCAGGGCGTTTACGGAGGATCGTCGCCCATGACAGGCCGGCCTGGAATGCTTCCAGGCTGATCCGTTCGTAGAGCCCGTGTTCGTCACGGACGGGCATGCCCCATTCTTGGTCGTAATAGTCCCGCAGGAGATCGTCGGTGGCAGCCCACGCGGGGCGGGCGAGCCCGTCGGGGCCGATGACGGCTCCGAGAGCAGCTTCCGTGGAGGGTTCAGGGTTCGGCATTTCAGCTCATTCCTGTGACGCGCATGGTGATGTTGATCCGGCCTCGATCCAGGCCGCTTTCGGCGGGTGCTGTGCCGGGATAGACCTTGGTGATCCCGTGGTAGGCGAGCCGAGAAGGCCCGCCGAAGACGAACAGGTCTCCAGATGCCAGATCGATGTTCTCGTAGGGCTGGTTGCGGTTTTCGGTGTTCCCGAACCTGAACTGGCAGGTGTCCCCGATCGAAAGCGACACGACGGGGGCGAGCGATATCTCGTCTTTGTCTTGGTGCATGCCCATTCGGGCGATGTCGTCGTAGTAGTTCACCAGTGCCGTGTCGGGGGTGTAGTCGTCGCCTGCGTGCGGGTCGCCGGTCGCAGCGACGAGCGCTTTGCGGCCGAGGCTGACCATCCAGCCGGGGAAGTCGAGAACCCGGCTGCCGTTCACGTCGGTGGCGCGGCGGGTGTATTTGTAGGGCTGCCAATGCCACCCGAGGCATACGGTGCGCACCGACATTTCGTGGCCGCGGACTTTCGCCGCGCGCAGCGGCACGGGGCCTTGTACCCACTGCCGGAATTGGTCGACGATCCAGCTCTGTTGTTCGATGGTGAGCCATCCTGGCACCAGGTGCGCGCCGGGTGTGAGCTCGCGGCTCGGACGATCGAGGAAGTCGTCGCTGAAGAGGGTGCTCATACGTCACGCTCCGGGTGGATCTGGGCGAGTTCGGCGCCATCGATGCGCCAAGTGCCGCCATTGGCCGTCGCCCCCGTCAGGCCATCGAGGTGTTGGATACCCGCCAGTCGATGCAGGGTGGGCGCGGCAGCGGAGGCGAATCCGATCGTGGAGGCAGCGGCCCAGTTCGTGGACCAGATGAGTCGGCGGATCATTTGAGCCAGCCCCGCCGGCGCCCCGCCGAGGACGTACAAGTCCGGGTAGAACCTGACAAGATTTCGCGCTTCACGCATCCATGAGGCGGCGGCGTCCGGCCACTCGATGGAGTCGAAAACGAAACCTCCCTGGTTTCTCCATGCGGTCGCGAAAGCTTTTGCGGCGGCCGCGGAATGCGGGTCATCGCTGTGCCCGATCGTGACTGTTTCGGCACCGCGGGCCAGGGCGAGGCGGACCATCTGGTCGATCTCCTCTGCCGCGTGTGGCTTGGGCTGGGTGTGGGCACCCACCACGGCGGCGACGCGGGCGTCGTCGAGGCGGGGAGAGAGCGTCATTGCGGCGCCCCTGTAGCGATCTTCCAGGCGCGATACTTTTCAGGCATACATGTCCCGCAGGGGCGGAATCCAGCGGCGATCGCGGTCTGTTCGTCGGCGAAGAAGGCCCTGTTCCTGACATAGCCGCGGTGGGCGATCGCGCGCCGAGCCGCGGGGCAATCGAGGCGCCCGTAAATCTTCGATCCTCGGTGTCCGCCTAGCAGTCCTGGGGTCGCCGATGCGTAGGGGCGTCGGTCGGAGCCGAGAAGCGTGTAAGTCTTCCCAGGTCCGGCGAGCTGATCAGTGTTGGTCATGTTCAGCCGGCTTCGTGGAAGACGAGGGCTAGCGTGTGGCGTTCGCCGGAACGGATCGCTGACACCCCATGCCGTACCGGTGCCGCCGACCAGCCGCGTTTGGATTCAACGGGCCGGTCCCGGGTCGTGAACAGGTATCCGTGGCCGTGTGGCAGCAAGGTTGCTGTGCCGCGGGATTGGGCGCGTGGCCGCTGCTCGAGGAGCAGGAATTCACCGCCGGTGTGGTCGACGCCTGGCTCGTTCAGGTTGATGACGACCTGCAGCGGGAACACGAGGTCGCCGTAAAGGTCACGGTGCAGTGCGTTCCAGTCTTTCTCACCGTATTTCAGCAGGATCGCGGAGGACCTAGTCTGGCCGGCCTCGTGACACATCTCCAGCCACTCGTCGAGTGTTTCCGGCCATGGTGCGACGCGTCCGAGTTTGTCGTACCAGTCCCTGGCGATCGGCAGCAGGCGCGGGTAAAGGGCTTGCTTGAGTCGTTCGATCGGCTCCGGATACGGCGTGTTGAAGTAGCGGTACTCGCCTTCGCCGAAACGGTGACGGCCCATGTTCACGGTGCTTCGGAACGCGGCGTCGTTGGAGTACATCTCCCGGATCTCGACCGTCTCCTCGGGCGTTAGCAGCTGCGGCAATAGGGCTCCGCCGTACTCGTTGATCTCCTCGGTGATACTGTCCCAGTCGCCGGATGCGACGCGGATCTCCCAGACGTCGTTTTTCAACTGCTTGGCGCTCATGCGGCTGCCTCCATTTCCAGTAGTGCGGTCTTAGCGGCGAGGCCACCGATGTAGCCGCCGAGGGTGCCGTCAGTTCGAAGCACACGGTGGCAGGGGACCACGATCGGCAGAGGGTTGGTGCCGCAGGCCGTGCCGACGGCGCGGACAGCGTTCGGATTACCGACGATTGTGGCGACCTGCTTGTAGCTCTGGGTCATTCCGTAGCCGATCTCGGGGAGGTGTTTCTGCACCAGCCGGCGAAACCCGGACGACAGCGACAGGTCCAGGTTCAGATCGAAGGTTTTGCGTCTGCGGTCGAAGTACTCCTCGACCTCGAAAGCGGCCGCATCCAGTCGCTTGGGTGCTTTGAGGATGCGGCGGCTGACCTTTGTGCCGAGAGTGTCGAGGACCTTGTCGAAATCTTCGCTCTCGTATGCCACGCGCAGCAGTCCTCTTTCGGTGGCTGCGAGGAGCAGTGTGCCGACCGGAGTGTCGATGGTCGTGTAGGCGATGTCCAGAATTCCGGCCTGCTGGGCTGACTCTTCAAGCCTGCGATGTAGCCGCTCCATCATCTCTGTCGAAGGCAGGGCGCTGTGAGCGAGGAGGTCGGAGATCTCCTGATCGCCGGTGGTGTCGGTGTTCATTCTGATGCTCCTTTCGAATGTGTGCCGGCGAACGTTTTTCGCAGGCTCTTGATGCCATCAGATGCGGCCCGCCGGGCTGCATCCGTCGTCCCGCCAAGGATTTCGGCGATTTCTAGATAGGGAAGTCCAGCGAGGTAGTGGTACGCGATGACTTGTCGCTGTTTCTGGGGAACGGTCTTCACATGGTCCCAGATCTCGGTATCCGCGGTGGCCGGGACCCCCAGTGAGGAAGGCTGATCGGGTACGACGTCGACAGGGATGGCGATGCGTTTTTGAACGCGAATGATGTCAATCGCTTTTCTGTGTGCGATCGTAACCAGCCACGCCTGAATGTTGGCGTCATCCGGTAACGTCGGATAGGCCTTCATCGCAGAGATGAACGTTTCAGACCAGGCATCGTCGGCGTCGTCGAATCCGACGACGGCTCTGCAGACGCGCAGGACCGTGGCGCCGTGCTCGGCCACGATGCTCTCGAAGGGTTTCTTAGTGTTCATCACTCAGTAGACGCGATCAGGGAGTGCGACGTGAGATGGTGACGTCAAAAGAGTTTTTCCGCGTCCACGAGCTCTCTGGCGGCTCGCGATTCCTCGGTCTCTTCTAGATCCAGAAGGAACTGCTTCCGCCTGAGGCCGCCGGCATACCCGGTCAGTTTCCCGCCCTTGCCGACCGCACGGTGACACGGGACGATGATGCACAGCGGGTTCTGCCCGACTGCCTTCCCGACCTGCTGAGCCAGTGACTTGTTCCCCAGACTCTCCGCGAGGTCACCATATGTCGTCGTGGTTCCCGACGGGATCTCCTTCAACAACGCCCAGACCTGCTCCTGAAAGTGATCGCCGCGAGTCACCGTCGTCAGATTGAACGTCGTTCGTCCTTCCCGAAAATACTCACCGAGTTGAACCGATGCGACCGCAAGCACCACATCGTCGAACGCCTCGACGCGATCACCGAAGGTATCTGCGGGCGGCATGTACCAGTGATGGGGGAAATAGAGCCCTGTCAACGCCTCACCCATCGCGACAAGCGTGATCTGCCCGAGAGGGCTCTCAATCACCGCGTGACGTGTATCCATTAGTCCGTTCCTCTCTCGTAACGACGATCTCATTCAGAAGACGCTGCGCACCAGCGAAACGTGAGGACGCGCAGTCTTGGAAGTTTGGAGGTCTTGCTCGGGCCCGAACTTCTCAGCGGCTCAGCTCACGTCTCCGATGTGTCCGACGTCTACCAGGTAGAGATCTTTCGATCTGGCGACGAGCCACAAACCTTCAAAGGACAGCCGATGCGACTCACACCCTCCACCAAAATGGTCCGGATTGGCCGCCTCGAGATGTTCAGTGATGGCGCCTTCGCCATCATCATCACGCTCCTGGTTCTGGAGATTCATCGACCAACTGGTGAACCCGGGCAGTTAGGCGAGGAACTGATTCGAGAGTGGCCGTCTTATCTGGCCTACGGCGTCGCCTTCGTCTACATCGGCGTTATCTGGCTGAACCATCACTACGTCTTCAGCCTGCTCTCGCACACTGATCTGTCACTTCAGTGGATCAATTTCGGCATCGTGGGTACCAGCGCCCTCATACCGTTCCCCACAGGCGTTCTAGCCGGCGCATTCGCATCGAACAATCTCGACGATCAGAGGAGCGCGGTGCTGCTCTATTCGCTGATCGCCTTTCTCATGTCGATTTCGTGGATACCGTTGTTTCTGTACCTACGCCGCAACCCGGCCACCCTCAAGCCGACTGAAAGACCCAACCACTTCACCATCGAGATCATCCGGCCAGCAGCCGGAGCAGCCGGCTACGTTCTGGCCGCCGCGTTGGGATGGTTCGTCGCGCCGATCGCCGCAGTTGTCATCTTCGTTCTAATAGTCATCTACTATGCCGCAACCAGCACAGGACTCAGCACCGGCATCCGCAACGATTCGGAAACCACGTCCTTGTCTGCGAACGACGGCAGTCACGAGAGTGTAGACCGTTTACCACTTTCGGTAGGAACGTCGGACCTTACGTAAGGTCCGACGCCGGACTCTCAACCCAATGGCAAAGGATTGTCGATTCTCTCGTGGTCGAGGAGCACTGCGGCTCGCACCATACTCTGAATAGCCGCCGCCGTCCGATCAAATGACACAGTTATCTGGCTTTCCAGATGCAGCTCTAGGTTGAATTCCACGACTCCGCAGCAACGACTCGATCCTCGACCGAACTCCGAGCTCGCATTGGTGCCTGACGAGTCGACGACCTCGATTTCGGACAGCCTGTGTCTCGAAAACCTCAGGCGGATTCAACTGGTCGTAGCAACAGGGGTCTCGTCTGTGGTTGAGAGTAGTTGATCGAGAGCGTGTGCGGGGGTGATTCCGGCGAGGGTGCGTCGTGGCCGTTGGTTCAGCTCGGTGGCGACCT
>JAODBB010000219.1 GCA_025463745.1 Subtercola sp.
CTGGGGCAGAGTGGATGTCGCGGCCGAAGCCCTGCGCCTCGGCCTGCTGCTCGGGCAGCTCATGCCCCGCGAGCCCGAGGTGCACGCGCTCGTGGCGCTGATGCAGTTTCAGTCGTCACGGTTCGACGCCCGCACCACCCCAGACGGCGAGCCCGTGCTCCTCGTCGATCAAGACCGCTCGCGCTGGAATCACGCACTGATCTCCCGCGGCGAGGCGTCGCTGGCCTTCGCCGACCAGGTCGGTCAGGGCCGCGGGCCGTACGCCCTGCAGGCGGCGATCGCCGAGTGCCACGCCACTGCCCCAACGGCCGACAAGACCGACTGGCAGCAGATCGTGCTGCTCTACGAAGCTCTCGGTCAGCTGAACCCGTCGCCCGTGGTCGAGCTCAACAGGGCGGTGGCCGTGAGCATGGCGACCGGGCCGGCGAGCGCGCTGCTCATCGTCGACCGCATCGTCGCAGCCGGCTCGCTCACGGGCTACGCGCTGCTGGCGGCGGTTCGCGGCGACCTGCTGTTTCGGCTGGGACGGGCAGAGGATGCCCGGCTCGAGTTCGAAGCGGCCGCCGCCCTCACCTCGAACGAACGCGAGCGGGCGCTGTTACTCGCCCGGGCGGCAGCCCTGCGAACCACAACCGAAGCCTCGACCCCACCGCCTGAATAGGCCACCGGGCCGGCGACATCACCGCCCGGGCATGCCGAGAAATCCCACCGAAGAAAGGAACACCCTCATGGACTACATCCTGTTCATCTGCACCGACCCCGCCGCCCCCGAATACGTTCAGGCCGACGACAACATCGAAGAGTGGGTCGCCGAGATGGATGCCCGCGGCGTGCACGAGCGCGGCGACCGCCTCCGCCCGCCCACCGACGCGAAATCCGTCGTCGTGCGTGACGGCCAGGTGCGCGTCACCGACGGGCCGTTCGCCGAAACGAAGGAGTGGATCGCGGGCTACGATCTCATCACCTGCGAAAACCTCGACGAGGCGATCGAGATCGCGGCGAAGCATCCGATGGCCCGGTTCGGCAAGATCGAGGTGCGGCCGGCCTGGCCGATGGGGCTGGGCGGCGAGCGTTCTGCCGGCTGAGCGGGCAGCAATCCGCCGGTCGCCGGATGAGCTCGTCGAAACTACCCCGAGCCAACCGGATTCGACACGCTACCGCGCAGCTCCTCAACCGGCGAGCGCCACGCTCAGGCCAGCACCCGCAACGCACCGGGCACGACGGTGACCGTCACCGGCAGGGGGCCGACCCGCTCGCCGTCGGCGTAGGCGACGATGTCGGGCGCATCCACTTCGACCGTGTGCACCCGAGTGAGCTCGACGATGTCGAGTCCCGCGTGGGTGCCCTTGAAGACGCGCGGAAAGATGCGCAGAAACTTCAGGCGCGAGATGGGCGCGACGATGAACAGGTCGAGTTCGCCGTCGTCGAGCAGGGCGCCGGGGGCGATGAGCATTCCGCCGCCGATGGAGCGGTTGTTCGCCACCGAGAGCAGCACCGAGCCGACCTGACGCGAGACGCCGTCGACCACGAGCGAGTACGTGCGGGAGCGCAGGCGCAGCAACTCGATCAGCAGGGCGATGGTGTAACGGCTGGCTCCCCGGGGGCGGCGCATCTGGTTGGCGCGCTCGTTCACAAGAGCGTCGAACCCGGCCGAGAGTGCCGACGCGAACCAGAGTTCGCCGCCGGCGTGGCTGAGGTGGCCGAGGTCGATGGTGCGCACGCCCGGCGAGGAGCCCGACCCAGCGGCCGGCGCAGAGGCTGACCCGCTGTCCGGCCCCGAGCCTGACCCGGTGGCCGGCACGACTCCCGGTGCGTCGCCCGGCGCACCACCGGGCCCAGCGCCCGACGCCCGGCCCGACGCAAGCGCGCCGAGCCCGGCACGCAGGTGCGCGAGGGCCGCATCGAACTCGAACGGAATGCCGAGCCCCAGGGCCGTGTCGTTACCCGTGCCCGTGGGAATGATTCCGAGCGGCGTCTGCGTCTCGGCGAGCAGGTTCACCCCGAGGCTGACCATTCCGTCGCCTCCGACCACAATCAGGGCATCCGGATGCCCGGCGAGCGCCGCCCGCGCCGAGGCCTTGAGCGCGGCGAAGTCTGGCTCGCGCAGTTCGTCGACGTGATGCCCGTCGTGACGCAGCGCCTCGACCACCCGGGTGCCGACCCCCATGGTGCGGCCGAACGATGCCGTCGGGTTGATCGCGACGACGACTCTGAGAGCGGCTGACGGCGTTGTTTCGGGCACCCCCCGATTATGGCCCACCGCCGCGCTCATCAGGTGTTCTCGACCGACGTATTCTAAGAGCATGAGATTGACGAAGCATGAGCACGCGGCCCTCGTTCTGGAACGTTCGGCGAAGACGCTGATCGTCGACCCGGGGTCGTTCACCCCGCCGATCACCGATTCCATCGGCGATCCGAGCAGCGTTGTCGCCGTCGTGATCACGCATGAGCACGCCGACCACTGGACTCCGGAGCAGCTGACCCGCATTCTCGCCACGGCGCCCGGAGTGCCGATCTTCGCCCCAGAGGGCGTGGCTCTCGCTGCGGCAGACTTCGACGTCACGGTCGTGAAGGCCGGCGACGAATTCACCGTCGAACCGTTCACGCTGAAGTTCTTCGGCGGCAAGCACGCCGTCATCCACTCGAGCATCCCCGTGGTCGACAACCTCGGCGTGCTGATCAATGACACGCTCTACTACCCGGGCGACTCGTTCACCGTGCCGGAAGGCGTCGATGTCGATGTGCTGGCGGTTCCGGTCGGAGCGCCGTGGCTGAAGATCGGCGAGGTCATCGACTACGTGCTGGAGGTGGCGCCCAAGCGCAGCTTCGCCACCCATGAGATGGTGCTGTCTGCGGCAGGCAAGGCAATGGGCGCCGATCGCATCAGGTGGGCGACCGAGCAGGGCGGTGGCGAGTTCTTCGCGCTGGCACCGGGCGACTCGCTCGACCTGTAAGGGTTTCGTGAGCAGCAGCGCCTCGGCGATCGTCGTCTTCGCCGTGAGCATTCTGATACTGATTCCTTTGGCGATGCTGGGGTACCGGCAGAGCAAACGCGCCCTGGCGGCGAGCGACTCCTTCGTCGGGTCGAACTTCTTGTCGGGTGTCGCGTTCGTGTTCGCCTTCTTGGCCTCGCCGTTCGGTATTCTGCTCGCCCACTTGTCGCTGCGGCAGATCACACAGACCGGGGCATCCGGAGTTCGACTGTCGATCGCCGCGCTGTGGATCGCCTACGGCCTCACCGTTGTGCAGCTGATCGCGCTGCTCTGGGGCTCGCTCACCGGGTACTTTCACTGACGATCTGTGCAGACGGCCAGCGCCCGCCTGTCAAGCCGAGCGCTCTCGCAGCTTCGGTTCAGTACCCTAGAACCACTAGCACCTGATTTTGGAGAGTTCTGTGTCGACGCTGCGAGCACTCGCCCTGGCCGTGATGGGCGCTCTGGCGCTCACCGTGACCGTGACGGCGTGTTCCGCGCCCGCCGCGCCGGCTCCGGATGCCCCGCAATTCACCCCCGCGACGACCAGTACTCTCGCCGGCCACTGGATCGTCAGCGACACGTACAACTCGCCCGACCAGCCGTTTCTGCAATTCGAGCACGACGGCACCTGGACGGGCTCTGACGGCTGCAACAACGCCACCGGCACCTGGTCGATGGATACGGCCGGCACCCTCACCACCACATCGGGCCCGCAGACACGCATCTACTGCGATGGCGCGCAGCTGCCGTTGTTTCTGATCGATGCGGTTTCGGCGCGGTACGACGGCGCCAACCTCACGCTGATCGGGCACGACGGCAAAGAGCTGGTGACGCTGCACCACCCCACGTCGACAGAGACTCCCGTGCCGCAGGGCACGCAGGTGGTGATCGGGCTGTGGACAAGCGTGGAGATAGGCCGCCAGCGTCTGCTGCAGCTCTCGATGAAAGACGACGGCACCGTGGTCGGCAACGACGGATGCAACGACTTCACGAGCACGTGGCGGTTCGCCGAAGACGGGTCGGTCTCGTTCTCGAAACTCGCCATCACCGACCGCACGTGCCAGGGTGTGGTGACGTGGTTGAGCGGTGCGTCATCCGCGGTTCTCGACGGCACCACCATGGTGATTCGTTCGCAGTACGGGGCGCAGCTGGGCACCCTCACCTATCACGGGCCGGTACCCGCGAACTGAGCCGAGACTGGCTTTCTCAGGTTGATGTTGCATAATGGATGGTCACGTTTGTGTAACGGCATGGCTTCTGCGACGACACGCTTTGTGTGACGACACGCTTGAGGTTTATGTAACGGCACGCCAGAGTTGACGAGACAGAGTCGTTGGCCAGACTGAGTCAGAGAGAGAAACGGATCACCGGATGGGTTTGCTGAACGGAACAGTGCGTCGTCGCGTCGTACAGACCGCAGCTGTCGTAGCCGCCTTCGGGCTCGCCGGCACCCTGGCACTCCCTCTCGCGAACGCCGCAAGTCTCACCAGCACACCCCCCGTTCAGAAGTCGATGGCCGCCGGCCAAGACTACGAAACGTTCGGCACCGGCGCCATTCTCGCTCAGCGCGACAGTTATACGGCCACCGATCCGGCCGTTCTCGCGGCGCAGAAAGCCGCCCAGCAGGCCGCAGCGGCAGCGGCCGCCGCAGCTGCTGCCGCCGCGAAGACAGCCGCACAAGCATCCTCTTCTTCCTCCTCCTCGTCGTCGTCGGGCTCGTACAGCCCACCGGCCGCCGCCACGCCGAACCCCGGTTCTGCGCAGGCCATAGCCCAGCAGATGCTGTCCGACCGCGGCTGGGGCTCAGATCAGTTCTCGTGCCTGGTTTCGCTGTGGAACCGCGAATCGGGCTGGCGCGTGAACGCCTACAACGCCTCATCGGGTGCCCAGGGCATTCCGCAGGCGCTGCCCGGCAACAAGATGGCCGCATTCGGCTCCGACTGGGAGACGAACCCCGCCACCCAGATCGCGTGGGGCCTCAGCTACATCACGGGCCGCTACGGCACGCCGTGCGGCGCCTGGGCGCACAGCGAGTCGAACGGCTGGTACTAGCCAGCGCCTGCGCGAAGCGCGTTATGGTCGAATGATGACGACTGAACGCACTTCTCCCGATCTCGCCGCCGTTCGTGCCCGGCTCGGCCGCGTCGGAGTTTGGCTCGGCCCGCTCGGTGCGTTGCCCGCCGACCGTGAGCGCGAGGCCATCACCCGCATCGAAGAACTCGGCTACTCCACTCTCTGGGTCACCGAATCGGCCAAAGAGGCCTTCGCTCACGCCGGGCTCGCGCTGGCGGCGAGCTCGACGCTCACCATCGCCACCGGCATCGCCAACGTCTGGGCCCGCGAGCCCGAAACCGCTGTCTCCGGCGCCAACACGCTCGCCGAGGCCTACGATGGGCGCTTCGTGCTCGGCATCGGCATCGGTCACGCGAAGTTCGTCGAGCGCTACACCAAGCCCCTGCAGACCATGCGCGACTACGTCGACCGGATGCACGAGACCACCCTTCATTCGCCCGAACCCGAATCTCCGGTGCCCTGGTTGATCGCCGCCCTCGGGCCGAAGATGCTCGAATTGGCGGGCACTCGCACCCAGGGCAGCCACCCGTATTTCGTGCCGGTCGAGCACACCGCGCGTGCCCGTGAACTGCTGGGCGAACATCCGGTGCTCGCGCCCGAGGTCGCCGTGGTACTCGACCCCGACGCAAGCACGGCTCGCGCCACGGCCCGCCGGTACATGGCGCTGTACCTGCGGCTGCCGAACTACACCAACAACCTGCGCACGCTCGGGTTCACCGACGACGATCTCGCGGGCGGCGGCAGCGATCGCCTGGTCGACGCGATTGTGCCCTGGGGTTCGGCCGAGAGCATTCGGCGACGGGTCGAGGAGCATTTCGCTGCCGGGGCCGATCACGTGTGCATCCAGCCGCTCGATTACAGCGGTGCCGTGGGAATCCCGGCCCTCGCCGAGCTCGCCCCGGTTCTTGTCGGCTGAGCCCGGGATGCACGGGGGCGACGGGGTGACGTTGCTCGGCCACGACGGGGCGGCGGTGCCCGTTGCTCGGCTGCGCCCGAAGGCGCTCGACGTGCTCTGACGGGGCACAGACGTGCTTCACCGCGAACCACCGCTCGCGGGCGTCGAACACGAGTTCGATACGGCAGCCCGCGCGAAGACCGAGCAGCCGGGCGTCGATGGTGAGCCGAATCGTGACCGGCGCCTCTGGGTCATGCGCTGGCGGGTCAGGATGCACCGCACCGACCACATCGCTCTGCCGAGGTTCGGCGATCGCCGAGAGATGAAGCGCGGTATCGATCGTCGTCACGTTCTCATCGCCTCCACGCCCTGGCCCGTCGTATCGACGAGCGCACAGCGACCGCGAAGGGGGGGCGCCCGAATGTTACGCCGACGCGAATACCCTAGGGCTTTGGTTTGATGCTCCTGCCGGAAATACTCATCACCACGTTCTTTCTCGTGTCGTGCATCCGATTGCACCGCATGCTCCCCTGAGCGTTCGACCCTGGACTCACAACGCCAGGCCAGCGATCATAACAAGGTCTCACGGCGGCAGTCCGCGCAGAGTCGGTCAATCAGCTCGCTGGGGCGGGCAACGATCGTTTCGCAGCTCAGACACCTCGTGCCCCGGAAGATCACCGCTGCCTCTCGGTGGATGCTCGTCGCCGGCCCGACCTTGTGGAGATCGGCGTGCGCGGCGAACAACCGTGGGTGCTGGCGTGCTAACGCGCTATGGAATTCTGCCGCGGTAGTCGGCGGCGCGATTTGGCGTTCGGCGAACAGGTCGATCACGAGTGAGATACCGAACCGGCGGCGAATATCAGCTGGCGTGGCGGCATGCGGGCGGAGCCTTTCCGCGTGTGCGCGTCGATCTCGGGATCGGACACCTCCACGTCTAGCGCGCCCCACGGACTGCCGAGGAACGCGATCGACACCCGGTACGGGTGCATCACATACTCGGGGCGGGCGAGCCCAAGATCGTGGACTTCGCGCCGCGCACCGTAGCGGTGAAAGCGAGACGATCCGGCGCAGCCGGGTTGCGGCGATTCTCACCCTTCGACGGTGGCACCGTTCCCAACCCTCCGCGAGGCGCGCTCGGAACGCCCGTTCGAGCTCCTCGCCACGGGCGCGGGTGGAGACATCGAGATCGGAGGTGGCGCGCATGCAGCGCTCCCCCAACCGCACCTTGACCCCCATACCGCCCTTGATCGCGACGGCATCGGGAAGCAGCTGAAACACGATCAGCGTGCCCCCTCGTATGCGATGAGGTCGTCGTCTGAGACATCCGGCCGGTTCTCCAGCTCCATCCATTCTGGCAGCACGCGCCGCACTCGGCGGCGAGTGCCGACGCGCACGTCAATACGTACCACTACTGGTACGGTATTGACGAGACTCAACTGCGAAGACCGCGATCCGCGTTCAGACCTGGAACCTAAGCCGAGAGCTCTCTCCGAACGATCTCGGCCCCTGCTCCTAGCGCGGCGAGCTTGGCGCGGGCGACGCCTCGGGGCAGGGGTGCCATGCCGCAGTTGGTGGAGGGGAAGAGCTTATCGGCGTCGACGAACTGTAGTGATCTCCGCAGCGTATCGGCGACTTCCTCAGGTGTCTCGATGGTGGTGGTTGCCACGTCGATAGCCCCGACCATCACCTTCTTCCCTCGGATGAGCTCGATCAAATCCATGGGCACATGCGAGTTGTGGCATTCGAGCGAGACAATATCGATACCTGACGCTTGGAGCTTGGGGAAGGTCTTTTCGTATTGCCGCCACTCCGCCCCGAGGGTCTCCTTCCAGTCTGTGTTCGCTTTGATGCCGTAGCCGTAGCAGACGTGAACGGCGCTCTCGCAGGTGAGCCCCTCAATGGCCCTTTCCAAAGCGGCGACGCCCCAGTCATTCGCTTCGTCGAAGAAGACATTGAACGCGGGCTCGTCGAACTGGATGATATCGACACCAGCGGCCTCCAGATCTTTGGCCTCTTGATTGAGGATGGCGGCGAATTCCCAGGCCAGCTTCTCACGGCTCCGGTAGTGAGAGTCGTAGAGGGTGTCGACCATGGTCATCGGGCCGGGCAAGGCCCACTTGATGGGCTGGTCGGTCTGTTCTCGAAGGAACCGGGCATCGTTGACGAAGACCGGCCTCTCGCGGGTCACCGCGCCGACGACAGTCGGCACGGATGCGTCATAGCGGTCGCGAATCCTGACCGTCTCACGTTTCTCGAAATCCACTCCACTGAGGTGCTCGATGAAGGTGGTGACGAAATGCTGCCGGGTCTGCTCGCCGTCGCTCACGATGTCGATGCCCGCCTGTTGCTGATCCGCCAGAGCCAGGCGCAGGGCATCGTGCCTGCCCTCTGCCAACTCGTCACCGTCCAGCTTCCACGGCGACCAGAGTTTCTCGGGCTCCGCAAGCCACGAGGGCTTGGGCAGGCTACCAGCGGTCGACGTGGGAAGAAGCTTGTTCACGACCGTCCTCCTTGCAGATCGAGATGATGAACCGCGAAGTCTGTCGACCATTCCTCGAGGGCGGTTTTGTGAGGCTTGATGAAGTGCTCGTCGGCGAACCTGCCCTGCTCGAGCGCCAGTCGGCTGCGCTCCTCTCGGTCGTAGACGATCGACGTCGTCGAGAAGTCCGGATTCGCAAGGCTCGGCTGATAAGACGCCCCTGCTGCGGAGTTGGCGTTGTAGATCTCTGGTCTGTAGATCTTCTGGAAGGTCTCCATCGTGCTGATCGTGGCGGCCAGCTCGAGGTCGGTGTAATCGCCGACCAGATCGCCGAGGAAGTAGAACGCCAGAGGGGCCACGCTGTTCGGCGGCATGAAGAAGCGGACTCGCAATCCCATCTTGTCGAAGTAGGCATCTGTCAGTGAATACTCGTTCTGCCGATACTCGACGCCCAAGACGGGGTGCTGACTTTCAGTGCGATGGTAGGTCTTGCTGCTTGAGACACTCAGGCAGATGACGGGCGGCTTGGCGAAATGCTGCGCGTAGCAGTCGGAGTGCACGAAGCTCTTGAACAGGTTTCCGTGCAGTTCTCCAAAATCGTCTGGGAGGCCGAACGCGAATTGACTCTTGTACTCGGGGAGCAGCACGCTGAAGTCGTAGTCCCGCACGTACGAGGAGAAATTGTTCCCCACGATCCCCTCGATGCGTTCGCCGGATCGTCGGTCCACGATGGTCGTCTGCAGTACTTCAATCAGCGGCATCGCATCGTGACTGCCTTTTCCATCGATATCGACGCTCACAGAGATGATGTCGAGTTCAATCGAGTACCGATCCCCCTTTTCGTTGTCCCAAGAGACAAGTTCATTGAAACGATTGTCGATCATCCTCAACGTATTCCGCAGGTTCTGTTGGCGGTTCTCGCCGCGGGCGAGGTTTGCAAAGTTCGTCGTAATGCGCGTGTCGCCGTGAGGGCGATAGTTCTCGTCGAAACGAGTGCTCTCGAGAGAGAACGCCAAGTTCGTCATCGCGAGAGCACCGCCAGGGCGAAAACGGCGCGCACGACAACGGCATGCTGCCACGACACGGGCAAGCATGGAGCGGTTAGAAGCACGACAGACCGATCTTGTTCGGGCGAGCCAAGGCGGCCCGCTGAATTGCTGTTCAGGGAGCCGCAGCGCGTGCCCAGTGATCTACACCCGGGCGCAAGGCTTCGCGTCGTGCTGCGATTACGTCGACTGTAGCCGTCTCCGAGGCGAGTGCGCCAGTGGCCCGTAACATTACGACCCACGACCAACCAGACCCCCGATGACAGTCTCCCCCGTTCACAAGCTCATGGGCCGAGCTCAGCGTGAACCCGCCTGGTATATTCCAGTCCGGTGACCTCCAGGATCTCCGCCCGAGTGGGCATCGATGTTGAAGCGCCGTCTCGCGTCACAGAAATTGACGCGGCGGCCGTAGCTGCAGACAAAGCACGCTCGAGTGGCATTCCCTCTGCCATCATCGCAACGAGCGCGCCCACGAACGTGTCGCCTGCGGCAGTTGTGTCTACAGCGCGCGCTGGAAGCGCACGAACCGTGTGAATTACCTCGCCTCCTCTGGTGACCAGCGCCCCACGCGATCCGCGAGTCATGACCACTAGACCAACCGAGCGGCTGAGGCTAGTAGCAGCCGTTTCCTCGTCACTGACTCCTGCGAGTGCGCAGGCTTCGTGCGCGTTGGGGACGAGAACGTCGACGAGTTTCATCAGCTCCTTCTCGATCTCTCGTACGGGGGCTGGGGTCAAGACGGTCGTGACACCTGCCTCCTTGGCGAGGCGGAATGCTTCGAGGATCAGGGCGGTAGGTCGTTCGAACTGGGCGAGAAGAAATCTTGCTCCGCGAATTTGCCTCTTCGCGTGATTGTTGAGCGCTGTGATTGAGTCGTTTGCCCCGGGTACAACGACGATGGCGTTCTCGCCCCCGTCGAGTACCGAGACGTGAGCGGTGCCGGTGTTGACGTCAACGTCTTGGAGGCCCTGGACGTCGATGTCGTCTTGTTGCAGACAGTCACGCAGCTCGGATCCGAACACGTCGCGACCGACGGCGCCGAGGAAACTCACTGACGCGCCGGCTCGCGCGGCTGCTACTGCTTGATTCAGGCCTTTGCCGCCCGGGACGGTGGTGAACGCGAGACCAAAGATGGTTTCGCCGGGGTGCGGCAGTCGCGGCTGACGCACCACGAGGTCCATGTTGGCGCTGCCGAGGACGATGATTTCATTCATCGTCGCAGGCTATCGCGCTCGTGCCGCGCAAAATGCGTGCAAAACCCAAACTGCAGTTTGCGCGGCTATGGCTATTGACAGACTCCGGAATGCCGAGCATTGTTGTCCGCAGCCACTGACACAAACCGATTTGCAAAGGAGCATCCGATGGTCACATCGCGACGGATCGCCGATGTAGCGTCTGAAGCTGGGGTGAGCCCGACAACCGTTTCCCATGCTCTGAGCGGTCGCCGGCCGGTGGCGCCCGCGACACGTGCCCGAATCATGGACGCGGTCGAACGGCTGGACTACCGACCGGATCGGCTGGCGACAAGTCTGCGCACGCAGCGCACACAGACCCTGGCTTTGATCGTTCCGGATATCGCTAACCCGTACTATCCGGCTTCGGCACGTGCTCTTCTCGACGGGGTCAACGAAGCCGGGTTCATGACCCTTATCGCTAACACCGACGGAGATCCCGAAGGAGAACGTGAGGCACTTCAGGAGATGGTCGCGCGACGTGTTGATGGCATCGTCATGCACTCACTTGCAACTTCCACTGCCGACCTGCGCAGGATCGTCGGACCAGACTTACCAGTCGTCGTCGTTGGCGGTGTTAGCGGTCTCATCGCTACGGATCTCGTCGTCACTGCTGACTCCGTGGGTATCGGCGAAGCAGTGAAGTACCTCCACGACAAAGGTGTTCGTGATCTCGGGTTCGTCGATGGCACTGAGGGCAACGGCATGCACCGACTCGCTGCTTTCCTCGGCGCGGCACATGCCCTCGGAATGAATGTCCAAGAGGACTGGATCGGCCACACACCGTTCACTCGCGAAGGCGGCTTCGCCGCAGCAATGTCTCTTCTCCATGGCGATCGGCGCCCAGCAGCGATCATGTGCGCCAATGACCTCATCGCTATCGGGGTCATGGATGCTGCTCGAGCGTTGAGCATTTCCATTCCGCAGGATCTGGCGGTAATCGGCTTCGACGATATCGAAACCGCAGCCCTTGTCACTCCGCAGCTGACAACTATCACCAACCCCGCAAGCCTGACGGGCGCAACCTGCGCTGAAATGCTGCTAGAGCGCATCGCGCTTGGAGCCGACGCACCGTACATGACCCGCGTGCTGCCCACCTCGCTCGTCTTACGCGAGTCCGCGTGAGGCCGCCCCTGAGGTAGCGGTCTTCTAAGAAAAGAATATCCCGCGCCTCGTCGAGCGCGCGTGGGCGTGCAGCCGCCTGCCCTGGACGATTTTTTCCCGTCTCTGCCCACTCTCATATCGATCGCCTTGGAAATTCCTTCCCAAGTCTCGACACCAACCAGCTCAGCCCTGAAAGCAAAGGAGCATTCATGTTCACCCTCACAACCAATCGCCGCGGCCGCCACGTCGCTTTGACAACAGCAGCATTACTCGCGGTTGCGCTCACGCTTGCGGGCTGTTCCGGGAGCTCGACATCTAGCGCTGGAGTGGTCGAAATTTGGGGGGCCTCGCCCCCGGATCAGTCGCAGGAGGCAACGATTAGGGCCACCTACGACGGTTTCACCGAAACTCACCCGGGTACGCAGGTAAAGATCACCTTTATGCCGGCTGATGCAATTGCCGAGAAGCAGCGGACCGCCCTGGCCGCCGGCCAAGGGCCGAGCATCGTCGGGGCAGCAGGTCCGTCCACTGTGGGGCCCTACGCCGAGGCCGGCTACCTCGCGGATCTCACCGATCTCGTCAAAGAGAATGGTTTGGACAAGAAGATCTTCCCCTGGGCTTTGCAAGCGGGGACCGTGAACGGCAAAGTTGTGGCACTTCCATCGGCCTATGAGTCGCTTGTGCTCTTCTACAATAAGACTCTTTTCGAAGAGCATGGATGGCAGCCACCAACCGACCGGGCGTCACTGGAGGCGCTCGCCAGCGAGATGGTGAACGAAGGCATCGTCCCCTTCGCTGGAGGTAACGCCGACTACCGGGCAGTCGTCGAAATCACGCTCTCCGCTCTGCTCAACGAGGTTGCCGGGCCGGGATACATGCACGACGCGCTACTCGGCGAAGCATCATGGGCCGACAAGCCGTGCGTGGACTCCGCCGCCACTATGGTCGACTACTTCGACAAAGGCTGGATCGGTGGAAGTGCTGAAGAATACTTCACAAAGGGCTTCGGCGCGGTCTATCAGGACTTCGCCAGTGGCGCCGCTGGAATGTACATCTCGGGCAGCTACGACTTCACTCAGCTCCCGGCCTACTTCGGCGCAGACGGCAACACGTCAGAGTGGGATTGGGTACCGCTTCCTCCCCTGAGCGATGGCGTACCGGCAAACGTCTATCCTCTTGCCGTAGGCGGAACAGCTTCCGTGAACGCCCAGCTCAGCGACACGGGACCTGCGGAATCGTTTCTTGCCTGGCAGTTCACCAACGACAACGCAGCATGGGCAGACGTGGCAGCAGGGGTTGACGGTGCGACTCCGCTTCCCATCTCCTTCGACCCCTCTCAAGTGCCCGACAACGTCGACCCCCGCGTCGTTGAGCACTACACCCAGATCAACGAAGCCTCCGCGAAGAACATGGTCGGCTACGTCACCTACACGTCACTAGGGCCGAAGTCTGAGACCTTCGTCGTCACGAACACCGAGAAACTCATCACGCACGACGTCACGCCAGCAGACTTCTGCGCGGCCCTTGAAAGTGCTTCCCAAGAGGACATCAAAGCAGGAAATGTGCCCTCGGTTTGGACGACGGACGCACGATGATCGACACGAGCTACGCTTCTACTGCCGCCCCGGCGGCCAGCGACCCTCACGTCGCTGGCCGCCGCCGGCCCCCTAAGAGCCGGCCCCGCCGGAGCCGCCTACAACGGAAATCTCGACGGGTCGCCCTGCTGTTTTTCCTCCCCGCTATCGCCGTTAACCTTCTGGTCATTGGCGGGCCAGCGGTGAGCAGCATTGGCTACTCCTTCACCGACTGGAACGGCATCAGCCCGCCCAATTTCGTCGGACTCGACAACTGGCAGCGGATGCTGACCGACGCCGCGTTCTGGTCGGTCATGCGCAACAACGCAATCTATCTCGTCGTGTTGGTCATCATTCCTACCTCACTCGGACTCTTCGGAGCTTTTCTCTTGGCGCGTATCCGTCGAGGATCGACGGTTTTTCGCGCCATCTTTTTCATTCCGTTCCTGCTCATCAGCGTTGTCGTTGCACAAATCTGGCGAAACTTGCTGAGTCCGGACACCGGTATTGCTGCAGCCCTAGACTCGATTGGGATCACATGGCTCAACGACGTCTACTTCCTTGGGTCGCAAGAGCTCGCTCTACCTACAGTCATTGGCGTGCACGTGTGGAGCTTCATCGGCTTCACGATGGTCTTCTTTTACGCCGCAATAAAGACTGTCGACCCCGCTCTCATTGAAGCAGCGCGCCTGGATGGCGTCGGCGTCTGGGGGGAATTCTGGCACGTCGTCATACCCGGCATTCGGCCCATGATCGTTTTCTCAATCAGCTTCGCGGTGATCGCAGGGCTCCTCGTATACGACATGCCTCGCATCCTCACCGGAGGAGGACCCGCCGGGGCAAGCGACGTAGCAGCACTCCTCATCAACCGAACATCCATCGTCGGACGTGAAGCCGGCTATGGCACCGTCTTGGCTCTCACCCTGACCTTGATCTCCGGCGTTGTGATCGGCGTAATCACATACCTGCGACGTAAAGAGGAAAACTGATGTCGACGTCATCCCAACTACGATTCCAAAAGGCCGGAGCCGCCGATCCCCGGCCTGGCGGCTCAGGCCGCACTCCGATTGCTTACATCATCCTCGTCTTGTTCGCGATCGTCGCGGCATTCCCCATCGTGGTGATGTTCTTCAACGCCCTCAAGACCTCTGCGGAACTGGCCACGAACCCGATCGGCCCCCCAACTAACCCACAGTGGGGTAATTTCGCGGAAGCATGGGAGCGAGGAGGGATCGGTCAAGGCCTCCTCAACACAGCGATCATCGTGTTCTTCACGGTCATCGGGACGTGGATTTGTGCAGGACTGGCGGCTTACGCGTTGGCGAGGTTGGATCTACCCTTCAAGAGCGCGTTCCAGACCTACCTGTTTGTGATCATCTCTCTGCCTGTGCAGTCATTCATCGTTCCGCTCTTCTTCTTGTGGGTGAAGCTCGGGCTGGTGAACACGCTGCAGGGCCTGATCATCATCTACATCGCTCTGAACACGCCGTTTGCAGTACTCCTGCTTCGTACCTTCCTGGTCAATATCCCGAAGGAGCTGGATGAGGCAGCCCGGTTAGATGGGGCAAACGAACTGCAGGTTGCAAGCCGGGTGATTTTGCCGCTCACCTGGCCGGGCCTTCTCACCGTTGGCCTCGTCGTCGGTCTGGCTGCTTACGGGGAACTCCAGTTCGCCGTGACGTTCATCCTGGACCCTGCGCTACTGCCGATCTCGACAACGTTCCTGAACTTCAGCCAGGGGCAGACGCAGCTCTTCAATCTGATCAACGCAGCGTCGGTGATCATCGTCGTGCCCCTCATCATCTTGTTCCTCTTCATGCAGCGCCAGTTCGTCGCCGGACTCGCCAGCTCAGGAACAAAAGGCTGATTCAGCCGAACCGCAGGCACACCAGCGGCATTTATCTGCGTATCACACCACGAGCGCATCACCAGAGATAGCTCTCTACCCGCTAACACCGCGCAGGCCCTTCGACCTGCCTTTAAAAGGAGAAACCATGGAGTACATTTCTGACACCGAACGCCAGTTCGGCATGTCCCAAGAACCGTTTGGTCTCGTGATCAGCGAGCTCCCCCAGGCCGAAGAGACAGGACACGATGTCTCCGAGCTTCGAGCCAAGTTTGCTGGTCTCAGCGCGACAGGCGCTGACGACGCCGCGCTGCTGGAGATCTATGCCGAGATCCCGCTCGCGCCGCCCGCAGACTGGCCCTACTTCGAGAAGTCCTCGCTTGACGCGATCGTCAGCGAGTTGCCGGCCGCGGAAGTGACCAGCCCGCCGTACGGTGACGCTCTCCGCGACAAGATCCGCGGGGCTTGGTACGGGCGGGTGGCCGGCAACATGCTCGGCAAACCGGTGGAGCACGGCTTCCAGCGCCCCGTCTTGAAGGCTTACCTCGAATCAAAGTCTGCCTATCCGCTCGAGGACTACGTCCCGATCGACTCAGACCGTCTCAGCGAGGATGGATTCTTCGCGGCCGAGTGGATGTCCTATGACAAGCTGCGGCGCGGTGGAATTCAGGGTGGAGTGCGAGATGACGACGTCGACTACACGGTTCTCGGACTACATCTGCTCGAGACCTACGGCAAGGACTTCACCACCTATGACGTGGCGAGGGAGTGGCTGCTGCGGCTCCCACTCCAGCAGACCTACACCGCCGAACGCGCAACGTACAACAATCTCGTACGCGAAGTCCCCCTTGACGACGCGGGCGAGTTCCAGAACCCGTTCCGCGAGTGGATTGGTGCGCTGATTCGCGCGGATATCTTCGGTTTTGTGTTCCCCGGCGATCCTCGACGTGCTGCCGAGTTCGCTCATCGAGACGCAATCCTCAGCCATCGGGCGAACGGTGTCTATGGCGAGATGTGGGCCGCAGCCCTAATCTCCTCAGCGTTCACCGCCAAATCACCCGAGGCCTCCATACAAGAGTCCCTTCTCCATATCCCCGCACGATCCAGGCTTGCGGAAGAGATCAGACGCGTTGCTGACGACTTCGCCGCCGGCAAGAGCTGGGAGAGCGCAGCTGACGCGCTCGACGAGCGGTACGAAGGCATGAGCTGGGTCCACACCATAAACAACGCTGGGGCACTGGCCGCCGCCATTCTGTGGGGCAAAGGCGACTTCACCCGCACGATAGCTCTTTCGGTGCAGGCCGGACTCGACTCCGACTCGATTGGCGCCTCGGCTGGATCCTGGGCCGGTATCTACAACGGGTTCAACGCAATCCCGTCGCACTGGGTGGAACCTCTCAACGGACGCACCGTTAGTGCAGTCTTCGGATACGGCGAGATCGTGCTCGAAGAGCAGGTTGATCGCACACTAAAGGTCATGAAAGACCTGTCCTGATCCAGAGAGGTGCATTGGCTTACCAGAACGCGCTCAGGCGACAATAGAGGCTCCTTTCTCACCCTGAGGTCGGTAACCCCGCACCGCGAAAAGAGCGGAGCGGCTCCCTAACAGGGGCAGCTCCGCTCTTTTCGCGCGAGATATCCCGCCCCAACGTATCCGAAGCATGCGACCGTCTTTCCCTGCTGAGACGACGCGGCGTCAGGAGCCGATCTCTGCCAGGCGCGGCACGATCGGCGCCAGACCGCGTACGAAGGCGACCGGGTCTGGTGCGGCTCCTGGCGCGAGCCCGACGAGGGAGACACCCAGTTTGGAGTACTGCTCCATCGTCTGCAGAAAACCGTCCGGGTCGGCCAGAGGCGTGAGCTGCCCACCCTGCACCGTGATCTTGATGGTGGAGAAGTCGCGCCCGAGGTCGTCGCAGTGCTTCTTGAGCACGTCGATCTTGTGCGACAACGTCTCGGCATCCGTCGCGAAGAGGTTGCACGCGTCGGCGTACTGGGCGACGAGCCGCAGCGTCTTCCGCTCTCCGCCGCCGCCGATCAGGATCGGGGGCCTGGGCTTCTGCACCGTTGCCGGGATGTTGATCGTCTCGGCGAGCTGGTAGTACTTTCCCTCGTAGGGTCCTTCCTCGTCGCTCCACATCTGCTGCACGATCTGCAGAGCCTCCTCGAGTCGCTCGAAGCGGTGTTTCAGTTCTGGATACGGCACACCGAGCGCCTTGTGCTCGCGCTCATACCAGGCGGCGCCGATGCCGAGAAAGGCGCGCCCCTCCGAGAGCACGTCGAGCGTGGTGACGATCTTAGCCAGCAGGCCGGGATGACGGTAGGTGACGCCCGTGACCATCAGGCCCAGCTGCATCCGGCTCGTCACGGCGGCCACAAAACCGAGCGAGGTGTAGCCCTCGAGCATCGGGTCATGCGCGGTGGCGAACAGCTCCATCTGAAAGTAGTGGTCCATCATCGTGAACCAGGTGCTGCCGATCTCCTCGGCGGCGATGGCCGTATCCCGCAGCAGCGGGGCCATCTTCTCGGGGGGCGTGTCGGGGTGGGTGAAGTTCATGTAATGGATGCCGAGCTGCATGTTTTCATGCTATCCCCGTCGTGATCCGCCGCCGGCACGCCAGCAGCAACGTACGCAATCATTCAGTGATGAAGATGGCGTGATCGATCCACTCCGGGTTGGTCAGAGCGTCGACCGAGGCTCGGCCGACGGTGTCGAATGTGGTGCTGTAGTGCCACCACACAGCCCGATCGACACCGAAGCGATAGGTCGGCTTACTCGTGCCGGGGATGAGACGGGACGGCCTGAGGATCGTCCACTGCACCCCGCTGGCCCGAATGACTTCTTCCATTTCCCGGGTATCCGGGAACACCGCTCCGAACAGCCGAGCGACGATCGGTTTCGCGATAAAGCGCGACAGCGGATCATCACCCTGCACGTACGCACCCGCCGCCGACACCACGACGAGCCGCGACACGTGCGCTGCGGCCATCGCGGTCAACAGTGCGGCCGCACCGTCGTGCAACACCGAACGATCAGCCACGGCCGAGGTTTCGCGAGCGTGACCCAGGCAGGAGATCACTGCATCGGCATCGCGGATAGCATCGCTCAGTGCGGCAACGTCACGTGCATCCGCGATTCTGACCATCGTCTCTTTAGGCGCAGTGCCAGCGGTTCGCACAACCGAGATAACGTCGTGACCCTCCGAACGAGCGCGAGCCACCGTGGCCGCACCACTTCTTCCTGACGCACCGACAACAGCAACACGCATCAATCGACCTGCTCAATTTAGGAGTGAGTAAACACTTACTAACTACACTAGTAAACATGCCATCAGCCGAGGAAGTCAAGCCAGCCCGCGAACGGATCCTCGATGCCGCCGCCGCAGTCATGCGCGAGAAGGGGGTCGCGAACGCGACGACCAAGGCCATCGCCGCTGCGGCCGACTATTCGGAGGCGATGCTTTACAAGCACTTCGCCGACAAGCAGGAACTGTTCCTCCTTGTGCTCAAGGAACGCCTGCCCGCGCTGCGCCCCGCACTGGCCGCCGTAGGCACCGGCGATCTAGCGGCGAATCTCGCGACAATCGTCCAGCAGCTGATGGACTACTTCGCCGAGCTGTTCCCGATGTCAGTCTCGATCTTCAGCGCACCCGACCTTCTGGTACAGCATCGCGAAGGTATCGCCCGCCACGGCGGCCTCGGCCCGGCCGCTCCGATCCGGATGCTGGCTGGTTACCTCGACGAGGAACGCGCGGCAGGACGCATCCGCGCGGATGCCGACACTTCCGCCGCCGCCCAACTACTCGTCGGCATCGCCTTTCACCAAGGCTTCCTTGCCGCATTCGAGGGCAACACATCGGTGACTGGCGCGACCACCCTCGCATCTGCGGCCGTCACCACAATACTTGCGCCGCTCACTTAGCACTTCGATCAGAGCAACAAAAAGCCCCGGAATTCCGGGGCTTTTACTGCTGGGGTACCTGGACTCGAACCAAGAACAAAAGAATCAGAATCTTCCGTGTTGCCAATTACACCATACCCCAATGGCCAAAACCGAAGCTCGGGCCAGCTACCGACTTTAGCCTACGTTGGCGCTGCGCCCAAACCGAGCACGGGCATCCACTCGCCGTCGGCACCATCGGCACCGCACAATCGTCGGAGCTCGGCGAAACCGAGGCTCCCCGTGGCGGAGGATTGCCTCAGCTCCGACCGTTCTCGTCACGCCAGCGTCTCGTCACGCCAGCGTCTCGCCAGTGCACGTGTCACGCCGCCGCCAGCGCCAGTCAGCGCCAGCCAGCGCCAGCGTCATGCGGCCGGCGCGCCCGCCACGTTCACCAGCCAGGCCACCCCGAACGGGTCGATACACATGCCGAAGCTGTCACCCCACGGCGCCGTGTTCATGGGCATCGTGACGGTGCCTCCCTCGGAGAGCTTCGTGTAGTACCCCGACAACTCCTCCAAGTCTTCCGCAGGCCCGCTGAGCGAAACCGAGATGTTGTTACCCGGGTTGTATTCCATGCTGTTGGGCGTGTCGGCCACCATCAGCGTGAATCCGCTCGAGCTGGTCAGTTGAGAGTGCATGATCTTGTCGACTTCGGCCGGGTCTTCGCTGGCCTGAAATTCGCCGAAAGTGCTGCGCGTGATCTCGCCCCCGAACACGCTCTGGTAGAAGTCGAGCGCGGCCCGGGCGTTGTCGCGAAAGCTGAGGTACGGGTTGAGAATGGCCATGAAGAGCTCCTTTGTTTACACTGTCCACACGTCGGTACGCGACCCATTATTGCGCCAGAGCCCTCAGTTAGGGAATGGCAACCAACAAGAACGGTGCAGATCGAGCCGGTGAACTGACGTGTCTTTAGAGCAATCCGATCAGGTGCCGGTTGATGGCCGCCGCCACGCGTGCGCCCTCCCCGGCAGCAACGATGAGCTGCTGAGCCCCCGGGGGTGTGGAATCTCCGGCCGCGAACACACCCGTGCAGGAGGTGCGGCCGTGCGCATCCACCACCAGTAGTTTGTCGGCACTCGTCTCGAGGCCGAGCATGCCGTGGTAGTCGAGCGCCGTCGTGTAGATCGGCCGGATGAAGCCGCCGCTGCGCAACACGACCGTTCCGTCATCGAGCGAAACCCCGGTCATGCCCTCACGATCGCCCTCGATGTCGGCGATTCGGCGCCGTTCGACACCGATTCCGCGGGCACCCAATGCGGCCTCGTCGTGCGTGGAGAGCTCGGCGACGCCGTTCGTGAACACGATCAGGTCGTTCGACCACTGCGAAAGCAGCAAGGCGCGTTCGGCGAGATCTGGGCTCTCGCCGATGAGGGCGAGCGGGGCATCCGACTTCTCGTAGCCATCGCATTCGGTGCAACTGTGCAGGCTCGTGCCGTAATAGGCGCGGATGCTCGGCAGCGCCGGCAGCGTCTCGAGAAGCCCCGTGGCGATGAGCACCGTGCGAGCCGTGGCGACGCGGTCTGCCGAGCCACGGATGCCCGTCGAATGCACCACGAACAGCGACTCGACGTGCGGGGCGTACTGGCCGGCGCTGGCGGCGCCCTCCCCCACCGGCGGCACGGCGACACGGTCGATCGACGAAACGAGCGCCTGGTGGAAGCTCGCCTCGGGGTATGACTCGAACTCTTCGCGGCCGAGTCTGCGCAGCTCGAGGGGCGAGACTCCGTCGCGGGTGAGAAAACCGTGCGACATGAGCGTGGCCGAATGCCTCGGGCGATTGCTGTCGAGCATGAGCACACGACGGCGGGCGCGCACGAGGTTGAGGCCGGCGCTGAGGCCGGCGGGTCCGGCGCCGATGATGATGACGTCGAATACGTCACCGGAATCGGGCGCTGCGCCAGCCGCACCAGCTGTGCCAGCCGCACCAGCCGACCGTACGATGACGACCACGACTACGAGGAAGGCGCTGCGGGAGTGTCAGCCGCAGCCGCACCCGTACCAGCCGCGTGGGCCGCGGCCGTGCCGGCCTCACTGTGCCAGACCGCCAGCCTGTCGAGCCGCGCGAGCGTCTCGGGCTTGCCGAGAATCTGCATCGACTCGAACAGCGGCGGCGAGATCTTGCGCCCAGAAAGCGCCACACGCAGCGGGCCGTACGCGTTGCGCGGCTTGAGGCCGAGACCCTCGATCAGTGCGACGGCGAGGTCGTCTTTGATGCGGTCGTGGTTCCAGTCCGAGACTTCGATCAGCTCGAGCGATCCCACGGCGGCCGCCAGAATCTCGCCCGTGCTGCCCGTGAGGGTGGCGAGGGCATCCTCGTGGTAGTCGAACTCGTTCGTCGCCGCGAACAGCGGCCCGAGCAGTGCCGGCACCTCGCCGAGCAGCGCCACGCGCTCCTGCACCAGAGGGGCGGCTTCGGCGAGCAGGGCCTGCTGTGCATCCGTCAGCGGCTCGGTCAGCACGCCGGCCGTAACCAGATACGGAATCGTGCGGGCCGCAAAATCGCTCACGTCGAGCAACCGAATGTGGTCGCCGTTGATCGACTCGGCCTTCTTCAGGTCGAACCGGGCGGGGTTCGGGTTCACGTTGACCACGTCGAACGCCGCCACCATCTCGTCGATCGAGAACACATCACGATCGTGCGTGAGCGACCAGCCGAGCAGGGCGAGGTAGTTGACGAGCCCCTCGGGAATGAACCCGCGCTCCCGGTGCAGAAACAGATTCGACTCGGGGTCGCGCTTGCTGAGCTTCTTGTTGCCGTCGCCCATCACGTAGGGCAGATGCCCGAAGCGCGGGATGAACGTGGTCACACCGATGTCGACGAGAGCGTCATACAGGGCGATCTGCCGCGGGGTCGAGCTGAGCAGGTCTTCGCCGCGCAGAACATGGGTGATACCCATCAGCGCATCGTCGACCGGATTCACGAAGGTGTACAGCGGGGTGCCGTTCTGCCGCACGACCACGAAGTCGACGAACGATCCGGCCGGAAAGGTGATCTCGCCACGCACCAGGTCGTCGAAGCTCAGCTCGGTGTCGGGCACACGCAGGCGCAGGGTGGGCAGGCGACCCTCGGCGCGGTACGCGGCTCTTTCGCCGTCGGTGAGGTTGCGGTCGAAGTTGTCGTAACCGAGCTGCTTGGCGCGGCCGTTCGCGGCGTTGCGCGCATCGATCTCTTCGGTCGTCGAGAAGCTCTCGTACAGGTGGCCGGATGCCTTCAGCCTCTCGATGAGGTCGAGGTAGATGGGGGTGCGCTGCGACTGCCGGTACGGGCCGTCGGGGCCGCCGACGTTCACGCCTTCATCCCAATCGATGCGCAGCCAGGTCAGCGCGTCGATGAGCTGCTCGTAGCTCTCTTCGGAGTCGCGTTCGGCATCGGTGTCTTCGATGCGGAAGATCAGCTTGCCGCCGGTGTGCCTGGCGTACGCCCAGTTGAACAGGGCGGTGCGGATGAGCCCGACGTGCGGGGTGCCGGTGGGCGACGGGCAGAACCTGACGCGAACGTCTGCGCCGGTGGCGGTGGAGAAGGGAGGGAGTTCTGAGGATGACATACTGCGGTCAATTGTATGGGCTCAGGCTAGCGCTCGGGTTAGAGCGGTCGGTCAGCTCAGTCGGCCAGCGCAGTCGGCCAGCGCAGTGGGTCAGCGCAGTGGGTCAGCCCACCAACCGGCACGGTCGGTGCGCGTGACCGGTCAGAGGCCGCGCTCGACCATGTCGAGCACGCGGGTGGTCGCGGCATCCACCATCGTGTCGTCGAGACCGCGCAACGGGCCGTCGATCACCAGCATGCCCAGGCCGTGAACCGCCGACCACGCGTAGAGTTCGGCGTTCTGGCGGCGCTCGGGCGGGAGGATGCCGGCCGCAGCATAGGCATCGAGCGCGGCGCTGAGAATGCCGAACGGGGTGCGACCCGCGACGCCCGCCTTTGCGGGTGCTGTGCTGTTCATCAAGTGGTCGGGCACGGAGAAGGCGGCCCGGAAGAGCCCCGGCTCCTCCCGCGCGAACCGCAGGTAACCCGTGCCCACAGCGCGCAGCATGCGCCGTGCTTCATCGGGCGATGGATGCGCGCCCGCCGAGCGTGCTGCTTGAGCCACCGCTGGCGGGTGCACGGTCTCCACCGCTGCGGCTGCCGCCGCTGTTGTCCCCAGCGTCACGTCAGGCGTACCGCCGAGCGCCGCGGTCACCTCGACCTCCATGCGGTCGGCCGCGAGCCCTTGCGCCGCGTCGGAGACCGCGCGCAGCAGAGCGCCACGATCGGCGAAGTGGCGATAGGCCGCGTTCGGCGTGACGCCTGCTTGGCGGGTCGCTTCGCGGAGAACGACGGCATCTGGCCCGCCCGCGCGCGCCATCGACAGCCCGGCCGCCACCAGGGCCCCACGCAAATCACCGTGACGATAGGTCGAACGGATGATCGGATGCTCGGTGCTCACTTCGCTCACCCTGCTCCCCTCGACGCTGCCTGACCCGGATGTCATTCGGCCCAGGCGTCAGCTGAACCTGCACACCACCTGACCCTAGACAAGAAGGGCGATGCGTGTGATTGTAGACATTGTACACATTAGTACCGGGCGTCGGCGTCACACGACGACATACATCACCGAAGCGCAGGCCGCGCCCCGGGCATCCATCGAGGAGATCATCATGTTCACCACGACCAACGCGTTCAGCGGCTTCTCTGTCAACGACATCGCCGCCGCGAAGAAGTTCTACGGCGAAACCCTGGGTTTGGCGGTGAGCGAGAACTCGATGGGACTCCTCGAACTGCACCTCGACAGCGGCGCCCGCGTTCTCGTCTACTCGAAACCCAACCACGAGCCGGCGTCGTTCACGATAATGAACTTTCCGGTCGACGACGTCGAGGCGGCCGTCGACGACCTCAATGCACGCGGCGTCGTGACGACCATCTACAACGGCGGTGAGATGCCCGTCGATTCCAAGGGAATCATGCGCGACAACGGCCCCGACATCGCATGGTTTCTCGACCCGGCCGGCAACGTGCTCTCGGTGCTCGACGGGTCGTAACGCACTCCGACCCACGGTCGGTGATGCTCGTGGCCCGATGGAGTGCGAAATCCGTCGAACCTCGGCCAGGCCGCCTCCATATCTGCAGAGGCTTCGCTGAGGTTCGACCGTTTCTGCCTGGGCGGCGGGGTGGATGCCCTACCGCGCCACGTTCGTCAGAGTACCGATACCGGCGATCGTGATCTCCACCGTCTGCCCCGAGGTGAACGGCCCGACGCCCGCCGGCGTTCCGGTGAGGATCAGGTCGCCCGGCAGCAGCGTGAACACTCTCGAGGCGAAGGCAACGATCTCGGGGATTCCGAAGATCATGTCAGCCGTGGTGCCGAGCTGCCGAACGTCGCCGTTCACGCGGGCCTCGATGCGCGCATCGGTGAAGTCGAAGTCGGTTTCGATGACGGGACCGATGGGGCAGAACGTGTCGTACCCCTTCGCCCTGGCCCACTGCCCGTCGAGCTTCTGCAGGTCGCGGGCGGTCACGTCGTTCGCCACGGTGTACCCGAAGACCACATCGGCGTAATCTTCGGCGCGCACATTCTTGGCGATGCTGCCGATGACGATGGCCAGCTCGGCTTCGTGCTCGACCCGGCTGCTGTCGGGCGGCAGCACGATGGTGTCGCCCGGCCCGATGACCGACGTGTTCGGCTTGAGGAAGATGATCGGGTGATCGGGCACATCGTTGCCGAGCTCGTGCGCATGCTCGACATAATTGCGCCCCACGGCGACGACCTTCGAACGCGGGATGACCGGGGCGAGCAACTTCGCTCCAGACAACGGCACGCGTTCCTCGGTGGTCTCGAACCCGTTGAACATCGGGTCGCCCACCAGCACCACCAGGTCGTCACCATCGACAATGCCGTACCGCGGGTCTTCGCCCGTGCTGAATCGTGCGATCTTCACACGTTCAAGCCTACCCCGGGCATCCGCTCGCCCCGATGACACGAGAACGGTCGGAGCACAGCGAATGCTCGGCGAATAGGGCCTAGCGTTCGCTGTGCTCCGACGAAAGTGCTGCAGGCGCGAGTGCGGCTCTAGCTAGACCCGCGGATGCGGCGGGGCGACGAACAGGGTCGAGCGGCGTACCGCGCGGGCGTCGCACCGCCTTCAGGCGTCGAGCCGCGTCAGCCAGCCGTGGCGGTCGGGCAGGCGACCGTACTGGATGTCGGTGAGTTCTTGGCGCAGCGACATGGTCAGCTCGCCGGCCGGTGCGTCGGCCTCGCCGAGGGTGAAGTCTTCGGCGCGCAGCTGGGCGACGGGCGTGATGACGGCGGCGGTTCCGCAGGCGAACACCTCCACGATGTCGCCGGATGCCGAACCGGCCTTCCACTCCTCGATCGACACTTTGCGCAACTCCACGTCGTGGCCCCGGTCACGCGCGAGCTGCATGATGCTGTCTCGGGTGATTCCGGCGAGGATGCTGTCGCTCTCGGGTGTGACGAGCGTGCCGTCTTTGTACACCAGGAAGAGGTTCATGCCGCCGAGCTCTTCGAGATACTTACCCTCTTGCGCATCGAGGAAGAGCACCTGCGCGCAGCCCTTGGTGTAGGCGAGCTCTTGCGGCAGCAGCGAGGAGGCGTAGTTGCCGCCCGTCTTCGCCGCGCCCATTCCGCCGCGGCCCGCGCGGTTGAATTCGGTCGAGAGCCAGATGTTCACGGGCGACACTCCCCCGCTGAAGTACGCGCCGGCCGGTGACGCGATCACGTAGAAGCCCACCTTCTGGGCGGCGCGAACCCCGAGAAAGCTCTCGGTCGCCATCTCGAACGGGCGCAAGTACAGGCTGGTTTCGGCGGCATCAGGCACCCACGAGCCGTCGACGGCGATGAGCTGCTTGAGCGACTCGATGAAGTCGACGGTCGAGAGCTCCGGCAGTGCCAGCCGAACGGCCGAGCGCTGCAGCCGCGCGGCGTTCATCTCGGGGCGGAAGGTGTAGATCGCGCCGTCGGCGTGCCGGTAGGCCTTCAGCCCTTCGAAGATCTCTTGCGCATAGTGAAACACCGAGGCGGCGGGGTCGAGCGAGATCTTGCCGTAGGGCAAGACTTCGGCGTTGTGCCAGCCCTTGTCGAGCGTCCATTCGATCTGCACCATGTGGTCGGTGAAGTGTTTGCCAAAACCGGGGTCGGCAAGGATCGCCTCACGCTCGAGAACGGCACGGGCATCCGTCGACGGGGTGAGCTGAAAGGCGAGCGGAAACTCAGTGGCTGCCGGAGTAATGGGTGTCGGTGCGGTTGTTGTCATCAGAATTCCTATCGTGCCGTGACGAGCGATGCCAGCGAGACGACGATCGCATCGCCCACTTCGCTGGTGCTGCGCGAGCCGGATGCCGGGGTTCGCCCGGCGAGATCGGCCGAAACGGCGTCGCGGATGCTCTCCGCTGCACTCGGCAGACCTTGTTGGTCGAGCAGAAGGGCGACCGACAGAATCGCGGCCGTGGGGTCGGCGATCTGCTGGCCTGCGATGTCGGGGGCTGACCCGTGAACAGGTTCGAACATGCTGGGGAAGGCGCCGGTGGGGTTGATGTTGCCCGAGGCGGCCAAGCCGATGCCGCCGCTGACCGCGCCAGCCAGGTCGGTGAGAATGTCGCCGAACAGGTTGTCTGTGACGATGACATCGAATCTAGCAGGATTCGTGACGAGGAAGATGGTCGCGGCGTCGACGTGAAGGTAGTCGACAGCGACGCCGGGGTGTTCGGCGGCGACGGCGTTGACCGTACGCTGCCAGAGCTGACCGGAGTACACGAGCACGTTGGTCTTGTGCACCAGCGTGAGCTTCTTGCGCGGGCGGCTCTCTGCGAGCTCGAAAGCGAACCGCACCACGCGCTCGACGCCGAACGCCGTGTTCACCGAGACCTCGGTGGCGATCTCGTGCGGTGTGCCGACCCGCAGGGCGCCGCCGTTGCCTGTATACGGCCCTTCGGTTCCCTCACGAACCACCACGAAGTCGACCTCACCGGGGTTCGCGAGCGGGCTTGTGACGCCCGGGAGGATGGTGGTCGGCCGCAGGTTCACGTAGTGGTCGAGCGAGAAGCGCAGCTTCAACAGCAGACCTCGTTCGATGTTCGCGTCTTTCAGCCGCGGGTCGCCCGGCACGCCGCCCACCGCACCGAGCAGAATCGCGTCGTGCGAGGAGATGGATGCGAGGTCTTCGTCGGTCAGCACATCACCGGTTTCGAGAAAACGGGCCGCCCCGAGCGAGAACTCCGTCTTCTCGAAGACCACATCGTCGCCGGTCTCGATCGCCGTCGCCGCGACGGCGGCATCGAGCACCTTGAGCGCCTCGGTGATGACCTCCGGGCCGATTCCGTCTCCGGGAATGACGGCAAGACGAACGACGCGAGACATAGGGGCTCCAACACTGGATCAGGGATGTTCCTCTAGGTTACAACCGCGCCACGCCCGCCCGCATCCGGCCTGCTGACGCCGCCCATCCCCGCTCCGCTGCGCCAGGCAGGCACTTTCTGCTGCACATCTCGCAACGTGCGGCAGAACGCGGCTGCGCGTCTGTGAACGCGGCGGGATCTGCCTAGCCGCGCGCCTTGCGCAGCGTGACGAGCGCGAGGATGGTCGCCCCCACCATCAGCAGGGCGCCGATCAGCGACGTCGTGAACACCCCGCTGTCGAAGGCAGTGCGCGCCGAGTGCAGCAGCGCGGTGCCGAGGCTCCATGGAATCTCGTTCGCGACCCCGACCGCCCCGCCGAGCGTCTCTGACGCCGAGGTCGCCTGCTGGTCGGTGAGCCCGGCCGGCAGCACCACGCTGGCGCGGTAGAACGCCGTCAGAATGCTGCCCAGCACGGCCGTGCCGAGCACGGCGCCGAGCTCGTATGCGGTCTCTGACACCGCAGAGGCGGCTCCGGCCTTGTCTTCGGGCACCACCGAGATGATGAGGTCGTTCGAGATGGTCTCAGCAGCACCGATCCCGAGCGCCAGCACCGCGAACGCAGCACCGAGGGTCACGGCACTGGCACTCTGGCCGGTGAGCATCACGATCGTATAGGCGATGGCCGAGAGCGCCAGCCCGCCGGCCACCACGAAGCTGGGCCGCACGCGCCGAACGAGCGGAACGACGGCGAGGCCGGCCACGACCATGACGACCAGGCCTGGCACCAGGGCGAGTGCGGCATCCATCGGCCGAAGGCCGAGAACGAGCTGCAGATGCTGCGACACATAGAAGAGAAAACCGACGAGGGCGACAACGCTCATCAGGTTGACGAGCACCGCGCCGCTGAACGCACCGACCCGAAACAGTCTCATATCGAGCATCGGGTTCTCGCGGGTGAGCTGACGCCTGACGAAGGCCAACCCCGCGGCGAGACCCAGCGCGAACAGGCCGATGGATGCCCAGCTGAACCCCTCGGTGGCAATCTCTTTGATGGCGAACACCACAGGCACGAGCATCACCATCGACAGTACGATGCTCAGCAGATCGAGTGTGCCCGGGTTCGGATCTTTCGACTCGGGAATGAGCAGCGGCGCGAGTATGACCAACGGAATCAGCACCGGCACAGCGATCAAGAACACCGAACCCCACCAGAAGTGCTCGAGCAGCACCCCGCCCACGATAGGGCCAAGCGCGGCACCCGCAGCGAACCCCGCGGCCCAGATCGCGATAGCGAGACGGCGCTGGCGACGATCGGCGAAGATACTGCGCAGCAACGACAAGGTGGAAGGCATGAGCATCGCACCGAAGAAGGCGAGCGCGGCTCGGGCCACGATGAGCAGCTCGGCGCTGGCCGCGAAGGCCGCGACGATCGAGACGGCACCGAAACCGATGGCGCCGATCAGCAGCAGCTTGCGGCGGCCGATGCGGTCGCCGATGCTGCCCATGGCGACGAGCAGGCCGGCGAGCACAAGTGGATAGGTGTCGATGATCCAGAGCTGGGCAGCGGCGCTGGGATGCAGCGATTCGGAGATGACCGGCAACGCGAAGCTGAGCACGGTGTTGTCGACCGAGATGAGTAGCACCGGCAGCATGAGCACGGCGAGCGCGAGCCAGCCGCGCTTGCCGACGCGAAGGTCTGGGCCGCGGGTGACGGCGTTGCCGCCGGCGGCGTACGTGGTCGTGGAGGCTCGCCGGGTGCCTGCGGCCTGGGGCTGCAGGGTCTGGATCGGACGCGTGGCGGTGGAGCTGGACATGATGTGTTCCTGGTAGAGATCGTGTTCTGGAACATCAGTATACCGTCTAGCCGGTACAGTAGCAAATGAGGCCTTCTCCCTCGGTACGATGAACACATGACCCAAGCGCCGTCTGCTCGCGATCGGGTTCTCGACGCCTTCGAGAACATACTGATCACTCACGGCGAACGGTCGGCCACACTCGACGCGGTCGCCGCAGAGGCCGGGGTCAGCAAGGGCGGGCTGCTCTACCACTTCGGCTCGAAAGACGCTCTCGTCGACGGCCTCGTCGAACGGCTCGGTGAGCTGGTGAGCGCTGACATCGTCAACATCCGCACGGCGCCGGCCGGTGTCGTCGACTATTTCATTCGCAGCTCGGTCAACACCGAGAGCCCGCTCGACCGATCGATCATCGCAGCGACCCGCCTGGCGCAGGGCTCGCATCCGAGGGCCCAAGAAGCCCTCAAATCGATGCAGCGCTCGTGGTTCGACGTCGTCTCTGAGGCCGTGGGCGATCCCGCCGTCGCGCGCGCCATCATGCTCGTCAGCGACGGCCTCTACTACAACTCGGCGCTGCTGCCCTCTGCCCTCGCCGAAACGAGCGACCGGGCGACCGAGAGCATGGATGACCTGGTGAACATCATTCAGAGCCTCGTGCACTCCTCCCAGCCGAACTAAGACGCGCCCAGCTCCGACAGAACCATCGCATTGGCCGCTGATTTTCGCGGTGAACCTTACATTCGATCGGCTAATCTGTGTCGGTGCACGCGAACCCTAGAGCAAAGTCTCCAGCACGCAAGGCCGAATCCGAATCCGAAGTGCTACTGCCTGAAACCTCTGAATCCGGCAACCAGAGAGACAGATCTGACGACTCGGCGCGCCCGCAGAGAACCGGTTTCTCGTGGCTGGTCTTCGAGATCGTGGGCGCCATCGTCACCGCCCTGCTCAGCATTGTCATCGCGACGCTCGCATTGCACATCAGCCCAGCCGGCCTGAACGAACGGTGGCAAATCGGTGGCGCAGACGGCATATTGCACTACTTTGTGTTCACAGGCGCGACGCAGTCCTTTTCGTACGTCAACAATCCGAACGTCGGGTTCCCCGACGGAGTGAACTTCTTCTTCAGCACACAAGTCGATTTCGCCTCCGCGGTAACGATGAGCGTTTTGACCTTGTTCATCCACAACGGCATCACCCTGCTCAACGTCTTCTTCCTCCTGACGTTCGGGTTCGCTGGATTCACTGCCTTTCTCTTCTTCCGAGCTCTCCGCGTGCGAGCGTGGATCGCCGTGCTCTTCGGCCTCGCGTTCGCCTTGGCGCCGTACCACTTTCTTCGGATCGGGTATGGTCACGCCTTCATCGCGAACTGCGGGGCGATCCCGCTCATCGGAATCGTGGTTCTGATGGTGGCCGGCCGCGGTGCAGATCCGTTTCGAGCCTGGGCTGAGCGTGCATCCAGTCGCCGCGCACGAATGGTGCGATTGTTCGGGCCCCCCGTGGTGCTGGGGGTCGTCATCGCCACGACCACCCCCTACTACTTCATTTTCGGTGTGCTCGTCGTTGCTGGCGTGTGGCTCTATGCGGCCCTCGCCACCCTGTTACGCAAAGACAAGCTGTCGACGTTGCGCAGACCGACTGTCGCGTTCGCGGCTCTCAGCGCCTTCGTGGGCATCTCGCTCTTTCTGTTTTCGCGAAGCTATGGCGAACGGTACGCAACCTATTTCGCACGCGCCATTGGCGAATCCGAGACCTACGCGGGCAAATTCGCCTCATTGATTCTGCCGTGGTTCGGCAGCGGGCTTCCCAAAGCGAGAGGACTCGCGCTGTTCTACCAGAACAACTCGACGGTGTTACCGTCGACAGAAGCCCCGGGCAGTTCTCTCATCGCTTCTCTCGGAATCGTTGCACTCATCGCCGTTCTGCTGGTTCTCGGCATTGCCGATTCGCGCCGTCTCACCTCGAGTTGGCTAGGTCGGCTGATCTCGGATGATCGCACGCGCGCGCTCGCCGTCGGCACCGTCTGGGCACTGCTGTTCTTCATGGTGAGCGGGCTCGGAATCTTCGTAGCCATGTTCGTCGATACAGACATTCGAGCCTGGTCGAGAATGAGTATCGTACTGATCCTCTTCGGGCTTGCCTTCGTCGCACTTCTCGTGAACGCAGCCACCGCGAAGTACGGCGTGCGTTACATTCTGGGTGCGGTCGTCGGGGCTGTCGTCGTTTTCGATCAGCTCGCAGGTGTGGCGCACGCCCTTCCCGTGCAACCCACCGCCGACACCGAAGTCACGAACTTCGTCGCCGCCGCAGATGCCGCACTACCCGATGGTTGCGGCGTGATTCAGCTGCCCATCAAGAGCTTTCCCGAAAGCGGGTCGATCGGCGCGATGGGCGACTACGACGAGGGGCTGCCTTTTCTGTACACGCAGCCGGGGCACATCCGTTGGAGCTACGGATCTATCAACGGCACTCTCGGCTGGAACGCGCTGGCCGGCGCAACCACACCTGCGACGTTCAGCTCTGCCGTAACGGCATCGGGTGCCTGCGCAATCGAGGTCGATCTCGACGCTTACACTCAGAACGTCGACGGATGGAAGCCCCTTGTCGCCGCCGCCACGGGCGAAGCCGATCCCACCCCGATCGTCACCTCTGATTCAGGCAAACTACTGCTGTTCGCAGTGCCGACAGCGGCCAAGTAGGGGTCAGGATGCGGTCGTCACGCCGATGATGACGATTGGCACCACGACGAGGCGGGGGCCGGAACTCACTCCGTGATGTCGATTTCGGTGAGCACGTCGGCGCTGATCGCCACGCGGAGCCGCTCGAGCAGCTCGTCGGGAGCAGGCGAGTCGATCGTGAGAACGCTGAGCGCCTTGCCACCCGCGGTCGTACGAGCAATCTGCATGCCGGCGATGTTGATGTGCGCATCGCCGAACTCCTTGCCATACACCGCGACGATGCCGGGGCGGTCGTCGTAGATCATCACGAGCAGGTGCTCGGCGAACGGAACCTCGACGTCGTAGCCGTTGATCTCGACGATCTTCTCGATCTGCTTCGTGCCGGTCAGCGTGCCCGACACCGAGAGCTGAGTGCCGTCGCTGAATGCACCCGAGAGAGTCAGGATGTTGCGGTACTCCTCCGACACGCGGTCGGTGATGAGCCGAACCGTGACGCCACGTTGCTCGGCGAGCAACGGCGCATTCACGTACGAAACCGATTCGCTGACCACGTTGGTGAAGATTCCCTTGAGCGCCGCGAGCTTCAGCACGCTCACGTCGAACTCGGCGATCTCGCCACGTACGATGACGTCGACGCTGGTCAGCGAGCTCGTCGCGAGCCCAGCGAACAGCTGGCCGATCTTCTCGATGAGGGCGATGCCGGGCCGAACGCTCGGCTCGATGACCCCCCCGGCCACGTTCACCGCGTCGGGTACGAGTTCGCCCGAGAGTGCCAGCCGCACCGATTTGGCAACCGAAACGCCCGCCTTCTCTTGGGCTTCATCAGTGGATGCCCCCAAGTGCGGTGTGACGATGACATTGTCGAGCGCCAGCAGGTCGAGGTTCTTCGGCGGCTCGCTCACGAACACATCGAGCCCGGCGCCCGCGATGACCTTGGTGCTCAGTGCGCGGTAGAGGGCGTCTTCGTCGATCAGGCCGCCGCGCGCCACGTTCACGATGAACGCCGTCGGCTTCATGAGGGCGAGCTGTGCATCCGAGATCATGCCCGTGGTCTCGGGCGTCTTCGGCATGTGGATGGTCACGAAATCTGACTGCGCCAGCAGTTCGTCGAGGGGTAGCAGTGTCACGCCGAGCTGCTGGGCGCGAGCGGAGGTCACGTAGGGGTCGTAGGCGACCACGTTCACGCCGAACGCCTGCAGGCGTGCCGTGATGAGAGCGCCGATGCGGCCGAGGCCGATGATGCCGAGCGTCTTCTCGTAGAGCTCGACGCCCGTGTACTTCGACCGCTTCCACTGCCCCTGCGCGAGCGCCTCGTGCGCCGCCGGGATGTGCCGGGCGAGGCTGAGGATGTGCCCCACAGTCAGTTCGGCAGCCGAGATGATGTTCGAGGTGGGCGCATTGACCACCATCACACCCGCCTCGGTGGCGCTCTTGATGTCGACGTTGTCGAGCCCGACGCCGGCACGAGCGATGACCTTGAGCTTGGGCGCAGCGGCGATGGCCTCGGCGTCGACCTTGGTGGCCGAACGCACGAGAATCGCGTCTGCGGTGGCCAAGGCCTGCAGCAGGGCCGGGCGGTCGGTTCCGTCGACGTTCACGACGTCGAAATCGGGGCCGAGAGCCTCAACGGTGGCGGGAGAAAGTTCTTCTGCGATCAACACGACCGGTTTTGACACGAAAGTGAGTTCCTTACGACGAGGCGTCGGCGGCGGGATCGCGGGCGACGTAGCCCCTCAACTTTAGTGCCTGCGCGCCGGCCGGATGTTCGCCCAGGTCTTTGAGCGTCATTGTCTCCGCTATCGCCCGGAGTCCGGGGCGGTCTTGGCGAGCTATACGCTGAGCGCCGCCGCGTACAGGCTCTGCAGATCGAGAGTGACCACCGCAGTGAAGGCGAACCCGACGATGAAGACGATCGTGGTGCCGATCAC
>JAODBB010000241.1 GCA_025463745.1 Subtercola sp.
TTGCTGCAGCGCCGGATGCTCGCGCCTGATCTGATTGAGCAGCGTGATGTACGGGGCGATCGAGGTACCCGCGGCCTCGGCGGCGGCGAAGTCGCGCGGCTTGAGCTGGTACTTCTCGTTGTCGATGTTCTCTTCGGCGCCGGGACGAGCCACGTTCTCGATCAGCTCGTAGCCCGAGTACACCCCCCACGAGGGCGACCCCGTCGCGGCGATCGCGGCCCTGATCTTGTAGGCGGGCCGCCCGCCGAACTGCAGGTACGCATGCAGAATGTCGGGCGTATTCACGAACAGGTTGGGCCGGAAGAAGGCCGCCGTCTCGTGTGCCAGCCCATCGAGAAACTCTTCGAGCTCTTCCTTGGTGTTGCGCCAGGTGAAGTAGGTATACGACTGCTGAAAGCCCACCTTGGCGAGCGTCTGCATGAGCGCCGGGCGCGTGAACGCCTCGGCCAGGAAGATCACGTCGGGAAACTCGGCGTTGATCGACGTGATCACGTATTCCCAGAAGTCGAGGGGTTTCGTGTGCGGGTTGTCGACGCGGAAGATGCGCACGCCGGTGGCGATCCAGAACTTCAGCAGACGAAGTGTCTCGGCCCGAATGCCGACCGGGTCGTTGTCGAAGTTGATGGGGTAGATGTCTTGGTACTTCTTCGGCGGATTCTCGGCATACGCGATCGTGCCGTCGGGCAACGTCGTGAACCACTCAGGATGGGTGGTGACCCACGGATGATCGGGCGAGGCCTGCAAGGCGAAGTCGAGCGCGATCTCGAGCCCCGCCTTCTGAGCCGCCTGCGCGAAGATCTTGAACTGGGCGAGAGTGCCGAGCTCGGGGTTCACTGCATCGTGCCCACCGGCCTTGCCGCCGATGGCCCACGGCGAGCCCGGGTCGCCCGGCCCGACCGTCAGGGTGTTGTTGGGCCCCTTGCGATACGCCTCGCCGATGGGGTGGATGGGCGGCAGATACAGCACGTCGAACCCCATGGCCGCGACGGCCGGCAGGCGCCGGGCCGCAGTACGGAACGTTCCGCTCGTGACCGTGCCGTCAGCTTGTTCGACAGCGCCGACCGAACGGGGGAAGAACTCGTACCACGCGCCGTACCCCGCGCGCTGCCGCTCGACTTTGAGTTCATGCCAGTCGGAGAAGGTGTCGAGGCTGGCGATCGGAGAGCGGTCGACGGCATCGAGCACTGTCGGTGCGGTGGCGGCGGCGAGCCGGTCGGCCGCAGGCAGGTTCACGTCTGCGACGAGCAGCGCCAGGTCGTCGAAGAGGGCGCGGTCTGCTGCGGGGCGCGAGGCTTCGGCGCCGGCACGCACGAAGAGTTCGCTGGCGATCAAGAACTCAAGCTCGACGTCGATGCCCGCAGGCACCTTGATGTCGGCGTTGTGCTGCCACGTGACGTAATCGTCGCTGAAGGCGCGGATACGGAAACGCCAGGTGCCCGGGGTGGGGAGGTGGGCGAGGCGCTGGAACCGGTCGATGCCGACCCCGATCATCCGCAAGCCGTATGAAGCGGAGGAACCTGAGGGTTCGACGAGTTCGACCCGGCCGCCGACCGCGTCGTGACCCTCGCGAAAGAGGGTCGCGCCGAAGGGAATGACTTCTCCGGCGTAGGCCTTCGCCGGCCAGGGGCCGCCCGGCACCTCGGGAAAGATGTCGACGATCGGGATTCGCCCGATGTTCGGCACGATCGCCTGAGTCAGCGCCTCTACGGGCTTCTTCGTCGCCGTTCTGGCCGACGCCTTCACAACTGGTCTCGCCACTGTCTTTGCCACAATCCGACCGTACCAACAAAGGCCAGAGCACGAGTCGTAATCTCTCGCCCCTTGCGCGTTTAGCGGTTGGTAACCTACCTGTTCTAGGCTGGCGCCAGAGGGGGTGCCGCAGCATGTCCGTCGTCACCCGAGATAGCGGTGTCGTCACCCACGAAGGAGCTCAGTAGTGAAAGCGATTCGCAAGTTCACCGTTCGGTCTGTTCTGCCCCCCGAGCTTTCGGCCGTCGGTGAATTGGTTGCCAACCTGCGCTGGTCGTGGCATGAACCCACTCGCAAACTGTTGGCGCACATCTCGCCCGATGATTGGGATGCGACAACCGGCGACCCGATCGCCCTGCTCGGCGCCGTCAGCTCAGAGCGGCTGGCTCAGCTCGCCGCCGATTCGGGGTTCGTGGCGTGGGCGAACAGTCTGCGTGACGACTTGCACCGCTACCTCAACGAACCGCGCTGGTATCAGTCGCTCGAGCAGCCGAAGCCGCGCAGCATCGGCTATTTCTCGCCGGAGTTCGGTATCGCGGCAGCGCTGCCGCAGTATTCGGGCGGCCTCGGCATTCTGGCCGGCGACCACCTGAAGGCTGCCTCGGACCTCGGGGTGCCGATCATCGGCGTGGGGTTGTTCTATCGGGCCGGGTACTTTCGCCAGGCCATCTCGCGCGACGGCTGGCAGCAAGAGAGCTACCCCGTGCTCGACCCCGACGGGCTGCCGCTGAACGTGCTGCGCCTGGCCGATGGATCACCCGCGCAAGTCGTTCTCGCGCTGCCCGACGATCGGGCGCTGTACGCGCGCATCTGGCAGGCGCAGGTGGGGCGCATCCGGTTGCTGCTGCTCGACACCGACATTCCCGACAACGACGACGACCTGCGCTCGGTCACCGACCGGCTCTACGGCGGCGGGGGAGAGCACCGGCTGCTGCAAGAACTGCTGCTCGGCATCGGCGGCGTGCGGGCGCTGAAGATTCTCGCCGAGCTCACCGATACGCCCGAACCTGAGGTGTTCCACACCAATGAGGGTCACGCCGGTTTTCAGGGGCTCGAACGCATCTGCGACCTCATCGGCGAAGGGTTGTCGTTCGACGTCGCGCTCCAGGTGGTTCGCGCGGGCACGGTGTTCACCACGCACACGCCCGTTCCGGCCGGCATCGACCGGTTCGACGCCGCATTGGTGCAGCGCTATTTCTCCACCGATCTGCTGCCGGGCGTCGACGTCAACGCGATTCTCGCCCTCGGCAACGAGGAGGCCAACGGCGGCAGTGCCGGCGTCTTCAATATGGCGGTGATGGGCCTGCGCCTCGCCCAGCGCGCCAATGGTGTCTCGAAGCTGCACGGCGAGGTCAGCCGAGGGATGTTCGCGGGGCTCTGGCCCGGATTCGATCAGAGCGACGTGCCGATCACCTCGGTCACCAATGGCGTGCATGCCCCCACCTGGACAGACCCGCTGCTGATCGAACTCGCCGAGAACAAGCTCGGCAGCTCAGACACCGCGCACGCGAACTGGCTCTCGCCCGACGTCACCGACGAAGACCTCTGGGCGGTGCGCAACGACATGCGGCGCCAGCTGGTGACGGATGCGCGGCACCGGGTGACCGAGGCGTGGCTCGAGCGCAGCCCGGGCTCGATTCCGCCGTCGTGGTATCGCACGCTGCTCGACCCCGACGTGCTGACGATCGGGTTCGCGCGTCGTGTGCCGACCTACAAGCGGCTCACGCTGATGCTGCACGACCCAGCTCGCCTGAAGTCCATTCTGCTCAACCCGGAGCGCCCGGTTCAGCTGGTGATTGCGGGAAAGTCGCATCCAGCAGACGAAGAGGGCAAGCGCCTCATTCAGAAGCTCGTGCAATTCGCCTCCGACCCCGAGGTGCGGCACCGCATCGTCTTCTTGCCGAACTACGACATCGGCATGGCGCAGAAGCTCTACCCTGGCACCGATGTGTGGCTGAACAACCCGTTGCGGCCGCTGGAGGCCTGCGGAACATCCGGAATGAAAGCCGCCCTGAACGGCGGGCTCAACCTGTCGATCTTGGACGGTTGGTGGAATGAGTACTACGACGGTGAGAACGGCTGGGCGATTCCGACGGCCGATTCGGCCGACACCCCGGAGGAGCGCGACCAGCTCGAGTCTGAGGCGCTCTACGACCTCATCGAGCACCAGGTGGCGCCGCGGTTCTACGACCGCACCGCGCAGGGGCTGCCGGAGCGCTGGACCAAGTCGATCCGCCACACCCTCGCGACGCTCTCGCCGTCGCTCTCGGCCGAGCGCATGGTATCGGAGTACGTGCTGCGGTTGTACCTGCCTGCGGCAGCGGCAGCTCACGTCATCGAAGGGCACGACTACATGCCGGCCGTCGAGCTGTCGGAGTGGAAAGAGCGCGAGCGCGCCGGCTGGCCGTCGGTCGCCGTCGTGCATGTCGAGTCGGGCGGTTTGGATGACACGCCTCAGGTCGGCGACGAGCTGCAGGTTCGGGCGCGCATCCAGCTCGGGTCTCTGACGCCAGACGACGTGGCGGTCGAAGTCGTCTACGGCCATGCGGGTGTAGCGGATGCCCTGACAGACGTGAACTCGATCGCGCTGGCCCCGGCGCAACTGCCCACCACGACCACGCCGATCACGGTGATCAACCCAGG
>JAODBB010000188.1 GCA_025463745.1 Subtercola sp.
GATCGAACACTCCGGCTGGGAGATTCGAATGCACGGTGGTGTGCCGCAAGTCAAGGCGCCCCCATGGATCGATCGGCATCACCGTTCCTGGTCGAGAAGCACCTCGTCGCGCTCCCGCTTGGCAGACAAGATCGATCGCAGTTGACTTCGGTTGCTCGGTGGGGGTGAGGCGAGCGAAGTTGCGACTTCACGGGGCTCGATCGTTGAGGGTGCAGCCGATGCAGCCGATGGAACCAAAGATGAAACCAGAACCGCAGCCGTGAGAATTGAAGAATTCGCCCTACGCAACTCGCGGCGTAACGGTAATCTGCTGGCATGCCGAACGATGCGCCCCGCCAGAACGATCTCGCGGCGCGTCTCACCAACGTCGACTTGAATCTGATTCCCTCGCTGCTCGCGTTGCTGCAAGAGCAGAGCGTCACTCTCGCGTCGGAGCGCCTGGGTCTTTCACAGCCTGCGATGAGTCACACGCTCGCCCGGCTGCGCGCGATTCTCGGCGACGATCTTCTGGTGAGAACGGGCTCGAAATACGCGCTGACCCCGCGAGCTCGAGCGCTTCTGGTGAGCGTTCCGGCCATTCTGCAAGCGGTATCCGAGAACATTCTGCATGTACCGGCGTTCGAGGCGGCTCTGGATGTCCGGCACTTCATTCTCTCGATGCCGACCTCCACGTCTGTGGTGATCGCGCCCCTGCTTCTGCACATCACCGAGACGCTCGCCCCCGACATGTCGTTCGACATTCGCGAGAGCCCGGAGCCGGGCGCAGATGTGTTCGCACTGCATGAACTCGATCTCGCTCTGATCGCCGACACCGTTGCGACGGGCTACGCGCGATCGACGCTCTATCGCGATCGGTGGGTCGGGGTCGTCGCTTCGAACAATGACCTCGTCGGCGACGAGCTGACGCTCGAGCACCTTGCTCAGCTGCCCCATGTGGCCGCTCAATCGCCGTCGTTGCGGTCGCAGCCCTATGTCGCTCTGGCCGAGGCGGGGGTCGATCCACGATTCGAGCTCGTCAGCACGAACTCCTTGATGGTTTCGATGCTTGTTGCTGATTCGAATCGGGTTGCGATCGTTCACGAACGACTCGCCCGCCCGCTGGCCGAACGATTTTCGCTGCGCATCCTCGATCTGCCCCTGGTGGTGCCGCCGGTCGGTGTCGATGTGCTCCGCAACCCGCGTTTGGCCGGCGACTCAGCGACCCACTGGCTGGTGGATGCTCTGCGGCACGAACTCGCGGCCACCACCACCACCACGCGATCTGCGTAAAGACCCCACAGCGGCCCCGCACTCACGCGGGCAGTGTCAGCGCGGCCAGTGTCAGCGGGGGCAGTGTCAAGGCGGCCAGCGTGACAGCGGCGAGTATCAACGCCGACGCAGCCGCGCGTCGAGCAACGCGGCCGGCGTAGCGAGGTAGTTGTCGTCGGAATTCAGTTCGGTTCCGGGGGCGACGATCTCATCGATGCGGTCGAGCACCTCGTCGCTGAGCACCACGTCAGACGCAGAGAGCAGGTCGGTGAGCTGGGCAGGCGTGCGAGGCCCGATCAGAACAGAAGTGACGGCCGGGTGCGCCAGCACAAACGCCGTCGCCAGGTGAGCGAGCGGCAGGCCGGCTTCGGCGGCGAGCATCGTGAGCGCACCGACAGCTTCGAGTTTGGCCTGATTGCCGGGTATCGAGGAATCGAACACGCTGGGCGCACTTCCTGCCCGATGACCACTGGTCGGATCGGCGCGGCCCGAAAGCCAGCCGCTCCCGAGCGGCCCGTACGTCAGAACGCCCATTCCGTATCGCTGGGTGGTCGGCAGAATCGCAGCTTCGATGGTGCGGTTGAAGATCGAGTACCGCGGTTGCTCGGTGAGAAAGCGCTGATGTCCGCGCCGCTCTGCCGCCCATTGCGCCTCGACAATCTGCTCGACCGCGAACGTCGATGCACCGATGGCCCGCACTTTTCCCTGCCGCACCAGGTCGGTCAGAGCACCGAGCGTCTCCTCGACGGGAGTGTTCGCGTCGGGGCGATGCATCTGGTACAGGTCGATGTAGTCGGTGCCGAGCCGGCGCAGACTGTGCTCGACGGCGAGCTTGATGTAGCGCGGTGATCCGCCGCTGTGATTCGCGGAGGAGCCCGTGGAGTCCACGCCCAGCGGCAGGGCGAACTTCGTCGCGAGCACCACGTCATCGCGACGGCCGACGAGCGCCTTCGCCACGATCTCCTCCGATTCGCCCTGCGAGTAGACGTCGGCGGTGTCGATGAGGTTGATACCGGCATCCAGCGCGGTGTGGATGAGGCGAACCGACTCATCGTGATCGGGGTTGCCCATGGCGCCGAGCATCATGGTGCCGAGAGCGAGTTCGCTCACCGAGATTCCGGTCGAGCCGAGAATTCTGCGCTTCACAGGGATTCTTCTTTCTGTTGAGGGTCTTGCGTAGAGGTAGAGGTGGCGGTAATTGCGGCAGCGGCAGCGGCAGCGGCAGTGTCAGTGTCGGTGGCGTCGGCCGTGGCAGCGGAGCTGGCGTGAGCATGGGCCGCGGCGATCAGATCGAGCGAAACCTGCCAGAGCCGAGCGGCGTTCTCGGCGTCGACCGCGTAGTCGGCGACGCCGAGACGGATGCTCGGCTGCTGTGCCTCGGCCTCGTTGTTGTCGGCGAAATAGCGCCCCGTCACGCCCTCGACCATTGGCGAGGCGGCGAGAAGCACCGAGGTGGCGGCACCTTGTTCCACGCTCTTGTACGAGATGTCGGGGTTGTCGGCCTGAAATCGAGCGGGTGGCGCGGTGGGCTGGCTGGCGAGGTGCCGCATCAGCCCGGTGCGAATGCGCCCCGGTGTCAGCGCATTCACCGTGATGGCATCGGGCGCCCAGCGCTTGGCTGCTTCGACGGTGAACAGCACGTTCGCCGTCTTCGACTGGCTGTAGGCCGCCCAGGGATCGTAGGGATGGTGTTCGAAGTTGAGGTCGTCGAAGAGCACTTCGCCGTTGAGATGACCGACCGAACTAACCACGACGACGCGCGCGCCGTGCGCCTGGGCGAGGGCATCGTGCAGGCCCAGGCTGAGCGCGAAGTGGCCGAGATGGTTGGTGGCGAACTGCATCTCCCACCCCTCGGCAGTGCGTAGTTCGGGGGTCGCCATGACGCCCGCGTTGTTCACGAGAATGTGCAGCGGGCCCTGCCATTGCGCCACGAACGCGGCGATCGAAGACTGGTCGGCCAGGTCGAGGCGGGCGGCGCGCACGTTCGGGCGTCCGATGTCGTCAACTGCCCGCCGGCCCTGCGCGAGGTTTCGAACGGCGAGCGTGACGTCGGCGCCGGCACGAGCGAGGGCGCACGCGGTTTCGAGCCCGATTCCCGAAGCTCCGCCAGTGACGACGGCGCGCTTGCCGCGAAGATCGACGCCTGCGATGACCTCAGCGGCGGTTGATGTGGCGTCGAATGGAGTGGTGTCGGGCGGGATGGTGCGGAGCGGGACCGGCATTGGAATCCTTCTGGTGGGTGATTCTGCGGTAGGCTCTAAGTGGAGCCGAATCCGCTTACAACTATAAGCGGAGTCGACTCCACATAGCAAGCCGCAGCAATCGAAATTCTTGTATCCCCACGAACACCCCACCCAGGAGCACAGTGACCGCAGATGGCGTGACCACCGAGAGCCTGACTGCAGACAGCGTGAGCGCCGACCCGACCCGTACCTTGCGCGCTGACGCCCAGACGAACCGCGACCGAGTGCTCGACGCGGCCGCCCGGCTGTTCCAGCTCGAGGGGGCCGACACCTCGCTCAAGGCCATCGCGAAAGAAGCGGGAGTGGGCATCGGCACGCTGTATCGCCGATTCCCCACTCGTGAGCGCCTCATCGAACAGACGTACCGCAGCGAGTCGGCCCGTCTGGCGGCCGCGGCATCCACTCTGCTCGACGCGATGCCGGCCGCCGAGGCGTTGCGCACGTGGATGGATCTGTTCATCGACTACATGGCGACGAAACACGGTATGGCCGATGCGCTGCGAGCGGTTCTGACCACTGACGGAGACCTGCGCATGCAGACGCGCGACCTGATGGCCGAAGCGGTCGCCACACTCATGCGGGCCGGCATCGACGATGGCACGTTTCGCGACGATCTCGACCCCGACGACGTGCTGCTCGCGATGGGCGGCGTGAGCATGATCGCCGGCGATGCCGATCAGCGCGAGCAGGCGGCGCGGATGCTCGACCTGCTGCTCGATGGAATCATGCTGCGCCCGACGTCGAGCCCGAGCTAAGGCCAGACGACGCACTGGGCCCAGACGGCGGCCTGAGCGCAGACGACGAACCGGGCGCAGACGACGAACCGCCCCCGGACGGCGGCACCGCACCAAGCCCTGCGACGTGCGCAAGAATACGACCCCATTGACTCACGATCGCCAGCGCACCCGCGTTCTTCACTTCCACAACGCGTGAGCCACGAACGCGGCGGCTGTACCAGTGCCCGTCGCCGACCGTTGCGTTCGGGTCGCGGTCGGCGTAGATCAGCAGGGTTTCGGCGGTGATAGCGGGCAGGTCGAGGCTCCAGGAACGGTCACGAAAGGTGATGAGGTCGCTGGCGAGCCCGGTTGCGCCCTGGCGAGATGCTTCGTCGATCATGCGATCGAGTCGGCCGCGAAGGCCCCGCTGCGTCAGAACGGGGTCCATTTCGTCGACCCCGAGCGATTCGAGGCTCAGGGGGCCGTGAGCAGCGATGACTCGATCGAGTTCGGAGCGAGGGGAGAAGGATTCGATGCGCGAGAGGCCGAGCATCCGGCGCACCGGCTCGATGAGGCCGCGGCCGCCGGCCTTCGGGGTTGCGACGAGGGCGAGCCTGTCGACGAGGTCGGGGTAACGTGCGGCCAGTGAGAGGGCGCTTGCGCCCCCGGAGCCCCAGCCGATGACGCCGATCGAGCCGAAATCGGCCGTGTTCGCGTTTCGTGACACCCGTTCGGAGTGGCGCAGAAAATACGCGAGATCGTCGGCGTGCTGTTCGGTCGTGGGGTCTTGGTCGCGGGGGAGCGGGTCTGATGATCCGTAGCCTGGTCGGTCGATCATCAACAACTGGATGCCCGAAGCTGCGGTGACCAGCGGATCGGGGTCGAAGCCACCGGCGCCGGGCGCCGGATGACACACGACGACCAAGCGGTGCGACGACGGATCACCGGCCGCACTCAGCCCGAGGGCTCGCCCCGATGGGAGAGAGAACTGCTGGTTCGCCATGTGCGCTCCTGCCTGGTTGTGCGCTTCTGCCTGGGAGTGGCAGAGGCTCGTTACCGCAGGCCGAGCATCCGTTCGGTGTTCACTCGGCGCACCTGTGAGGGGAGGGTGAAAAGGTCGATCCAGAGGGCGAGGGTCAGCCACGAGAAGGTGAAGATGTAGCTCACGCCGCGCAGGGTCTTGCCGAGGTAGACCTGGTGCATGCCGGTCCAGCCGAAGAAGAAGAACAGGGCGTAGGCGGTGAGCAGGGAGGCGTTCTTGCGGGAGGCGAGGGGAAGGCCGCCGGCGTTTGTTGCCGAGCCGAACGCGCCCGAGGTGAAGGCGCCTGCGCCGAATTGCGCTGAGCCGACAATACCCACGCCGGATGGGCCTGCGGCGGAGGGGCCTGCGGCGGAGGGGCCAGCGGCGGGTTCGGGCGCGGCGGGCGCCGGATTCACATAGACGACCGTTGTCGTGGAGGTGCCGGGCGCGGCAGGCGCGATGACAACGGGCGGCACGGCGGTAGTGGCAGGCAGGGTGATGTTCGCGGGAACGGCGCTTGCGGGGACGGCGTTGACGGAAACCGCGTTTGCGGGCGCGGGATTCGCGGACGCAGTCGCACCGCTCGCCATAACTTCGACGGTGAGTGCGTTGGGCTGGGGTTCGGGCTGCGGAGTGGGCTCAGTGGTGGTCACGGGCGTCCTTTGTTCGCGGTGCTTTGTTCACGGTGCTTGTTCGCGGTGCGTATTCGCGGTGCGGCTTCGGCGAATACCTCTGAATCGTAGCCCCTCGGGGCGATATCGAGCCGCTCATCTGTGGAGTGCGGTAGGAGCCCGAGCTGTGTTCATCCGCGGGCCGGCGCGTCGGCGTCGCGCCAGTGTTGTGCCAGCGGCGACGCCCATCAACGCGAGCACAATAGCCGACCCGGCGAAGCTCAAAGACCTGAACGACGCGATTCCGCTCGGGCGGCTCGCCGAGCCGAACGAGATCGCCGACCTCGTGGTGTTCTTGGCGTCGGGCTGTAGCGCCGCGTTAGCCTGGACGCTTGGAGGTTGTCGATGGTGACGCATACGGTTTTCAACCAGGTTCCGCCGCGCGAGAACGTCGACGAGTACGCGACAAACGTGCCGCTCGTCGAGGCGGTGTCGAAGTATGACGCGGGGTGGGCCCTGCCGCAGCTCGAGCGCATCGGGCGGTACGTCGGCACTGCGCAGTTTCAGCATGACGCCGAACGCGCCAACCGCATCGAACCCGAGCTGCACGCGCACGACCGGTACGGCAATCGCATCGACGAGGTCGAATACGATTCGTCGTACCAGCGCATCATCGCGGCCGCCGTGGCCGAGGGCTGTCACACGTCGGCCTGGGCCGAACCGCGGCCGGGCGCCAATGTCGCTCGGGCCGCCGCGTTCATGCTCTTCGCCCAGGTCGAACCCGGTCACGCGTGCCCGATCTCGATGACTCACGCTGCGGTTCCCGTCATCGCGGCATCGGCCGCCCCCGAACTAGCCGACGGGTGGATGCCGCGACTTCTCAGCCGCGATTACGACGGTTCGCTGACCGCCGGAAAATCGTCAGCCCTGTTCGGCATGGCGATGACCGAGAAGCAGGGCGGCTCGGATGTTCGGGCGAACACCACCGAAGCACTCCCCATCGGCGACGGCAGTTACCTGCTCACCGGGCACAAGTGGTTCTGCAGCGCACCCATGTCTGACGGATTTCTCGTGCTCGCGCAGGCACCGGGAGGACTGTCGTGTTTTCTCGTGGCCCGGGTGTTGAGTGATGGAAGTCGTAACGTCTTCCGCATCCAGCGTCTGAAAGACAAGCTCGGCAACCGGTCGAACGCGTCGAGCGAGATCGAGTTCGAGAACACTCTGGGCTTTCTCGTCGGCGAAGAGGGGCGCGGCGTCAAGACCATCATCGAGATGGTGTCGCGCACCCGGCTCGATTGCATCTTCGGTACCACTGCGGGCATGCGGCAGGCGACGGCCGAGGCACTCTGGCACGTGCGGCATCGCTCGGCATTCGGCCGAGTGCTGGTCGATCAGCCCGCGATGACGAACGTGGTCGCCGATCTCGCACTCGAATCGGAGGCGGCGACGGCAACCGCGATGCGGCTCGCCCGGGCGCACGACGACGACGCCGGCTCAACCGATCGAGCCTTTCGCCGGCTCGCGACAGCGGTCTCGAAGTATTACATCTGCAAGCTCGGGCCAGGTCATGCGTACGAAGCGCTCGAATGTCTGGGCGGAAACGGTTACACCGAGACGTTTCCGCTCGCTCGCCGGTACCGCGAACAGCCGGTCATGGCGGTGTGGGAGGGCTCGGGCAACGTGATCGCGCTCGACGTGCTGCGCGCGCTGACACGGGAACCCGAGGCGTTCGAGGCGTTCGACGCCGAACTGGCGCTCGCCGCGGGAGCGTCGCGTGTCTTCGACGAGCACCTCGAATCGACCAGGCGCTTGGTACGCGAGGTCGCTCAGACGGCCGACGCCGCACTGAGCGCCCGCAGACTGGTCGGTTCCCTGGCGGTCTCGCTGCAGGCCTCGCTGCTCCTGCGCCATGCGCCGAACGCCATCGCCGAGGCCTTCGTCGATTCCCGGCTCGGTGCGGCCCGCGGCCGGGTCTACGGTGAGCTGTCGGTGGGCACCGACTTCGCGGCGATCATCGCACGCGCCTGACGTTCCCTGTCGAGAGGGGGGGAGGGATCGCCGTTCGCTGCGCTCACCCTCTCGCGGCGACGCGTTCGAGCTCGGGGCCGAGGCCGATGTCGGCCACGATCACCGTGCCGGCGAAGTGCACTGCCGGCTCGATGAGCAGGCCCGACTTGCATCCGCCGAAGGTGACCGTGATGGTCGCAGCAAGCACGGTCGAATCGGGTACGGCACCATCGTCGGCCCCCACCCCGCTCGGCAGGTCGACCGCGACGACCAGCGGATGCCCGTGCCCCCGGTCGATCACCGGCAGGATGCCCGCCACCACGTCGCGCGCGAACCCTCGCAGTGCGGGGTTGCTGCTCGTGCCGGTACCGAGTATCCCGTCGAGAATGACGTCGGTCTGCCCCGCCGCCTCGGCGATCAGTGCCACACGTTCCGGGTAATCGGTGGTGACGGTCTCGGTCTCGACCGGAGTCGCTGCTCCGCCAGGATTGACCAGCGCAGCGCCGGCCGCGAGAGCGGCGGTCAGGCCGCCCTCGTGAACGCGCGTGCCGGTTCTGACGATCGTCACGGTGGCTCCGTCACTGGCGAGAATCGCCGACGCGAACAGTGCGTCACCGCCGTTGTCGCCGGCGCCGACGAGGGTCAGCACCCGGGCGGAATCCGGTGCGATGCCCGACTGCGTCAGCAGCGTTCGGGTCTGGGCGGCCAACGCCGCCGAGGCCCGAGCCATGAGTGGAACCCCCGCCGCAAGTAGCGGCTTCTCGGCCTCACGCACCTGGGCGGAGGTGTAGGTCTTCATTCCATCTTTCGGCGAACTCATTACTCCTCGCAGAGTTCTTTCAAGGCGATCAGCACAGGGTTCTCGTCGGCCTGGGTTGTGGCGGCTTCGGCAGCGTCGTCGTCTTCATCAAAATCCTCCTCGAACTCGCCGCCGTCATCAACACTCGGGCGCGGATCGACCTGCACGATCGTGATGCGCGTTCTGTCGCCGACCGGCGTGAGCGTATACGTCATGGTGAAATAGTTCTCAGGGCTGTCGGTGAGATCGGGTCGCGGAGCGAAGAGCGTGTATTTCAGGCCGTGCAGAGGCTCGAATTCGAGCACGGTGCCCCATTGTTCGAAGCGCTGCCCCTCCCACTCCGACACGAATCTGATGGGGCCGCCGATGCTCCAATCGGTGATGAGCCGGCTGCCGTACTGCCAGCGCTCGACGAGCTCCGGCCGGGTGACGGCGGCCCAGACGCGGTCTGCGCTTGCCCGGATGTCGGTGAATGAGGTTGAAGTCGAGTACGCCATGAGTAAACCGTAATCAGCTGCTCCGACATTGTCGTCGGCTTGCGCTGTGAGAGCGACGGGCGGGGTGGAGCGTGGGCAGCCGATGACGGTCTCGTTCGAGCGCTCCACAGCTCTTCGAGTGCCCACATGTTTCGGGATTGACGACACGAACCAACAGGTCGAAAGTTAGTGGCATGCACGCAGCATCAGCCCCCGTATCGGCTCCGCCCAACACCTCAGCACCCCCATCGAATCGCACGAAAGGAAACCCTCATGAGTTCCACCGACAACACCACCGCCGAATCTACTGACACCACCACGATGTTCACCTGCCAGAGTTGCGGCATGCCCATCGAATCCGGCGCGTACTGCGACCACTGCACTGACGAGGCCGGCAATTTGCAGAGCTTCGATGAGCGTTTTCGGCGCATGTCTGTGTGGCAGACCAAGTCGCATCCGAACGATTCGCCCGAGCAGGTGGAGAAGGCCACGCTCGAGTACATGGCTGCGATGCCAGCCTGGCACGATCATCCGCGAGTCGCGGCGCGCTGAGCGAGAACCGCACTGATCGCACCACTCGCTCGCAGCGATGCAGAATACGCCGAGTCAAACGCGATATAGCTTGACTTTTGCACCTTCGACGACGTAATCTGACTCTACACGAAACGCGATATAGCTCGACTGCCGAATCGGCGCAGTTTGGCATCGCAGTGGTGAAAGGAGTTCAGCATGGCGCTGGAGAAATGGCTCGTGTCAGGGCCCAAAGTCATCGATCTCGACCTGGTTCGTTCGGTCAAGATCAGCCTCATCGGCGGCAAGATCGATGTCATCGCACACGATGAACCGAGTGCGCGCGTCGAGGTTCACTCGGTCAGCGGCAAAGAGCTGAAGGTGCAGATCGACGGCGACCATCTCGAGATCGATCACCCGCAATTGCGCTGGGACAACTTCATCGACGTTTTCGCATCGTTCCGCGGAACGGCGAAGGCCGACGTCAGTCTGCTGGTGCCCCGCGAGGTTGCCCTGAAGTTCGGTGTCGTGAACGCTAGTGCTCTCATCTCGGGGCTGACCGGCTACATCAAGGTCAATTCAGTCAACGGCGACGTGGTCATCGATGGCGTCACGGGCGACCTCGATGTCAACACGGTCAACGGCGAGATCTCGGTCAGCGACCACGAGGGTGCCATCGCGGCCCACTCGGTCTCGGGTGACATCACCGTCAGCGGCACGGTTCCCCGTTTCTCGGCCGATGGGGTCGCGGGCAACGTGTTTCTCGACCTCGATGGCATCGTCGACACCGTCGAGAACAACAGCGTCTCGGGCGATTTCACGGTTCGCCTCGACGACAGTCTCGGAGCGCGGTACAACGTGAATACGGTATCGGGCGTCTTGAGCCTTGACGGAACCGTGTTCCGCGGCACCCACGGCAGGGGCAAGAACTTCACCACGGGCTCGCTCGACGGCCGGTTCGCCGAAATCCACGCCAACTCGGTTGCCGGCGACATCACGGCCGTGCGCCGTGCCCCGGCGCAGACCGAGTTCGAGACTCCGGTGGAGGCGACAGCGTGACGGGCATCTTCGGTCACGGCGACTTGAGACTGTACCTGCTCAGTCTGCTCTCCGAACATCCACGTCACGGGTACGAACTCATTCAGGCTCTCAGCGAGCGTTTCGGCGGAACCTACAGCCCGAGCGCCGGCACGATCTACCCGCGTCTGGCGAAGCTCGAAGACGAAGGTCTGGTCACGAAGACGATGGATGGCCGCAAGACCGTCTATTCCATCACCGATACCGGCCGTGCCGAACTCGAAGATCGTCGCGACGAGCTCGATTCCATCGAGAACAACGTCACCGATTCATTGCGTGTGCTCGCCGACAGCCTGCGCACGGGCGTCAACGAAGCGATGCGCAGTCTGCGCGCCGACCTCGCAGCTGCTGCGCGTTCATCGCGGCCCGACCCCTTCCGTTCGTACACCGACACGTCGTCGGGGGGCCGGGAGCCTGACGGTTCAGCTTCGGAGAACGCGGGCGGCGAATCCGCCACGGCAGACGCCTCCGCCACAGACGGCGCCTCAGACTCCTCCTCAGACGCCTCCTCGTCGGAACAGCAGCGCCGCCTCAACACCGAAGCGATTCGTGAGGTAGAGCTGGCGCTCAACGGCTTCCGCGCCTCAGTACGGGTCGACCTACGTAAGCACGCGGCCCGCGCGGCTGTCTCGCGGGCCGCTGTCGCCCAGTTCACCTCTGAACTGAAGCGCATCCAGGCCGAGCTGAAGGCGAACCTGCAGGGCTGACCCGCTGACTGAGGATGAGCTCGAGCTCGCGGCAGATACGGCCACGACGAGCCGCTCATCCTCAGTTGGCCGTCGATTCCGATAGACTCCTGTGCTGAAGGGGAGTATCCCAGTTCGCCGTTGTCGTCAATACGGTTTCCGTCGTCGGGAGCCCGGTCGCGGTGGCAGTGCAGGCCCGGAGTTCGTAACGGCTCAGGGTCGCAATGCGGGAGAGACTTTCGCCGTACTGTGCTGCCCGTGAAAGAGCGAGCAGCCATCGCGAGAGGCTCCGCTGAATGACCGCCCTTCCCCTCTGGTTCGAGATCACGTCACTGATCGTTCTGACGCTGATCCTCATCGCCGACCTGTTGCTGGTACTCAAACGCCCGCACATTCCGTCGACGAAGGAGTCGACCCTCTGGGTGGTCTTCTATGTGGTTCTGGCGCTCATCTTCGCCGGCCTCATGTGGGTCATCGGCGACGCGCAGCACGCGGTGGAGTTTCTCGCAGGCTGGGTGACGGAGTACAGCCTCAGCATCGACAACCTGTTCGTGTTCGTCATCATCATGGCGCGCTTCGCGGTGCCGCGAAAGCTGCAGCAAGAGGTACTGATGGTGGGCATTATCATCGCCCTGATTCTGCGCGCGATCTTCATCGTTCTGGGCGCAAGCCTCATCGAGAACTTCAGCTGGATCTTCTACATCTTCGGCGCCTTTCTGCTCTACACGGCGTTCAATCAGGCCTTCGGCAATCACGACGACGAGGGCAAGAAGGATAACTTCGCCATTCGGCTGCTGCGCAGACGCGTCGCGATCTCTCCCGACTTCGACGGCTCGAAGATTCGCACGACCATCCGCGGCAAGAAGTTCTTCACCCCGATGCTCATCGTGTTCATCGCCATCGGGTCGACCGACCTGTTGTTCGCACTCGACTCGATTCCGGCGATCTTCGGAATCACTCAGAGTCCGTTCATCGTGTTCGCGGCCAACATCTTCGCGCTGATGGGCTTGCGTCAGCTCTACTTCCTCCTCGGCGGCCTGCTCGACAAGCTGGTGTACCTGCATTACGGCATCGCATTCATCCTCGCGTTCATCGGTGTGAAGCTGGTGTTCCACGCCTTGCACGACAACCAGCTGCCCTTCATCAATGGCGGCGAAGGCATCGACTGGGTGCCCGACATCAGCACGTTCGCGTCGCTCGCCGTGATCATTCTGGCGATGGCGGTGGCCACCGCTGCGAGCCTCATCAAGATGCGAGGCGATGCCAAGGCTGAGGCCGCTCAGGGAATCAATTCAGACCCACGCGGTTAGAATGAACGGATAGTCGTTCGTTCGTAGAAGGAAGAACAATGTCAGAAGTCAGGGCTCGAACCCTCGCCGAGAAGGTGTGGGATGACCATGTTGTCGTCAAAGGCGAAGACGGCACTCCCGACCTCCTTTACATCGACCTTCACCTCGTTCACGAGGTCACGAGTCCCCAGGCGTTCGACGGGTTGCGGCAGGCCGGTCGCCCGGTGCGGCGCCCCGACCTGACCATCGCCACCGAAGATCACAACACTCCGACGCTGGCCATCAACAAGCCGATCGCCGACCTGACGAGCCGCACCCAGATCGACACCCTTCGCGCCAACGCGAAGGAGTTCGGCATTCGGCTGCACTCCCTCGGCGATGTCGAGCAGGGCATCGTTCACGTGGTCGGCCCGCAGCTCGGCCTCACCATGCCCGGCATCACCGTGGTCTGCGGCGATTCGCACACCTCGACCCATGGGGCGTTCGGCGCCATGGCGTTCGGCATCGGCACCAGCGAGGTCGAGCACGTTCTCGCCACGCAGACCCTGCCGCTGAAGGCGTTCAAGACCATGGCGATCACCGTCGAGGGAACGCTGCGCGAGGGCGTCAGCGCGAAAGACATCATCCTCGCCGTGATCGCCAAGATCGGCACCGGCGGCGGCCAGGGCTACGTGCTCGAATACCGCGGTTCGGCGATTCGCGCGCTGTCGATGGATGGCCGCATGACGATCTGCAATATGTCGATCGAGGCGGGCGCGCGCGCCGGCATGATCGCCCCCGACGAAACCACCTTCGAATACCTCAAGGGTCGCCCGCACGCCCCCGAGGGCGAGGATTGGGATGCTGCGGTCGAGTACTGGAAGACGCTCGCCACCGACGACACCGCGGTGTTCGACGCCGAGGTGTTTTTGAATGCCGATGAGCTCGAGCCGTTCGTCACCTGGGGCACCAACCCCGGCCAGGGAGTCTCGCTGAGCGAGAACGTGCCCGATCCGTCGCTCATCATCGACGCGAACGACCGCGCGAACGCGGAGCGTGCTCTCGAGTATATGGCTCTCGCCGCGAACACCCCGATGAAAGAGATCGCAGTCGACGCGGTCTTCATGGGTTCATGCACGAACAGCCGAATCGAAGACCTGCGCGCCTTCGCCTCTGTGATCAAGGGCCAGAAGAAGGCCGAGAACGTTCGTGTCATGGTGGTGCCGGGTTCGGCCCGCGTGCGCATCGAGGCCGAAGCCGAGGGCATCGACAAGATCGTCGAGGAGTTCGGCGCCGAGTGGCGGTTCGCCGGGTGCTCGATGTGCCTCGGAATGAATCCCGATCAGCTGGCGCCCGGCGAACGCTGTGCATCCACCTCGAACCGCAACTTCGAGGGTCGTCAGGGCAAGGGCGGCCGCAC
>JAODBB010000026.1 GCA_025463745.1 Subtercola sp.
CTGGAGCTGTTCAAGCCGTTCGTCATCAAGCGCCTGATCGACCTGAGCCACGCTCAGAACATCAAGGCCGCGAAGCGTATGGTCGAGCGCAGCCGCCCCCAGGTGTGGGATGTTCTCGAAGAGATCATTCGCGAACGCCCCGTGATGCTGAACCGAGCACCCACGCTGCACCGCTTGGGTATTCAGGCCTTCGAGCCCCAACTGGTCGAGGGTAAGGCCATCCAGCTGCACCCGCTCGTCTGCACCGCGTTCAACGCGGACTTCGACGGCGACCAGATGGCCGTTCACCTTCCGCTCTCGGTCGAGGCCCAGGCCGAGGCGCGCATTCTGATGCTCGCCTCGAACAACATCCTCAAGCCGTCGGATGGCCGCCCGGTGACCTTGCCCACGCAAGACATCATCATCGGTCTGCATCACCTCACGACGCTCAAAGAGGGTGAAGTCGGCGAAGGCCGTGCCTTCTCGAGCATCGCCGAGGCGATTCTGGCCATGGATCAGCACACGCTCGACCTGAACGCCAAGGTGCGCATCCGCCTCGAGAACATCACGTTCGCCGAGGGCGAGGCGCCCGCGGGTGCCGTTCTCGACGACAAGGGCCGTGCCGAAGGCATGACTCTGGTCGAGACCACACTCGGTCGAGCCATCTTCAACGAGACGCTTCCCGAGGACTACCCGTACGTCGAGGCTGTCGCCGACAAGGGCCAGATCTCAGCGATCGTCAACGACCTCGCCGAGCGCTACCCGAAGGTCGAAGTCGCTGCGGCGCTCGACCGCATCAAGGATGCCGGTTTCCACTGGGCTACCCGCTCGGGTGTCACCGTTGCTCTCTCTGACATCTTGACCCCGCCGAACAAGCGGGAGATCGTTGCCACCTATGAGAAGCAAGCCGCCAAGGTGCAGTCGCAGTACGAGAAGGGTCTGACCACCGACGCCGAGCGTCGTCAGGAACTGATCCAGATCTGGACCAAGGCGACCGAAGACGTCGCTGAGGCCATGCAGGCGAACTTCCCGGCCGACAACACGATCAACCGCATGGTGACATCAGGTGCTCGTGGTAACTGGCTGCAGATTCGCAACATCGCCGGTATGCGTGGGCTGGTGAACAACCCGAAGGGTGAGATCATCCCTCGCCCGATCATCTCGTCGTACCGTGAAGGTCTGTCGGTCGCCGAGTACTTCATTGCTACCCACGGTGCCCGTAAGGGTCTGGCCGACACGGCTCTGCGTACCGCAGACTCGGGTTACCTGACGCGTCGACTGGTCGACGTTTCGCAGGATGTCATCATTCGTGAAGACGACTGCGGCACGACCAAGGGTCTCGACCTGCCGATCGCCGCACTCGATGCGAATGGCGTACTCGTCAAAGACTCGAACGTCGAGAACTCGGTGTTCGCCCGTTCCCTTGCCGCTGACGCAGTGGATGCGAAGGGTACGGTCGTCGCCGAAGCCGGCGAAGACATCGGTGACGTTCTGATCGACAAGCTGGTCGAGGCGGGCGTTGAGAACATCAAGGTCCGTTCGGTTCTGACCTGTGAGTCGGCCGTCGGTGTGTGTGCTGCCTGCTACGGCCGTTCGCTCGCCACCGGTCTGCTGGTCGACATCGGAGAGGCCGTCGGCATCATCGCCGCACAGTCGATCGGTGAGCCCGGCACCCAGCTGACCATGCGTACCTTCCACACGGGTGGTTCGGCATCGGCTGACGACATCACGCAGGGTCTGCCTCGCGTTCAGGAGCTCTTCGAAGCACGCACCCCCAAGGGTGCGTCGCCCATCGCAGAAGCTGCCGGCCGCATCACGATCGAAGACACCGACCGCAGCCGCAAGCTGATTCTGACGCCCGACAACGGCGACGAAGCAATTGCCTACCCGGTGCTCAAGCGTGCCAGCCTTCTCATCGAAGACGGCGACCACGTGGAACTCGGCACGCAGTTGCACATTGGTGCGATCGACCCGAAAGAAGTTCTGCGAGTGCGTGGCGTTCGCGCCGTGCAGGAGCACCTCGTCGGCGGCGTGCAGGGCGTGTACCGCTCGCAGGGTGTGCCGATTCACGACAAGCACATCGAGGTCATCGTTCGTCAGATGCTCCGCAAGGTGACTGTCGTCGACCACGGTGACACCGATCTGCTGCCCGGTGAGCTCGTCGACCGCCAGCGTTACAACATTCTCAACCGCGAGGCACTGACCGAGGGTCGCAAGACCGCTTCGGCCCGTCAAGAAGTCATGGGTATCACCAAGGCTTCGCTCGCGACCGAGTCATGGCTGAGTGCCGCTTCGTTCCAGGAGACCACGCGTGTTCTCACGCAGGCCGCCATGGAGGGCAAGAGCGACCCGCTGGTCGGGCTCAAGGAGAACGTCATCATCGGTAAGCTCATCCCGGCCGGAACGGGCTTGCAGAAGTACCGTAACGTCACCGTCGAGGCGACCGAAGAGGCCAAGGCCGAGCGCTACCCGAACCGCATCTTCACCGATGACGCCGTGTTCAGCGAAGCCGACCTCTCGTTCGTCGACTTCGACAGCTTCTCGAGTGACGACTACACGCCGGGCACCTACAACTAACCCGTAGACCCACGCGAAAGGGCCCCTCTACTTCGGTAGAGGGGCCCTTTCTCGTTCTCTTACTTCGCGAGGAAGCCCGCATCGACGGGCAGGGTGACGCCTGTGACGTAACGAGCGTCGTCGCTGACCAGCCAGGCGATGGCGTTGCTGATGTCGACCGGTTGAACGAGTTCGACCGGCAGCAGATTCTGCAGCGCCGCCCCCATGTCGGGGTTCGCGTTCAAGAACGCCTGCATGGCGTCGTTGACCACCATCGGCGTGTTCACGCCCGTGGGGTGAACGGTGTTCACGCGGATGCTCTGCGGAGCCAGCCAGTTGGCGAACGTGCGCATCAAACCGACGACGCCATGTTTGGCGGCGGCGTATCCGCTCGTCGCACCGGTGCCGTCGCCGCCCGCGCCGGAGAGGCCTTGGGTCGAGCTGGTCAGCACGATCGCGCCGCCCTGACCTTTCTCGATCATCGAGGGAACAGCCGCAATGACGGTGTTGTACACCCCGAAAAGGTTGACCTCCACGACATCGCGAAACGCCTGCTCATCGGGCGTCGATGTTCCCTGCGGTGCGATTCCGGCGTTCGCCAGAATGATGTCGATCGGGCCGAGCTCAGCGACGCCCTTCGCGGCCGCGGCGACCAGCGCGGCAAGGTCACGCGTGTCGCCCTGAACGGCGACGATTCGGCGGTCGAGCGCCTCGATGTTCGATACGGTTTCGGCCAGGTCGTCAGGTGTTGACATCGGATACGGCACGCTGTCGATCTGTCCACACAGATCGACGGCGATGATGTCGGCACCTTCTTGTGCCAGCCGAATCGCGTGACTGCGACCCTGCCCGCGTGCCGCACCAGTGATGAAGGCGACCTTGCCCTCGAGTTTTCCCATGGTTGTTCGTCCTTTCGAATGCCGGAGACGACCGACATCACGGGTGGCGAGCGGCCATTGCTCCTTTCGGCACTCAGTGCCGAATACAGGCAGGCTAGTCTCACGCCTCCCGATTCACAAGAGTTCGGGGCGCGCGGTGCTGCCGGCAGCGCTCGTCGTTTCGGGCAGGCCGCTCAGGCGGTGTCGGGATGCTCGATGCGTCGTAGGGCATCCAGAACCTGAACCGCGACCAGCCGACCCGCCCGATTGGCGCCGATCGTCGAGGCCTGCGGGCCGTAGCCCGCCAGGAAGACACGGCCGTTGCGCGCCACCTTGCCCTTCTCGACCCGAATGCCGCCGGCCTGCTCGCGGAGCTTCAATGGGGCGAGGTGCGAGAGATCCGCGCGAAAGCCGGTCGCCCAGATGATGGCGTCAGCGGGTTCGAACGATCCATCGGCGAAGCGCACGCCGTCGGGTTCGATCGACGAGAACATCGGCCTCGCGACGAGCACACCCCGCTCGAAGCCTGCGAGGTTGGCGGGCGTGGCCGGCAAGCCGGTGCCGCTGATGATGCTGGGCAGAACGCGGCCCTCCCGGGCGGCCTCGTCTTGCCGGGCGACGGCGGCGAGCCGCGATTCGAGGCCGACGGAGGTGGTGTTGTCGGGCGGAAGTGGTGCGGTGCCGGCATCGGCTGACGTGTTGGCGTTTGCGGCGGCATCTGCGTCGTCTTCGCCCCCGAACCTCACCGGCCGCCGGGTCACCCATATCGTCGACGCCGCCACCCCCTCGAGTTCGAGGAGAAAGCCCACCGCCGAGGTGCCTCCGCCCACGACCACGACGCGTTTGCCCGCGAAATCGGCCGCCCACCGATACTGCGGCGTGCTGATCTGAACCCCGCGAAAAGTTTCAGCACCACGGTAGAAGGGCCGAAACGGCGTCGCCCAGGTTCCGCTCGCGTTCACCACGACCTCGGCGCGCACGTCTCCGCGAGACGTCGTCACGAGCAGCTCGCCGCCTTCCGCGAGCTCACGCACCGCCGTCACCTCCACGGGGCGCCGCACGTCGAGGCCGAAATGCTCCTCATACCGCGCGTAATACTCCGCGACCACGTCGCGCGCCGCACGGCTCTGGTCGGCGGTTTCGAAGCTCAGGCCGAGTTCGCGCAGTTCGGGCAGATCGTTCACGCGGTGGGCTGTGCCGAGGCGAAGCGACTCCCACCGAAACTGCCATGCGCCCCCCGCGCCGGGGCCGCGATCCAGCACCAGCAGGTCTGATCCGGGGCGGAGGCCGCGTCGCTGCAGGTGATAGGCGACCGATAACCCGGCCTGGCCGGCCCCGATGACGACGACACGGGCTGCGGCGGGGAGGTCGCGCGAAGCGGCATCACGGCGTTCTCCGGGCACGTCAGACACGGGCATCCGTTACCGCCCGCGCATCGCCGATGAAGGCCTCGAGGCCTGCGGGCGGCACCACGCCGTTCGGGTGGGGCCCCTCGGCCGCCAGCCGCGGCAGCAGGTCGAGGATGCCCGGGGCCGGCGACCCGACCAGCACGGCATTGCCCTCGCCCATTCCCACGATCAGGTCTTTCGAACCGAGCACAACGACGTGGGCAAGCACCGCCTGGATCGTTGCGGTCTGCGCTCGCACCAGAGTCAACCCAGCGTCGTCGGCCACGTTGATCACCAGCACACCCTCGGCCGACAGGAGCGCCGCCAGCTGTTGATAGAACTCCACGGTGGTCAAATGCGGGGGAGTGGATGACCCGGCGTACACATCGAGCACGATCAGGTCGAACGGCGCGAATGACGCGGCCCAGGGCAACCCGCGACGGGCATCGTCGGTGCGCACCGTGAACTCGGTTCCGCGCGGCAATGGGAGGTTCTCTGTGACGAAATCGAGCAGATTCTCTTCTGATTCGAGAACGAACTGCTGCGATTCGGGTCGGGTGAGCGCGATATATCGGGGCAGTGTGAGCGCGCCGGCTCCCAAATGCAAGGCGGCAATCGGCTCGCCCGAGCGAACAAAAAGGTCGACGATGTTCGAAATGCGCTGCAGGTAGTCGAACAAGAGGTGCGTCTGGTGCTCGACGAAGACGTGCGATTGAGGTTCGCCGCCGATGTACAGGGTGAAGCCATCGCTCGCCGGTTCGTCGATGGGCGGCGCGGCCGGGTCGTCCGGGTCGCTGGGCGGCGATTCGGGCAGCGACGTGCCGGGCGGGGGGTTGCCCGGCGGGGAAGGAGCGCCGAGCGGCGACGTGTCGGGCTCTGCTGTGCCGAGCTGGGCTGTGCCCTTGCGGTTGAATTGCAGCTGATCCGGCCTGATTTCGGCAAGCAGACCGCTGGGAATCAGCCGGCACGACGGGTACGAAGTCATCGACTGAATACTACTGGCGGGCGGTGCCCGTCGAGCCCTGGGCGACGCAGCGGTTGCGTCGTGCCAATTTCCCTCAGTTCTGGTTCGGAGATTGTTAGAGTGTGGCTGCGGCTAACTCGCCGCAACAGTGCGGCCAGAGAGGCCCGGCGGCCGAACCGGTCGTGCGGCCGATGAGGCCCGTGAAGGAGCGGCATCATGAGCGACGAGCGGAACCCAGGCGACCCCGACGCCCCCTATTACGACCCGGTGCCGGCGAGCGAGCACGTCTCCGAGCGCGATGTCGGCCAGTCGATCTTCTCCGATGCCGACCAGACCGACTCCGCCGGTGATCCGCTGCCGGTGCAGCCCGACTCCGAGCGGCCCGACTCCGAGCAGCCCGACTCCAGCGCCGAACAGGCCGACTCCAGCGCCGAGAAAGCCGACGCTGGTGCCGAGCCGGCCGGCACTGACGCCGAGCACGTGGCTACGCTATCCGACTCTGAGCCTGCACTCGCTGACGTTGCGGCGGCCGAGTACTCCGCGCCCGCTGAATACGCCGAGCCCGCCGGCATCGATGCCGCATCGGCGGAGGATGCCGAGAGCCACCCGGCCCCGGCTCCCATCGCCGAACCGCTTGCACCCGCGTCTGAGGTGTTCGATGCGCCCGCACCAGCAGAGCCGACGCCGCGGTGGGCTTCTCCCGCCGAGGCCGCCCCAGAGCCCGCTTCTCAGGCCGAATCCGCGGCGCAAGCCGCCTCCGCCGGGGTGCCGGCCGCCACAGCGGCGATCACCCCGGCCGAACTCGGCAACACCGCGCCGGCAGCAACACCCGCACCAGTCGCGCCATCCGAACCAGTTGCGGCATCCGAACCAGCTGCGCCGGCAGACGGCGCCGTCGCCTACCCGGCCGCGGCATTCGCCACACCCACCCCCTACGTCGCTCCCGGGCAGCAACCGGTTGCAGGCGCGAGCGGATTCGACCAAGCGTCGGCCGCGACCGCTGCGACGGCAGGTCTCGCAGCCGGCGCTGTTGCCGCAACGGCCGCAACGGCCGCAACAGCCGCTCCCACCGCCGCCTACCCAGGAGCCCCGGTCGTCGACCCAGGGATTCCCGGGGCCTACCCGCCCGCAACCTATCCGCCAGGCAGCTACCCGCCGGCAGCCCCGCCGACCGCGCAGCAAGCGGGTGCCTACCCCCCGGCCGGCTACGCCGCGCCTTCGGCCATGGTCGTCCCCGTGCTCATCCCGCCGAAGAAGCACGGAAATCGCGGCGGCGGCACGCTCATCGCGCTTGTGGGCGCCGTCGTCTATGCGGTGGTCTTCGCGGCTGTTGCGGCGGTCATCCTCGCCTTCACCGTACCCGCGGCAAGGCTGGGCAGTGTGATCGGCGACTTCGTCGGTAGCCCGGCGTTCTATGTGCCCGTGATCTTCTTCGCCATCGCCCTGATCCTCGTCGTGCTGATCGTCAATCGAGCCGGGTGGTGGGCCTATGTGCTCGGCGGATTCATCATCGCCGTGATCGTCTACGGCGCGGCGATCCTGGGAGCGCTGCTGGCGGTTCACGCGTGGAACTTCACTCCCGCAGACGCCGGCACATTCGTGCGGAGTCTCGTGATGGATCCGCTGACTCTGGCCGCCGCGATCGTCGCACGCGAAGTGCCGATCTGGGTCGGTGCTTGGATCAGCTGGCGCGGCCGCAAGCTCAAGGCGAAGAACGCAGCTGAGCTCGAAGAGCACAGCCGAAAGGTCGCCGAGATGCCGGTTGCCGCGTATCCGGCCAGTTGACCGAAGGCTCTGCACAGACCGAAGGCTCTGCACTAGACCGAAGGCTCTCCGTTTGACCGAAGGCACTCTAGCGCGTATTATTCTTTAGGTGTGCGCTTTGTCGTGCTCTCGTGCCGTGAAAGTCGGCGCGGGCCACGCCTGATCATACAAAGCAGGGTTTCACCGTTCTGAGGAACGGTTGGCCCCCACGGCATACCTACTCCCGACGAATCGACCTGGTTCGCAAGTAGGTCCGCGTTCGAATGCGAATCATCACCAACTGTCACCGTGCAGTAAACACAAGGAGTTACGTAGTGCCTACCATTCAGCAGCTGGTCCGGAAGGGCCGAAGCCGCAAGGTCACGAAGACCAAAGCGCCTGCTCTCAAGTCCAACCCGCAGCAGCGCGGCGTGTGCACCCGCGTGTACACCACCACGCCCAAGAAGCCGAACTCGGCACTGCGTAAGGTCGCCCGCGTCAAGCTGTCCAACGGCACCGAGGTGACCGCCTACATTCCCGGTGAAGGCCACAACCTGCAAGAGCACTCCATGGTGCTCGTGCGCGGCGGTCGTGTGAAAGACCAGCCCGGTGTTCGTTACAAGATCGTTCGCGGCGCCCACGACACCCAGGCCGTCAAGAACCGCAAGCAGGCTCGCAGCCGCTACGGCGCGAAGATGGAGAAGAAGTAATGCCTCGCAAAGGACCAGCTCCCAAGCGTCCCGTGGTCGCTGACCCGGTATACGGCG
>JAODBB010000043.1 GCA_025463745.1 Subtercola sp.
TGGTCATGACCTGGGCGTACTCGCGCCAGGCCACGATGGCCGAGACGAGGTCGCCCATGGGGGGATTGATCGCGTCCCACGAGAGGGCCTTGTCGAGGTGGGCGTGCGGTTCGGCGGGGGCGGTGAGCAGCACGAAGCCGGTCAGGTCGAGGGTGCCCGCGGCGACGAACAGTGCCGTGTTCGCGGTGGCGAAGGGGGCAGTGCCGGCCGGAACGATGTCGGTGACGATTCCGCCCTCGATGATGACATCGCACGTCGAGCCGTCGGGAAGCGTGGCATTCGTCAAGCGGCTGAGGGCTACGGGCAAACGGCTCACGTGCTCGCCTCCTGAGATTGCTGATGTGTGATCGGCTGATCATCTCGACGCTGGGAGATCGGGCTGAATGTTGATGTGTTCAACATGGCCGAATCTACGTTCGGCGCGTTTCGGGCGTGTAACGCGAACATTTCACTGTGTTAACCCTGAGGGAGCGCGATTGCAGGATCAGTGCGCTGTGCGATTACTGTCTGTCTGTGAGGCGTCGAAAGGAGCACGACATTCCCGCCACCACCGAAGCGCTCGACCTGCAGACTCTGCAGCTCGGCGCCGCCATTCGCGCCGCACGGCTCGCCAAGTCGCTGACTCTGGTCGAATTGGCGCGGCTATCAAACCTTTCGCATCCGTTTCTCTCGCAACTCGAACGCGGACACGCCCGGCCGAGCATGTCGTCGCTGGAGCGCATCGCTCGGGCCCTCGATACGAGCCAGCTCGACCTGCTCGCCGGTGCCGCCGAGCGCGGCGCTCGGGCCGACCGCGGCGGTGGCGCCGGCGAGGGGTTGCCGCACGGCATCGCCCCCACCGACTCCCGCGTCTCCACTCTGGTGCGAGCCGCCGGGGGCACACGGGGGCCGTATGCCGAAGGCGAAGGCAGGCTGCTGGTGGATGCCCGGGCAGCGTTTCAGCCCATGGAATTCCGGGGGGCGAACGCCTCGTTCGGCGATTTCTATCGTCACGCTGAAGACGAATTCATCACCGTGATCGAGGGCGATATCGTGGTGGATCTCGACACGGCGGGCCTGAACGTGCTTGCGACAGGCGATTCGCTGTATTTCGTGGGCGGAACACCACATCGGTGGCGCTCGGCCGAGGGCTCGCCGTACCGATTGCTGATCGTGAAGCAGCGATTCGTGCCGGGCGAGAATGGTGAGCCGCCGCGCGTCACGCTGTGGAGCCGGGCCGCAACCGAGGCGACGTTCGCGGCGGCGGCGGCGTTCGAGGCGAGCGCGCTGGTCGGTGTGCTGGAGCCTCGCGGCCCGGTGGTCGGCGCGTCGGGGATTGTGAAATGAGAAGGCAGTGAGCGTGCATCAACTGGCCGAATTCGGCGCCGTAGTGACCGAGGTTTCTGCGGCTGCCGACGACATCGTGATGGTGACGCTCGTTCGGCCGAGCGGCGAACTGTTGCCCGAGTGGTCGCCCGGTGCGCACATCGATCTGGTGCTCGCGCCGGGGCTCGAGCGGCAGTATTCGCTGTGCTCCGACCCGGCCGATCGATCGGCTTGGCGCGTTGCCGTGCTGCGGGAATCGGGCGGGCGTGGTGGTTCGGAATTCGTGCACACGTCGGTGTCTATCGGGTCTCGGGTGACGGTTCGAGGGCCGCTCAACCATTTCGCTCTCGAGCCCGCACCGGCCTATCTGTTCGTCGCTGGGGGCATCGGAATAACGCCGCTGCTGGCGATGATCGCCGCTGCGGATGCGGCCGGTGCAGAATGGGCTCTGGCCTACGCGGGGCGGTCGACAGGGTCGATGGCCTTCGCCGCCGAGCTGCAGGCCGCGCACGGTGACCGGGTGACGATCTATGCCGGCGAATCGGGAGAGCGACTGGCGCTCGACGGGCTCTTCGCGGGCGTCGGCGTCGGAACGCTGGTCTATTGCTGCGGACCGGCGCGGTTGCTGGATGCTGCGCTCGACCTCACCGATTCGCTGCCGTCTGGGGCACTGCACCTCGAGCGCTTCGAGGCGAAATCCGCTGGTGAACCCGTGTTCTCCGATTCATTCGAGGTGGAGCTCGAACTGAGCGGGATGACGCTGATCGTGCCGCCGGAGCGCAGCATCCTCGAGGTGGTCGAGGAGGCCGGCGTGCTGGCACTGTCGTCATGCCGCGAAGGAACCTGCGGCACGTGCGAGACGCCCGTCGTGTCGGGCGAGGTCGATCATCGTGACTCGGTGTTGACGCCCGAAGAACAGGCCGAAAACGCGGTCATGATGATCTGCGTGTCGCGGGCGGCGTGCCCGCGCCTGGTGCTGGAGCTGTAGTTGTAGCCATTTTGTGCGCCGCCGGCGCCTCAGTTGTTTGGTGCGCCGCCGCCTCTGCGGCGCAGTGCTGGCAGGGGTTTGCGCGCGGTGGTTGTTGCGCCGGGTCTCGCTGAACGCGACGAGCGCGGTCGCCGCGTTCGGCTGATCCCGTTTGGTGCGCAGCCGCCTCTGCGGCGTGCAGCTCAGCGTTTGCGGCGGGCGGCTAGCAGGTCTTCTAGAGCAAGGGCGATGTCGTGGTCGTCGAGAGCGTGATCGTCAGCGTCGACGAGGTGGTAGTCGCGTACGACGACGCGTCCGGCCACGATGACGTGTTTCGGGCGGCGGCCCGGGGCGGCCCAGAGCAAGCCGGCCACGGGGTCGGCGACTGCCGCATCGGCGACGCCCGAAACATCCCATACGCAGGCGTCGGCCGCATCGCCGAGAGCGAGAGATCCGAGCTCGGGCCTGCCGAGGCCGACGGCCGAGCCCTTCGTCGCCATGCCCAGAATCTGGCGAGCAGTGATCGGCGGCCCGACGAGCGGTGCGATCTGCATGGCCAGGCGGGCGTCAGCGAGCAGGTGGCCGGCGTCGTTGCTGCCGCCGCCGCTGGTGCCGAGCCCTATGGTGATGCCGGCGTCTCGGAGCGCGGCGACTGGTGCGATTCCCCAGCCCATCGGCAGGTCGCAGGCCGGCGCGTGGGTGCCTGACACTCCGGCGGCCGCCAATCGAGAGATCTCGTCGGGCGTGACTGCGCACAGATGCGCAAGCGTGACATCGGGAGCCAGCCAGCCCCACTCGTCGAGCAGGTCGATGGGGCGGCGACCGTACTTCTCGAGCGCGATCATGACGTCGACCTGTTCGTTCGCCTGGGTGCGCCGGCGCAGCCCGTACCGCTGGGCGAGTTCGCCGAAGAGTCTGAACGTTTCGGGGCTGTCGCTGTGTACGCCGGCCGGGCCGACGGCCACCTGAAGCATCCCGTCGGCGCGGATGCCCTGCGGGGCATCGGCGACGAGTGCGCTCACGATGCCTTCGGCCGACGCGGCCGCCACCTCTGCGTCGTCACGGGCTGATCCGCGCACGAACACCAATCGCGCCCCCAACTCTTCCGCGGCCGCCGCGGTTGCCCTCGCGATGCCCACGGTGTCGGCAGTCGTGGCGCCGTTCGGCCAGTTCAGGTGATGGTCGGCGACAGTGGTGACGCCCGACAGGAGGCCTTCGGCGAGGCCGGCGCGCGCCGAAGCGAAGGCCAGTTCGGGATCTATGCCGATTGCGGAATACGCGGCTGCCATGGTAGGCAGCCAGACGGCCATCTCGACGCCTCGGGTGCCGGGCAGAGTGCGAAACGCGGTTTGCAGCAGATGGTGGTGCGCGTTGATCAGCCCGGGGGTGACGACACAACCGGTGGCGTCGAGCACCTCGGAGATTGTAACGGGGTTCGTCTGCAGGGCATCCGGCTCGACCACAACTCCGTGGTCGAGGTACAGATCTGCCGTCGTTTCTGTGGTTTCATCGATGAATGTGGTGACGGCGTTGCGAATGGTCAGCATGAAAGAGTTCTAACACGCGAATGTGTCAAGCTCGTGTCACGGAGTGATGCGGTCGCAGGGAGGAGAATCGGATGCTCGAGCTCGCCAGTTCGCTGCTGCCGCGCCTCGACGCCGGCCACAGTCTCGCCGTCGCGACCGTGACACGAATCAACGGCAGCGCGCCGCGCACCCTCGGAACCGCGATGGCGCTCGATGACGAGGGTGCCGTGATCGGCAGCATTTCGGGCGGCTGCGTCGAAGGCGCGGTGTACGAGGCCTGCCGTGAGGTGCTGCAGACCGGTGTCGCAGCCAGGCAGGAGTTCGGGTACTCTGACGACGATGCGTTCGCGGTGGGGCTCGCGTGCGGGGGCCGCATCGAGGTTGTCGTACAGCGTTTGCTGCCGGGTGATGGATGGCGGGCGAGCGCGCTACGCGCGGAGTTGACCGCCGCCGCGTCAGCGCAGCCGGCCGGGTTGGCACTGATCGTGGGCGGGGTGGCGTTGGGGGAGGTGCTGACAGCTGGCGATGTGTTCGAGAACGACACGGACGGCGGGATCGGTAGTGGGGAGGATGCCAGCGACACCGCGACGGCACGACTCGCCGGGCTCGATCACAACAGCATCAGGCGCATTCAGGGTGAGCTCGCCGGACGGATCTCGGCGGGGCGCGGCGGCCTCACCGTGGTCGACTGCGAAGACGGTGCTGTCGAGGCGCTTTTCGTAGTGTCGGCCGCGGCACCACGCATGATCATCTTCGGTGCGGTCGACTTTTCGGGGGCGCTGGCGAATGCAGCCGCCTTGCTTGGATACCGGGTGACAATCTGCGACGCGCGGCCGGTATTCGCGACGGCGGAACGTTTTCCCGCGGCCGACGACGTGGTGGTGGAGTGGCCGTCGACCTACCTCGCTCGTACCGAGATCGACGCACGCACAGTGGTATGCGTGCTGACCCACGACGACAAATTCGACATTCCGCTGCTGGAAGTGGCGCTGCGGCTGCCGATTGCCTATGTAGGTGCGATGGGATCACGCCGTACGCATGAGCGCCGACTCGAGTCGTTGCGGCAGAAGCTCGACGAGAATGCGTTGGCGCGGCTCCATTCGCCGATCGGTCTCGACATCGGAGCGAGCACACCAGAAGAGACTGCGGTGTCGATCCTCGCCGAGATTCTGGCCGTGAAGAACGCGACCTCGGGCGGCCTCTTGCGACACGCCAGCGGCCCCATCCACCGCCCGCTTCAGGAACGAACACCGACGCATGCCGAAAACGGCATATAGCGAAAAGCGCCGATCGCGCGAGTCAGTCTGCGGCTTCGACGCGCGCAGCGATGGGCACAGCGTCGACGGGCTGCAGCAGGCGCCAGATGCGGTCGCGGGAGAGCGGCAGCTCGTACGGCCGCACGCCGATGGCGCGGCGAATCGCGTTGGCGAGGGCTGGGGCCACCGGGTTGAAGGGCGACTCGCTCATCGACTTGGCGCCGTAGGGCCCGAGGTCGTCGGCGGTTTCGGTGAAGAAGATCTCGGTGGGCGGCACGTCGGCCATCTGGGGCAGGTGGTAGCTGCGCAGTACAGAGGTGGTGACCTCGCCGGTGTCGGAGACGATGATCTCCTCGTACATCGAGGTGCCTATTCCCTGCGCGACTCCGCCTTCGATCTGACCGCGGCACTGCTCCGGATTCATGACGAAGCCGGCGTCGGCCGCCTGCACCGATTGCAGGATGCGCACCTCGCCGGTGTTGGTATTGACGGCGACGCGGAACGCCTGCACGTTGAAGGCGATGGAGCGGTGGTCGCCAGCGTGGCGACCGTCGGCGGTGATGCCGTCGGTCACGGGGCGGGCAGTGGCCGCGCCCTCGACCGTCTGCACGAGAGTGACCCCTGCGAGTTCGGCTGGTTCCGCGGGGTCTGCCGTGGCGACCGGGGCGCTTGAGGCCGGGGTGCCGAGGGTGGAGGTAATGGTGACGGTGGGAGTGTCCGCGGCGAGGGTGGGGGCGGAGGCCGCGACGGATGCACCGGCCGCGGCCACCTCGGTGAGAGGCAGGAATCGGGGGCCGGCGCGCAGGCCGGTGGGTTCGAGCATCCATTCGCCGGCGGGCACGCCCGTGAGCGATTCGGCCACAGCCGTGAGTTTCAGGGCGAGCGCCGTTGCCGCGGCGAAAACGGCTCGGCCCGCGACGACGGTGCCGGCCGAGCCGAACGCGCCGGTGTCGTACGCCACTGCATCGGTGTCTGACTGGTGGATGCGCAAGAGTTCGGGCGAGGTGCCGAGCGCTTCGGCGGCGATCTGCGAGTGCACGGTCGTGGTGCCGTTACCGAACTCGGCGGTGCCGAAGTTGAGGGTGTAGACGCCGTCGAGGCCGAGGGTGACGGAGGCGTCGGCGAAGTGGCCGCGCGGGGGGATGGTGGCGATCATGGCGGCCGCGACCCCCTCGCCGACCTTCCATTCGGGGCCGGTCGGAGCGTCGACGCCGTTGCCGCGTTCGAGAGCCGACTGCGCCAGATCGAAGCACTGGTCGAGGCCGTAAGTGCCCGCGA
>JAODBB010000045.1 GCA_025463745.1 Subtercola sp.
ACGCGCACCCGCACCCCACGCGCACCCCCACGCGCACCCGCACCCCCACGCGCACCCCCACGCACGCCCGCACCCCCACGCACGCCCGCACCCCACGCGTGCACCCGCCCTCGCCCGCGCCCCTCGCGCCCCGCGCCTCCCGCAGACCAATCGGTTTTGCGCAGAAGCACGCTTCCGGCGCTCATTCCGTACTTCTGCGCAAAACGGATGGCCGCCGGCGTCCGGCGTCACGCGCCAGGCGCCTGGCGTCGAGGCGTCAGCCGACGGCGTTCGCGGCCGCCAGGCGCGTCACGGCCTGGCGAGCGGCGGCGGCCGACGTGGACGTCACTGCCGCGCGGGCCAGCTCTTGCGCCTCGGCGAGGGTGTGGCGCACGAGTTCGCCCCGAACATCCGCGAGCGCCGCCGGCGTCATCGAGAGCGAGGTCACCCCGAGGCCCACGAGCACCACGGCGAGCAGCGGGTCGGCGGCCGCCTCACCGCACACCCCCACGGGCTTCGACGCGTCGCGCCCGGCGCGACCGATCATGCCCACGAGCCGCAGAACCGCGGGATGCCACGGGTCTTGCAGGTTCGCTACCGAGCCGAGCAGGCGGTCGGCCGCCAGAGTGTACTGAGTGAGGTCATTCGTTCCGATGCTCACGAAGTCGGCCACGTCGAAGACCTGATCGGCGAGTACGGCGAGCGACGGCACTTCGGCCATGACGCCTGCCACACGAATGCCCAGTTCACGGGCAAGCGAGACGAAGTACGCGGTGTCATCGAGGTCGGCCACCATGGGCGCCATCACCCACACCTCGACCGTATTCTCTGACTGGGCTGCGGCGAATCCGCCGCCAGAGACGGTGCTGGCCGCGCCAGGAGCACTCGGCACGCCATCAGCAGCGCCGGCGAGGGCGCCGAATTCGAGAGTGCCGGCAGAAAGATCGCCAGCAGAGAGACCGCCCGCAGAGAAACCCGCCGCAGAAGTGGCCGTCTGCGCATTGTCTTCGGCGGCATCCACCACCTCGTCGCTGAATTCGAGACTGTCGGCAGAGCGAGCATGTCGTGGCGACTCATCGGTCGCCTGAGGGTCGAGCTCGTACCGATTGACCCGCGCCTCGGCGATCGCGAGCGCCGTCAGCTGATCACGCAGAATCTGCTCGCTGGCGCGCAGGGCCCGGATGCCTCGCAACCCCAACGCCGGATTCTCTTCTTTCTCGTCGTTCAGAAAGCTCAACGGCTTGTCTGCCCCCGCATCGAGCACCCGAACGACAACCTTTTTGCCGATGAATGCCCGCAACATGCGCTCATACTCGGCGACCTGCGTTTCGACCGACGGAGCCTCAGTCGCGTCGAGAAACAAGAATTCGGTGCGGAAGAGCCCCACCCCTTCGGCGCCCAGCGCCACTGCTTCTTCTGCCCCGTCGGCCGAACCGAGGTTGGCCAGCAGCGGAATCAGCGTGCCGTCACCGAGCGCTCCCGTCGTGATCGGCGCTGCGGCCGCGGCGGCACGCTCGGCGATGTGCCCACGCGCCTCGGCGAGTTCGGCCTCCGAGGGTGACGAGTTCACCGTGCCGGCCGCGGCGTCGAGCACGACGAGTGTGCCATCTGCCAGGTCTTCGGCGCCACCCACGCCCACAATCGCAGGGATCGACTTCGAACGGGCGAGAATCGCCGTGTGCGAGGTGGGGCCGCCTTCACGTGTGATCAGCCCGATCACTTTCGTGAGGTCGAGCAGGGCAGTGTCGGCCGGTGCGAGATCATGGGCGACGAGGATGAACGGGGTCGGTGATTCGGGCACCCCCGGAGCAGGCACACCCCGAAGCCGCGCGATGATGCGCTGCGACACGTCATCGAGGTCTGGTGCCCGCTCGGCCATGTACCCGCCCATCTGCAGCAGCAGGTCACGAAAGCCGGCAAACGCCTCGAACACGGCACGATCGGCTGACTTGCCGTTCGCCAGCCGGGTCTGAACGTCTTCGGCGATCGTCGGGTCTTGGGCCATCAGAGCTTGGGCGTTGAGCACGTCTTGGGCTTCTCCGCCGGCCTGGATGCCCCGCTCTTCGAGGTCGGCGGCTACGTGAGCGAGCGCAACCTCGATGCGCGCGAATTCATCGGTAGGCGAGGCATCGCTCGGCTCGTCCACCGGCTCGGCGAGGGGCTCGGGCATCCGGAGCGTTGAACCGACTGCTGAATTTCGACCGACGCCTACACCTTGCAACAGCATTGTAAAACTCCTCTGCGACACACGCTCTGTCGTCAAGACTAGTGCGGGAGGGTGAGAGTTGACGGGAATGTCGGTGCTCGCTGATATTCTCTCAGCATCGAAGGCAGGAGGCCCGCATGGCGAACATTCGCCCCATGAGAATCGTCAGGCACACAGCGCTGCGCCTGGCGACCGCGGTGGTGACCGCCTTCTACGGGGTGTACCGCCTGCATCCGGTGCTCTGGCGGTTCACGGCGCGGCACTATCTGCCGTCGTTCGAGAGATTCGCCCGGTTGAACGCGTGGATGATCTGCCAGCAGGCCTACAACGAGGTGCCCGCTTACCGCCGGTACCAGGGTGAACACGGCTTCACGTTTCGGTGGTGGAGTCTCGGTTCATTCCGCCCCACGTCGAAAAAAGCGTACGTCGATCGGTACTCCGAAGAAGACCGCTGCTGGGGTGGCTCGATCGTCACGGTCGGCACCGTGGTCGACGAATCAAGCGGCTCGAGCGGCACGCCCTACAACTGGATGCGGTCGAAGAACGAACTCCACACGGTGCACGCCAACGTGGCCGGCTACATCACGCTGCTGTTCGGGTCGCGCCGCCTGTTCTGCATCAACGCCTTCTCGATGGGCGCCTGGGCCACCGGAACGAACACCGGGCTCGCCATGTCGAAGGTCGCGATGGTGAAGAACACCGGGCCAGACATCGACACGATAGTCGACACTCTGAAACACTTCGGGCCCGGGTACACCTATCTCATCAGCGCCTATCCCCCGTTTCTGAAGCACCTGCGAGACCGGCTCGACGCCGACGGCTTCGACTGGGACGCCCATGAACTCAACGGTTTCGTCGGCGGCGAGGCGCTCACCGAGGGCTTGCGTGACTACATCGAACAACGCTTCGCCCGCGTGTATTCGGGCTACGGCGCCTCCGACCTGACCATCGGCATGGCGGGCGAGAGCGATCTCTCGGTATGGCTTCGGCGCAGTCTGGTCGCGAACACCGACCTGCGGACTCGTGTGCTCGGCGCAGACGAAGACCGCACGCCCATGATCTTCCAATACAACCCGCTCGAAACGTACCTCGAAACGACGACGGATGACGAGTTGCTGGTCACCCTGAACTCGACGGCCATCATGAGCCCCAAGGTGCGCTACAACATCGGCGACGAGGCCCGGCTCGTGCCGTTTCCGCTCATGCAGGAGTACGTGTCAGAGTTTCCCCGGCTCGCGCTGGCGTTCGAACGGGCGTTCGCGTCGCAGCGCATGAAACTGCCGTTCGTGCTGCTGTTCGGCCGCAAAGACTCGACCATTTCGTACATGGGGGCGAACATCTATCCGCTCGATGTGGAGAACGGGCTCTACCTCGACAACCCTTATGCGGCGTCGATCGAGTCGTTCAAACTGAGTCTCGCCGACATCGGCGGCCTCGAGCAGCGACCGGTCATCCATCTGCAGTTGCGGCCCGGCACGGTTCTGGATGCCGGTGCCCGCGACGAGCTGCGTGCGCGTTCGGCCGCCGGAGTGCTGCGGCACCTGGCGAGTGTGTCGCGCGACATCGCACAGTCGCTCGAAGAAGACCCCACCGCATCAGACGTGCGGGTCGAGGTGCATGAGCACGGCACCGGCGTGTTCGCGGGCGGTTCGAGCAAGATCAAGAACGTGTACCTCGTGACGAGCGGCGAAGCGGCGGCGGGCTGATGCGCACGACAGACTTCTCGAAGGCTCCGAAGCAAGCGCGTGGTGAGGCGCTGGTGATCGTCGAGACGGTGCCGGCGAACGTGCCGAGCTCGACGCGCTGGTTCGCGGCGCGAGCATCGGCGCGGTCATCGACGCGGGCAGCGGCGGTGCGCAGACTGGTGATGCGGCGAGCGATCGTCGAGCCCGAATACGTGTGGCACAAGACGTATCGGCGGCCCAATGGGGTGCGCGGCGTGATTGTGTTCTTCGGCCAGCGACGAGCCGCGGAGGAGTTTCGGGCTACGCTCGACCGGGCATCCGTGCGCGTGCGCCTGCTCGTCGCCGAGCCGAGCGGCTACAGCAACGGAGTGTGGCGGGCCGAAGGCAACGTCATGGCACACATCGAGCACTTCACCCCGACCTCGGTCGAATCCGCACGCGGATCGACGCCTCCACTCGTCGCGAACGCAACCCCGCAGCCCCGCTCCCCTGGGCATCGACAGGCGAGTTCGAGCGCATCTCTCGCGGCTGCACCCGCTCGAAGTCGCAGCTCGACGAGCGCTGTTGGCTCGGGCCGGCCCGTCACAGATGCCCGGGCGATGTTCGTGGGCGCCACGAAGTATCGTGGCCCGCGCGCCCTGCTCACCCTCTCGCGCACGTGGTACCCCATGATCGCGCGCATGCAGAAGCTGCACGGTTATGTGTGGCACACCGTCTATTGGCAGCCGCCCTTCACACTCGGCACCCTGGCTTTTTTCGCCACGCGCGACGATCTCCTGTCATTCGCCAGGCTGCCGGCTCACAGACAACTCATGCAGTGGATCACTCGCGACACGAAGAACGGTACCGGCGGCTACATCCGGCTGCAGATCGCGCCCGATCTCGACGACGAACCCGCCAGCGCAACCAAAGCCGATGCGATCGTCGCACCTGGCATCAGCAACGACGGCAGCGACAACGACACGTGTTCCGATGCTGCCGAAGCCGAAACGGGGCGGCTCTCGTGACCCTCCACGTCGAACTCGTCGCCGATGAACGCGCACTCCGTGATTTCATCGCGCTGCCGCAGCGGCTGTGGCCGCGCGAGTTGGCGGTGCCGATTCTCGAATCGAGCATCAGGTCGTGGTATTCTGGTCGGTCTGCACACGCTGAGCCGATCAGCCTCGTTGTGGTACGCGATGCGTCGGGCCGGGCCGTCGGGCGAAGCACTGTGCACACCGATCGGCGCCTCGACGACAAACTGGGCGAGAAGCTGCTGCTGTTCGGTGCTACCGAGTTCGAAACGGATGCCGCCGGCCGCGCCCTCTTCGACCACATCGATGCACACGCCACTGCCGTCGGCGCCGACGCCATCTTCGGTCCTGTCTCGCTGCTGCCTAATCAGTCGGGCGGCGTCATCACCTCGGGCTTCGACCAGCGCGGCTTTGTCGACTCAGCCTGGAATCCCGAATGGGTTCCTCAGGTCTACGAGCGGGCAGGGTTCACTCGGTGGGGTGAAGCCGACACCTGGATCGTGGCACCCGTCGGAGCCATCCCTCCGCGGTCTCGCGAGCGGCGATCCGCACCGAACCTTCACACCAGTACTGGCGATCAGACCGCGCGCGTCGTGCTGATCAGCGTTGTCATCGAGCCCTCCCCCGCTGAGTGGGCCGGCACCGGCGTGCGCCTCGAATACGGCTCGAGGCGCCGAGTCAAGACACTCATTCCCGAGTTGCTCGAGCTTCTGAACGCCTCGTTCGCCCAGCTCGCCTACTACACGCAGATCACGCCGGCCGAAATGGCGGCCGCCACTGACGGTCTCGCCTTTCTGCTCGACGAACGTCTGCTGCTGATAGCTCGGGATGCCCGAACGAACCGCGCGACCGCGTTCGTGTTGGCCATTCCCGACACCACCGAATTCGTGCAGAAGGTCGGCGGAAGGCTTTCGTTCGCCCGCCAGCTCCAGCTTCTCGCGACTCGTTCGCGATACCGCAGAGAGGCCGTGCTGGTGATTCAGGGAACCGATCCCGAGCGGCAGGGGCAGGGCATCCTGAGTCTGCTGAGCCGGCAGCTGCAGGTGAACCTGCGCGCCGGCGGGTATCGCGCGCTGCGGTCGACCTACGTCGGCCGCGACAATCAGGCATCGACAGCACAGTTCGCGCGGTTCGGAGGCCGGCCACTGCAGGGGTACACGTTCTATCGTCGCCAGGTCGGCTCGGTGCGCGGAACCGGCACGGTCGGTGGGGTCGACTCCGCCGACGCGGGCGACCCCACCGACATCGGCGCACCGGCCGACCCCGACACGACGGAGGCAACCCCGTGACCGATACCCGAACCCTTCTCGAGCAGCTGATTCTGTTGGCCAGCCGTTCGCCGTCGCCGCACAATACGCAGCCCTGGTCGCCACGCGTCGTCACGACGGCAGTCGACCGGTTGTGCGTCGAGGTGGCGATCATCCCGAGCCGCACGCTGCCGGCCGGTGATCCGAGCTTTCGCGACGTGGTGCTGTCGGTCGGGGCCTGGGTGGAGAGCTTCGGCATCGGCGCCGCGGCCGCCGGGCACGACATCGAGGTCGAGACGCTGCCCGCGCTTCTGCGGCTGCAAGAGCTTCCGCTCAGTGGGCCGGCCGATCCGGCGGCGCCCGTGGTGCGGGTGAGCCTGGTTGAGCCGAGGTTGGGCGACAGCACCGACGCTGAGACCAGCACCGAGCCGTTCACCCCCGACGACGTGCGAAACCGGGCCGTCTTCCGGGGCCGGCTCGCCGGGCATCCCGAGACCTGGGAGAACCTGTCAGACGTCGACCTTCCGCCGTGGCTCTCGCTTCGCCGACTCGACGACCGCGCCATGGCATACCTCAGCCGGCTCGGAATCGCCTTCACCGGCTCGCGCCGCAGCATCGCCCACGAGCTGTTGCAGTGGTTGCGGCTCGACCCCGCGCATCCGCGTTACACCCGAGACGGCATGACCGACGTGATGCTCCGCATTCCGAAACCGCTCGCCCGGCTCGCTGCTCCCGTGACGAGGTACGCCCACCTGCGCGACCCGCTACTGGCCGCCGCCGGAGTTGTGGGGCGCACCTCGGAGTCGCTCGAACGGGCACGCACCCTGCGCCCTTTGGCGATTTCACTCGCCGAAAGCTCGGCCGATTCACCGACGCACCTCGTACTCGTCGCCAATGCCCGCCTGGCGGCGGCCGACGACACCACGCAGATCACCGCTGCGATGGACAGCCGCATCGGCGTCTCCGAAGCGGATGCCCTGCAGGCCGGTCGCATCCTGCAACGCTTGTGGCTGCACGCCCACACCCGCGGCCTGTCGGTGTCGCCGCACTCCGAGTTGATCGACTCGCCGCTCGCCCACGGGCTGCTGCGCAAGCGGCTCTCACTCGGCCGGAGCGACGTGGCCCTGTCGGTGTTCAGCGTCGGTGTGGCCGTGGGCGAGGTGCCGCGATCGCCGCGGCTGACCGACGCGCCTCGCGGCGCCCGATGACAGCCATTCCCCAGCGGGTTCGTGCGTGGGACTGGTTCATGAACCGCTTCCGCTCGATGCACATCGCGACGATGAATCCGGCCGACATCGCGCACAATCAGACCATGAAACACGTTCCGGCGCCGGTTCGCCGAGTGCTGTTCGGCGCCCGCGACAAGCGCGTGACGGTGGATGATCGAACGATTCCGCCCGCGCCCGACAGCACCTCGGGCATCCCGATTCGCGTGTACCGCCCGCGCGCGTCAGCCCTGCCGTTGGCGCTACGCGCGTCAGCCCCATCATCGGCGGCCTCACCCGCCCCCAGCCCACGGTGGTCAGCCAGACCCGCCTCGGCCCCATCCCCGGCAGAGTCTCGCGCGAATTCCCCGATCGCGCCCGCACCGCCATCGTCAGCTGGCGCGGCGACCCTACCAATCGCCCTCTACTTCCACGGCGGCGGCTGGACTCTCTTCGGCGGCCTCGACATGTGCGATTGGCTTCCGTCGCGAGTGGCAGCCGAGCTCGGCGCCATTGTGGTCGCGGTCGACTACCGCCTCGCACCGCAGCATCCGTTCCCGGCAGCGATCGACGATTCTTCCGCGGCACTGCGCTGGGTCTACGCCAACGCTGCAGAGCTCGGCGGCGACCCCGCCCGGCTCGCCGTTTTCGGAGACAGCGCCGGCGGCAACATCTCAGCCGTACTGAGCCAGCTGGCCCGCGACGAATCGGCCGCGGCGGCTACCCCCGCCCCTCGAATCGCCGCGCAGGCCCTCATCTACCCCGTCACCGACACCGTGCTCGACGACCCCTCCATGATCGCGAACGCCCACAGCCCGGTTCTGCACCGCGCCGATATGGCGGCGTTCTTCGATTACTATCTCGGCCCCGACCTCTCCTCGCCGGCGCGAATGGATGCCCGTGCCGCTCCACTTCGCGCCGGTTCGCTCGCAAACCTGCCACCGGCACTCGTTCAGCTCGGCGCCCATGACGTGTTGCACGACCAGGGTCTGGCCTATGCGAACCGTCTAGCGGCCGACGGAACCGAGATGCTGCTCATCACCTACCCCGAGGCGCCACACGGCTGGGTCACCTACCCGACCATCATGCGTGTCGCCACCCGTGCGGCCGACGACCTCGTCACCTTCCTGCGCACACTCGTCGGCTGACGCTGCGCGCACAGCGTGGTGACAGTTGTGCCGGTGACGACTCACCCGATCGGCACGCTCGACTCCGCCACGGTCTGGTTGTCGGCCGCGAACGAGAACCAGGCGTTGACCCGCTGGCCCGCGAGCACCAGCGGCAGCCAATATCGTGCGTCATCCCACATCTCATCGAGCGGCAAATCGTCGACCGCGAACCAGTGCGGAGAGAGCTCCTCCGAGGCCGACGGCTCTCCCTCCCACACCTCCCCCACGAAGACGCTCGAGTTCTGACTCCACGCTTCTCGAAACGGAAAGAGGTACTCGAGCCTCCCACCCTCTCGCAGATCGGCTGGCGCCACCCGGATGCCTGTTTCCTCGCGCACCTCGCGAACGATCGCCTCGAGCGGGCTCTCGCCCTGCTCCACCTTGCCGCCAGGCCCGACGATGTTGCCGAGCCCGAGCCCCGTTCGTTTACGCCCCAGCAGAACCTCGCGCCGTCCATCCGGGCGCAGCCGTGTCAGGTAACAGACGCAGACTTCGTACCCGGCCACCGGCATCCCGAACCGACGCGCTCAGAGGTGCTTGAGCATGCGCGTATTGCCGAGGGTGTTGGGCTTCACGCGGGCCAGGTCGAGAAACTCTGCGACGCCTTCGTCGGGCGAGCGAACGAGTTCGGCGTACACCTCGGGGTCGACGAGAGCGAGGGGCGACGCAACGAACCCGTTGCGCTCGAAGAAGGCGACTTCGAACGTGAGGCAGAACAGGCGCGAGAGTCCGAGTTCACGGGCATCCTTCTCGATCGACTCGAGCAGCAGGTGCCCCACACCCTTGCCGAGCCACGCGCGGTCGACGGCGAGAGTGCGAACCTCGCCGAGGTCTTCCCAGAACACGTGCAGTGCGCCGCAGCCGATGGGCGTTCCGTCGGCATCGACCGCAATGCGAAACTCTTGCACGGCCTCGTAGAACACCACCGAATCTTTGCCGAGCAGAATCCGCTCCTGCACGAGGGGTTCGACCAGACGCTGAATCCACGGCACGTCAGACGTACGCGCGCGTCGCACCGTGATCGACCCGGCGGGAGGGCGAACGGCGGACAGGTCTGGGGTGGTCATGCCTCCATCCTCCCAGCCGGGGCAGCCAAACCGAAAACGGCCGGCCTTCGGCGGCCAACTGAGGATGCCCGGCCAGCGGGCCTCATATGCGGCACGACCCGCCCCCCATCCGCAGACAGCACGCCTCCCTCAGCTCGAGATAGCCTCCGCCCGCGTCAGAACCAGCAAGTCCATGCGGCCCGACTGCACCACCGTGCCGTCTTGTTTGCGCACCGTGATCTGCCGCTCGACCACGCCGTTCTTGCCGCTCGACGTGAGTCGAGACGACAGAACGTCGACCGTGACGGTGACGGTGTCACCGATGAACACCGGGCCGACGAATTTCCACTGATCCACCCCGAGCAGAGCCACCGCGCTGCCCTCGAACACTCCGGTGCGAGCGATGAGCCCGAGCGTGAGCGAGGCCACGAGCATCCCGTGCACCACCCGCTGCCCGTAGCGGGTCTGCTTCGCGAACTCCACATCGGTGTGCACCTGATTGTTGTCGTTCGTGAGGCCCGCGAACATCACGACCTCTGCTTCGGTGATGGTCTTACCCGGAGTGACGAACGTCTGGCCGGCGTGCAGGTCTTCGAAATAGTGCGGCATCAGAAAAGTATCTCGCACCTACCGCGCTCACAATTCGTCGGGAAGCTCGCGAGAGAAGCCTTTCCGGTCGAGAAATGCCGCTGCAACACCTTCTCTCGTCCGACAAAGCTTCTCTCGCTGGTGGGGGGCGGGTGGGGGCGGGTGGGGGGGGATTGCTCAGGAAGCAAATGAAAAGGGGCCGGCCACCGAAGTGGCCGACCCTTTTCAGACTGCTCTTGCGAGCTACTCGACGATCGTCGAAGTGCCCGCCGCCGCGGCCTCAGCCGTGATAGCCGCCAGAGGCTCGGGTGACGTGGTCAAGAAGGTGAACTCCCCATCGACAAAATCGACGTAGATCTGGTCACCCGCATTGAGTTCGCCGAGCAGAATGCGCTCAGACAACCGGTCTTCGACCTCGTTCTGGATCGCACGACGAAGCGGCCGAGCACCGAGTGACGGGTCGAACCCGACCTCGATGAGCCGCTCTTTCGAAGCCAGCGACAACTCGATCGACAGGTCGCGGTCGAGCAACCGGTCGCGCAAGCGGGCGATGAACAGGTCGACGATCTGCAGCAGCTCTTCTTTAGACAGCTGCGGGAAGACGATCGTGTCGTCGACGCGGTTCAAGAACTCGGGCTTGAAGTGCTTCTTCAGCTCTTCGTTCACCTTGCCCTTCATACGGTCGTACGACGTCGACACGTTCGTGGTCGACTGGAAGCCGATCGGCGAACCCGTGATGTCTTTCGTACCGAGGTTGGTCGTCATGATGATGACGGTGTTCTTGAAGTCGACAACACGACCCTGGCCATCGGTCAGCCGGCCCTCTTCAAGAATCTGAAGCAGCGAGTTGAAGATGTCGGGGTGAGCCTTCTCGATCTCGTCGAACAGCACCACGCTGAACGGCTTGCGGCGCACCTTCTCGGTGAGCTGGCCGCCCTCTTCGAAGCCAACGAACCCGGGAGGGGCACCGAACAGCCGCGAAACGGTGTGCTTCTCGCCGTACTCGCTCATGTCGAGCGAGATCAGCGCGTTCTCGTCGTCGAAGAGGAACTCGGCGAGCGCCTTGGCTAGCTCGGTCTTACCGACACCCGTGGGGCCGGCGAAGATGAACGAACCCGAAGGCCGCTTCGGGTCTTTGAGCCCAGACCGCGTGCGGCGAATCGTGCGGGACAACGCCGCGATGGCCTCTTCTTGGCCGATGACCCGCTCGTGCAGAGCCTTCTCCATGAACATAAGGCGCGACGACTCTTCTTCGGTCAGCTTGAACACGGGGATGCCCGTGGCCTGAGCCAAGACCTCGGCGATCAGCCCCTCGTCGACGATGCCCGACGCCTTCACGTCGCCCGACTTCCACTTCTTCTCGAGCCGAAGACGCTCGCCGAGCAGGTTCTTCTCTTCGTCACGAAGCGAAGCGGCCTTCTCGAAGTCTTGCTCTTCGATCGCAGCCTCTTTGCGGCCGCGAACGGCCGAGATGCGGTCGTCGAACTCGCGCAGCTCGGGCGGGGCCGAGAGGATCGACAGGCGCAGGCGTGCGCCGGCCTCGTCGATCAGGTCGATGGCCTTGTCGGGCAGGAAGCGGTCGGCGACGTAGCGGTCGGCGAGGTTCGCCGCAGCGACAATCGCGCCGTCGGTGATCGACACCTTGTGGAAGGCCTCGTACTTGTCGCGAAGCCCCTTCAAGATGTTGATCGTGTGAGGCAACGTGGGCTCGGCGACCTGAATCGGCTGGAAGCGGCGTTCGAGCGCGGCATCCTTCTCGAAGTGTTTGCGGTACTCGTCGAGGGTGGTCGCACCGATGGTCTGCAGTTCACCGCGGGCGAGCAGCGGCTTGAGGATGCTCGCCGCGTCGATGGCGCCTTCAGCGGCACCCGCACCGACGAGCGTGTGGATCTCGTCGATGAACGTGATGATGTCGCCTCGCGTGCGAATCTCTTTGGTGACCTTTTTCAGGCGCTCTTCGAAGTCACCCCGGTACCTCGAACCCGCGATCAGCGAGCCCAGGTCGAGCGTGTAGAGCTGCTTGTCTTTCAGCGTCTCTGGCACGTCGCCGCGCACGATCGCCTGGGCGAGGCCCTCGACGACAGCGGTCTTCCCCACGCCTGGTTCACCGATGAGAACAGGGTTGTTCTTCGAACGGCGCGACAGAATCTGCATCACCCGCTCGATTTCTTTCTCGCGCCCGATGACCGGGTCGAGTTTGTTGTCGCGCGCAGCCTGCGTGAGGTTGCGCCCGAACTGGTCGAGAATCTGCGACCCCTTATCAGGAGCCTGGTCATTGCCTCCCACAGCAACAGCCTCCTTGCCTTGGTAACCCGAGAGAAGCTGGATGACCTGCTGACGAACGCGGTTCAGGTCGGCGCCGAGCTTCACGAGAACCTGGGCGGCGACGCCCTC
>JAODBB010000096.1 GCA_025463745.1 Subtercola sp.
CGCCGCATCGGCACCGACTACGGGCTCTACGAGAAGGCGCTGTTCCAGACATCCATCACAGACGCCGAATGGCTCGAAGACGAGAATTGCTGGCGCATCAGCACCGATCGCGGCGACACCATCACGGCCGACTACCTCGTGCTCGCGGCCGGCCGGCAGAGTCTGCCGAAGCTGCCTGGCGTTCCCGGCATCGATGAGTTCGAGGGCCACATTTTCCACTCCAGCCGGTGGGACTACGGCTACACCGGCGGCGATGACGCTGGGGGCCTCACCGGCCTCGCCGACAAGCGCGTGGGGGTCATCGGTACCGGCGCGACAGCGCTGCAGATCGTTCCCGCCGTGGCTCGGGATGCGAAGGAGCTGCTGGTGTTCCAACGTACTCCGTCGACGGTGGGTGTTCGTGGCCAGCAGGAGACGCCTCCCGACTGGGCCGACACGAGCGAGCCGGGCTGGCAGCGCCGGCGCCGCGAGAATTTTCAGACGCACGTGCAATTCGGTACCCGGGTAGATGTTGCGGCTCCCGCAGAAGACTTGGTGGCCGACGGCTGGACCGCCGCGATGGCCATCACCGCGGAACCCATCCACGCGGTCGTTTCTCGCCTCGGCCGGAAGCCCACCGTCGAGGAGGCGGGTGAGTTGAGCGTCATCAACGACTATCGGCTCATGAACCAACTGCGCGACCGCGTCGAGTCGACAGTATTCGATCCGGAGACGGCCGAGGCACTGAAGCCGTGGTACCGCTGGTGGTGCAAGCGCCCGGGCTGGCACGACGACTACCTGCCTGCCTTCAACCGCCCGAACGTGAAACTGATCGACACGAACGGGCAGGGTGTCGAGCGGTTCACCGCGAAGGGCGTCGTCGTCGACGGTGTGGAGCACGAGCTCGACTGCGTGATCATGGCGACGGGGTTCGAGGCGGGGATCGAGTACACCCGACTGACCGGCTTCGAACTGCACGGGCGCGGAATCGACCTCTCTGAGCACTGGGGAACCGCGGGCGTCCGTACGTTCCACGGCATGTCGACCGACCGTTTTCCGAACCTCTTCTTCATCGGTGGCAATCTGCAGACCGCTTCGGCTGTCAATGCGGTGCACCTGCTCGACGAACAGGCGCACTATGTGGCGCACATCGTCAGCACGGCCATCGACAGCGGTGCAGACACGATCGAGGCCACGAAGGAGGCAGTGGATGCGTGGGTCGAGGAGATCCGCAGTTCACCGGCGAACAAGACCAGCTTCCAGTTCTATCTCGACTGCACCCCCGGGTACTACAACTCAGAAGGCAAGGCCAAGAGCATGGATGATCTTTTCACTGGAGGTCGCTACGGTGGCGGGGCACTCGCTTACTACAAGCTTCTCGAGGACTGGTCTGACGGCAGGCTCGAGGGTTTCACAATCAGTGCGTACGCACAAGATTCTGTCGCCAGCTAAGTTAGTAGTTGGTTGACTACAAAACAATGTATGATGAGCATGCACAACGACGTGAACGGAAGAGACAGCACTAAATGAGCAACATCAATTTTGACTTCACCGGCCGAACCGTTCTGGTGACCGGCGCTGCCCGGGGAATCGGGCTCGAAGTCGCCCGCAGCTTCCGGGTGGCAGGCGCCGATGTGGTCATGGTCGACTTCGACGGAGCCGAACTCCGGGCAGCTGCCGATGAGATCGGTGCATTCGCAGCCCAAGCCGACGTGAGCAAGACCGACGACGTCGAACGCGTGGTCGCTGCGACCATCGAGAAGTTCGGCCGACTCGACGTGCTCGTCAACAATGCAGGCATTCTGCGCGACAAGGTGCTCTGGAAGATGAGCGACGACGACTTCGAGCAGGTGCTCGCCGTGCACGCTGGCGGAACGTTCCGCTTCACGCGGGCGGTCGTTCCGCAGTTCCGCACGCAGCAGTATGGCCGCGTCATCAACGTCACCTCGTACACCGGAATGCACGGCAACCGCGGTCAGGCGAACTATGGCACGGCGAAAGCCGGCATCATCGGTTTCACCAAGACGGCTGCCAAGGAGCTCGCCGGGTTCGGTGTCACCGTGAACTGCATCTCGCCGAATGCCGCGACGCGGATGACGGCCTCCATTCCCCAAGAGAAGATCGCCGAACTCAGCGGCCCGATCGCCCGTTTCGCCGACCCGGCTGAGATCGCCGCGTCGGTCGAGTTCCTCGCCTCCGAAGAGGCCGGCTACATCACGGGTGTGGTGCTGGCCGTCGACGGTGGAGTGTCGATGTGAGCGGCGTACCGATCCTCTCCAAACGCGACCTGGAATTCCTTCTCTACGAATGGCTCGACGTCGAGGCGCTGACGTCGCGCGAGCGTTTCGCCGGCCACTCGCGGGAATCATTCGACGATGTACTCGCGCTGAGTGCTCAGATCGCGATCGAAGAGTTCGAGCCGCACAACAAGTACTCCGATGCGCATGAGCCCACGATGGCTCCGGATGGCACTGTCTCCCAGCCGGTCGAGGTCAAGAATGCGCTCGCTGTCTTCGCCGAGGCCGGTCTCTTCGCGGGCGCGTTCGACGAGGAGTTGGGCGGGTTCCAGCTGCCCACAACTGTGATGCGGGCATCTATGGCATGGTTTCAAGCGGCCAACGCCTCGACGGCGGGCTACCCCTTCCTCACGCAGGCCAACGCGAACCTCCTCGCGGCGCACGGCACACCCGAGCAGGTCGAAACCTGGGTGAAGCCCATGCTCGAGGGCCGGTTCTTCGGAACGATGTGCCTCTCCGAACCCGAAGCGGGTTCCTCGCTCGCCGACATCACGACGAAGGCGGTTCCTCAGGATGATGGCACCTACCGGGTCGCGGGAACCAAGATGTGGATCTCCGGTGGCGACCACGAACTGAGCGAGAACATTGTGCACCTCGTGCTTGCGAAGATCCCGGGCGGTCCTGCTGGAGTCAAGGGAATCTCGCTCTTCCTCGTTCCCAAGAAGCTCGTCGGCGACGACGGTGAGATCAGCGAGCGCAACGACGTCGTTCTCGCTGGTCTCAACCACAAGATGGGTAACCGAGGAACGACGAACGCGGTGCTGAACTTCGGCGAGGGCACCTACACGCCCGATGGACAGGCCGGCGCGGTCGGCTACCTGGTGGGGGAGCCGCACAAGGGCCTCAGTTATATGTTCCACATGATGAACGAAGCGCGCATCGGGGTCGGTTTTCTCGCGACATCCCTTGGCTACACCGGCTACCTGCAGTCGGTCGAGTACGCGCGCACCCGCAAACAGGGCCGCTCGCTCTCGAACAAGAACCCCGAGTCGCCGCAAGTCGCGATCATCGAGCACCCGGATGTTCGGCGGATGCTGCTCGCCCAGAAATCGTATGTCGAGGGCTCGCTAGCCCTCGGGCTGTACTGCTCGAAACTGGTCGACCTGCTCGAAACCGAGTCCGACCACGACGAGCAGGCTCGGCTCACCCTGCTGCTCGACGTGCTGACGCCCGTCGCTAAGAGTTTCCCGTCGCAGTGGTGCCTCGAGGCCAACTCGCTCGCCATCCAAGTGCACGGCGGCTACGGTTACACCCGCGACTACAACGTCGAGCAGCTGTACCGTGACAACAGGCTGAACCAGATCCACGAGGGTACCCACGGGGTGCAGGGCCTCGACCTGTTGGGCCGCAAGGTCATCATGCAGAACGGCGCGGGTCTCACGCTGCTCGCGGCGAGGTTGCAGGAGACCATCGGTCGTGCGCGCGCAGTCGGCGGCGAATCTGCGGAGCTCGGCGATCGGCTTGCCGCTGGGCTGACGCTCGCAACCTCGACGACGGCTGCCGTCTGGGCGCCGGGTGACCCGGCCCTCGCGCTGGCGAACGCCTCCGTCTACCTCGAAGCGGTCGGGCACGTCGTCGTGGCGTGGATCTGGCTGGAGCAGTGGTTGGCTGCAGCCACGAAGGAGGGCGACTTCTACGACGGCAAGCGACAGGCCGCGCGGTACTTCTTCCGGTTCGAGCTGCCGAAGACCACCGCGCAGTTCGCGCTGCTTGCGAGTCTGGACCGCACCACCCTCGACACGTCGAACAGCTGGTTCTGACGTGGTGTTCCGCATGAATAATTCGTTCCACCCCACACAGAAAGGCTTCTGATGACCCGCGAAGCTGTAATTGTCGAAGCCGTGCGCAGTCCCCTGGGTAAGCGCAACGGCTGGCTGGCCGGCGTGCATCCTGCCGACCTCAGCGCCTATGTTCTGCAAGCCCTGGTGGCACGCGCTGACATCGACCCCGGGCTCGTCGAAGACGTGGTTTGGGGCTGCGTCAGCCAGATCGGTGAGCAGAGTTTCGACATCGCGCGAACTGCTGTGCTGTCGGCAGGATGGCCCGAGCACGTGCCAGGAACGACGATCGACAGGCAGTGCGGCTCCTCCCAGCAGGCCGTGAACTTCGCGGCCGCGAGCGTGCTCGCCGGTCACTACGACATCGTGGTCGCCGGGGGAGTGGAGAGCATGTCGCGGGTGCCTATGGGTTCCAGCACCGCGGCGGGCAACTCTCCGCTCGGCGAGCTGTACTCGGCGCGCTACGGGTCGACGTTCCCGAACCAGGGCATCGGTGCCGAGATGATCGCCGATGAGTGGAAGCTTTCCCGCACCGACCTCGATCAGTTTGCGCTGGCCTCCCACGAGAAGGCCGCTGCCGCTATCGACCGCGGTGCCTTCATCGGCCAGATCGTGCCCATCAACACAGTCGAGGCGATCGTGGATGCCGACCAGGGTGTTCGCCGTGGGGGCACCCTCGAGAAGCTCGCCACCCTCGCGCCCTCGTTCACGCCCGACGGCAAGGTGACCGCTGGCAACGCGTCGCAGATCAGCGACGGATCGGCCGCCCTCCTCATCATGGGCTCCGACACCGCAGCGGCGATGGGACTGAAGCCGATCGCGGCCATCGACACGGTAGCGGTCGTGGGCTCAGCTCCGATGCCGATGCTCACCGGCCCCATTCCGGCCACGGAAAAGCTTCTCGCGCGCAAGGGCATCTCCATCGACGACATCGGCACGTTCGAGGTGAACGAGGCGTTCGCGTCTGTGGTGCTTGCGTGGCTGCACGACACGAAGGCCGATGAGGCACGACTGAACCCGAACGGCGGATCCATCGCCCTCGGCCACCCGCTCGGCGGAAGCGGCGCTCGCATCATGACCACGATGCTGAACCACATGCGCGATAACGACCTGCAGTACGGCCTGCAGGTGATGTGCGAGGGTGGCGGGCAGGCCAACGCCACCTTGCTGAGGCTGCTCTGATGACGACGTTCGCCTCGCTCGGCGCTCTCACCGCTGCGGTCGGATCCGACCTCGGAACGGCGGGGCCGATCGTGGTCAGCCAGGAAGACATCGACACGTTCGCGCGGGTCACCCGCGATGAACAGTGGATCCACGTCGATCCGGTGCGCGCCGCGGCCGGCCCCTACGGCACGACGATCGCGCACGGATTCCTGACGCTCTCGCTGGCAGCTCCGTTTCTGGCAGAGCTGCTGACGGTTGAGGGCGTATCGGCGTCGATCAACTACGGTCTGGGCAGTGTGCGCTTTCCTCTCCCGGTGCCGAGCGGGTCGAAAGTGTCGGCCACGGGCATCCTGACCTCGGTGGAAGAAAAGCCGGGCGGAGCCGAGGCGCGTGTAACGGTCACGATGACGGTACCGCACGGTGCGAAGCCGGTGTGTGTCGCGGAGCAGATCATCCGGATCATCGTCTGACGCGCACTGTACTTCACCATCGGCCGATCATGTTGCTGGCCGTATACAAACAAAAGTAAGATCATCCACAACCCAGCGAAGAGGCAGGAATGACAGCCGAGAACAGCCGTACGAGAACTGCACCAGACTTGTCTCAGTTCCCCATCCGGCGCCGTGGCGCCTACCTCGAGAAGTTCACCATCGGCGAAACCTTCGAGCACCACTGGGGGCGAACCCTCGGCGAGGCCGACAATACGCTCTTCAGCACGATTCTCGGGCACTGGTCGCCCCTCTATCTGAACGCGGAATTCGCGAGGAGCCACGGGCATCCGAAGCGGCTGGTGAATCCCTTCCTCGTGCTGTGCACGGTGGTGGGGCTCTCCGTCGAAGACCTGAGCGAGTCGGGAGGCCCGTTCGTTGGCATTGAGGACTGTGTCTTTGAAGCGCCGGTCTACGTCGAAGACACGATTCGTGCACAGTCGGTGGTGCTGGCTAGCAGAGTCTCAGCCTCGCGACCCGGGCACGGCATCGTGACGTGGCAGACAACGGCATACAACCAGAACGACGAGCTGGTGTTGCGCTACGTGCGCAAGAACCTGATTGCCGAGCTCGATCACCTGAACATACCGATCCCAGCGAAGGAGCTGTGAGATGACGACCGTGGTCGATGAATGGGTGACCGAAGACTCGGCGTGGTTCGAATCGTTCGAGGTCGGCCAGAAGTGGCGGCATGCACGTGGCGCGACGGTGGGCGAGGTGGAGAACCAGCTGCTCACAAAGCTCGTGATGAACACCGCACAGGAGCATTGGAACGAAGATTCGATGGTCGACTCGCCCTGGGGCGCGACCCGCATCGTCTTCGGGCTCATCACCGGCTGTCTCACCATCGGGCTCACCAGCCAGGACACGGCCGAGAACGCTTTGGCCGAGGTCGGGCTCGACAACATCCGGTTCACTGCGAGCGTCTTTCACGGCGACTCGATCTACGCCTACACCGAAGTGCTGGAGGTCTTGCCCTCCGACCGCGAAGACGCCGGTCTCGTGCGCTTCCAGCATTACGGCGCAACCCCCGACCAGCGGATCGTTTTCGAATGCCAGCGAACCGTGCTCATCAAACGCCGATCACATTGGAGACAGTAGATGTCCATCACCGAAGTACGTGAATCCGAAGCCGTCGTAGAAGCGGTCGCCACGCGTCCGCTCACCGCGGCAGGACGGCCGCTCCGGCGGCGCCGCTCAGAGCTGTCGACACCTGCGACCAGCGAGAAGATGATGGCGAAGGCTGCCGCCAGCGACGCCGACCTGGTGTTTCTTGACCTCGAAGACGCTGTTGCGCCCAATGCGAAAGCCGTCGCCAGGTTTCAGGCGGGGCAGGCGCTGCTGAACCTCGACTGGGGAACGAAGACCCGCGCTGTGCGGGTGAACGGGATCCAGACCCCGTGGTTTCTCGACGACATCACCGACGTCGTTGAGGCTGCGGGTGATCACCTCGATGTGATCATCCTGCCGAAGGTTAAGTCGGCCAGGGACATCTGGTTCTTCGACACCCTCCTGACGAAACTCGAACAGAAACACGGCCTTCCCGAGGGCGGCATCGGCCTCGAAGTGCTGATCGAAGAGGTCGAGGCGCTCGGCACGGTCGACGCGATCGCTGCGGCGAGCCCGCGCCTTGAGGCGCTCATCCTGGGCGTCGGCGACCTTGCTGCCAGCCATGGGATGCGCTCGGCGCACATCGGCACGAGCTCGAACTACCCCGGCGACATCTGGCACTCAGCACGCACCAAGCTGATCGTCGCAGCCCGCAGCAACGGGCTCGACGCGATCGACGGCCCGTTCGGCGAGTTCAAAGAGACCGAGGCCTACCGCGCGCAGGCCAACTGGGCCGCAGAACTCGGTGCCGTCGGCAAGTGGGCGATCCACCCGAACCAGGTGGGTGTGGCCAACGAGGTATTCTCGCCCACCGACGCCGAGATCGCCCGAGCACAGCACATCGTCTCGGCGATGCGTGCCGCTGAAGCGCAGGGCGAGGGCGCCGTCGCGATCGACGGCACGATGGTGGATGCCGCGACGGCACGCATCTTCGAGACAGTTCTCTACCGGGCAACCGTGAACGGTCAGATCTGACATGAGCGGTCCGCTGAACGGCATTCGCATCATTGACCTGACGGCGGCGCTCGCCGGCCCCTATGGAACGATGATCCTCTCCGACCTCGGAGCCGACGTGATAAAGGTCGAGCCGCCCGGAGGCGAGGTGACGCGTCGGGTCGGGCCGGAGCCTGAACGCGACATCCCGGGCGAGACGGGTGACGGGCAGACGCTCGGCGGTTACTTCCAGAGCATCAATAGGGGCAAACGCAGCATCGTGCTCGATCTAAAATCGGCAGAGGGCCACGCCGAGTTCCTGGCGCTGATCGCCAGCGCCGACGTGCTGGTCGAGAACTTCGGCCCCGGAGTCGCTGCCCGCCTCGGCATCTCGTATGACGAGCTGGCGAAGATCAACCCCGCCCTCGTGTACGGGTCGTTGACCGGATTCGGGTCGGAGTGGGCCGGTAAGAGCCCCTACATCGACTGGCCCGCAATGGACATCACGATTCAGGCGATGGCCGGCCCACTCAGCATCACGGGCACCGCCGACGGCAAACCGGTGAAGATCGGCCCCGGTGTGGGTGACATCTTCCCGGGAACGATGCTGATGATCGGCATCCTCGCTGCCGTCATCGAGGCCCGCCAGACCGGCTACGGCCAGCAGGTCGATGTAGCGATGTACGACGCGATCCTTTCGCTCTGTGAGCGGATCGTCTACCAGTACTCGTATACCGGCAAGGTTCCGCTACCGATCGGCAATACCCACCCGATCCTCACCCCCTTCGACGTGCTCGAGGTGAAAGACGGCTACATCGCGATCGCGGCGACGACCCAATTGCGCTGGGAAGCGCTCTGCCGCATCATGGGTCAGCCAGAACTCATCGCCGACCCGCGATTCGCCGGGGAGTGGGCGAGGTCGCAGCACCGAAAGGAGATCCGCGTGATCTTGGATGCCTGGACCAGCCAGTTCACCCGCGCCGAGATGACGTCGCTACTGGGTGGCAAAGTGCCTTTCGGGCAGGTCAACGACATTCGGGACATCTTCGACGACCCGCACGCGTGGGCTCGCGAGATGCTGATCGAGGTCGAGAACCCGGGTTCGTCTAAGCCCGCCGTCATCGCGGGCCAGCCGATCAAGTTCTCACGTACGCCGACCGACGTGCACAAACGTGCGCCGTTCCTGAACGAGAACGCGGCAGCGATCCGGGAGGAGCTGGGGGCGAAGGTCGCATGAGCGAACTGCATCTCGACCCGAACGCGACCAGCCCCGAGTTCGACGCGTTCATCGAACGGATGATGGCCGCGCCGTTCGCGGCCGACACCACTCCTATCTCCGACCTGCGAGCCAACTTCGAGAAGTTCGCGGCGTCATTCCATGACATCCCCGAGTCGACGCGGTTCATTCCCGTCAATGCCGACGGGGTGGACGCCGAGTGGGCAATCGCCGATGGCGCAGATCGTCGCTCGGCCATCGTGTACGTGCATGGTGGCGGCTATGCGATCGGTTCGATCGCTGCCTACCGTGACATGTGCGCCCGGCTGTCCCTCTATACGGGGCTCGCTGTACTCTCCGTGGGCTATCGATTGGCCCCCGAGCATCCGTTCCCTGCCGCCCTCGACGATGTGCTCACCGCTTATCGGTGGGTGCTCTCAGCCGAGGGTGCGGCTATCCCGGCTGCACGAGTCGTCATCGCGGGCGATTCGGCCGGCGGCGGACTCACCGTGACCGCGCTCGTCGCCCTCCGCGACGCAGGTGTCAAGCTTCCGGCCGCCGGAGTCTGCCTCTCTCCGCTCACCGATCTCGCCCACACCGGGCACTCGGTGACAGAGCGCGCGCACCTCGACCCGATCGTCTCACCCGCCGGGAGCCACGCCTACGCGGTGCGCTACCTCGGCGAAGACGGCGACTACACGCGGCCGGACGCGTCTCCGCTTTTCGCCGCATTGCACGGGTTGCCTCCGCTGCTCATCCAGGTCGGCACCTCCGAGTTGCTGCTCGACGATTCGATCCGGCTCGCACGTCGGGTACGGGATGCCGGCGGCGAGGCCGATCTCGACGTGTGGCCCCAGATGGTGCACATCTTCGGGTTCTTCGCGTCGCAGATACCCGAGTCCCGCCACGCGGTCGACTACATTGCCAGGTTTATCGCCCGTCATGTCGGGCAGGTTCAGGATGACCCTTCCGAACACGTGCCATTGAAGAAGGTTCTGCGATGACGACGACGCCGAGCCCGACCCGCGGGCGCAACGCGACGGTGACCGATATCGCCTTGCCTGCCGAGCCGCCTGCCCTGCAGCCACCGTGGGCGACGCCCTCGCGTGTCGCCCTGCTGCAACAGGCGAGGGACTTCACCTACTCTGTGGTTCTGCCCCAGGCAAACGAGTTCGACCGCACCGAGCAGACGCTGCCCGCTGCTGTCATCGACGGGATGGCTTCACTCGGCTACTTCGGAATCACCGTGCCGAAGGAGTACGGCGGGCTCGGGCTCGGCGTCTTCGAGTACTGCATGTTCTCCGAGGAACTCGGTCGCGGATGGATGAGCGCAGCGAGCATCATCGCTCGCGGGCAGGGGCTCGGAACCCGGTTCAGCGACCCGGTACGCCGAGAGGCGACGATTCGCAGGAGCGCCCTCGGGCAGTGGGTCGGTGCCGCGGCCTTTTCGGAGCCCGAGACCGGATCCGACCTCGCCTCCGTGCAGACCGTTGCTGTTCGCGATGGCGATGGCTACCTGATCAGCGGGGAGAAACGCTGGTGTGGTAATGCGTTCGAGGGCGACTTCATCCTCGTGATGTGCCGCATCATCGAGGCGGACGGCAGTTCCGGGCCGATCGAGACATTCGTGCTCGAGAAGCCGCGCAACAGTTTTCCGACTGGTGTCACTGGCACTCCGATCGAAAAGATCGGCTATCACGGCATCGTCAGCTGGGCGCTCACCCTCACGGATGTGCGGGCAACCGACGCCGACATCGCCGAGCCGTTCGGTTTCAGCGGCGCGGAGGGTCGTGGGCTCCGGGCTGTTGAGAATGGACTCAACGTCGCCCGCGTGCAGACTGCTGCCCGTGCGGTGGGACTGGCGCGCGGGGCTGTGGAGGACACGATCGACTACCTGCAGGAGCGTGTGCAGTTCGGGCATCCGCTCGGTGACTTCCAGGCGCTCAGGTTCGGCATCGCCGAAATGCTGGCGAAGGTCACGCAGGCGCGAGCGTTCTATCAGCAGGTTGCGCACCTCATGGACAGCGGCGTGCCGTGCGAGAAGGAGGCTGCGATGGTGAAACTGGTGGCTACTGAGATGGCGGTGGAGGTCACCGGCCAGGCGTTGCAGTTGCACGGTGGCAACGGATACACACGCGAACGGGCGATCGAGCGGTACTGGCGCGACGCCCGGCTTACCACGATCTTCGAAGGTACCAGCGAGATCCAGCGCAAGATCATCAGTGACCGGATTCTGCCGCGGCCAGCGCGCTGAGCCTTCGTCGGCGTGCCGCGAGCTGTCAGTGCAACAGGCTGTCAGTGCAGCAGGGCGACGAGGGAGGCGACGTCGGCGCAGCTGTCGAGATCGAGCACTACGTCACGCAGCGAAGCGGCCGACGCTCGGCCGATCACGGGCGTGGCCAGCTCGAAGAACTTCTGGTCGAGGGCTGCCTGCTGTTCAGTCGGGGAATCAACAAAGCGCTGCACTCCGGCATCGACATCCGCGCTCCAGGGCATGTCGATACCCGACTGCTCGACCTCGACGACCGTTCGTGTCTTGGCGAATGAGTCGTCGACGTGCAGGGTCACCAGGCGCGTGAGCGATTCCAGGCGCGGGGAGGGAGCGAATGGATCGGTGAACGCCGAAAGCCCGGCCTCGCCCGTGAGCAGGGCAACTGCGGTCGTGTAGGCGAGGCTGAATTTGCCTTCAAGGCCGGTTTGCGGGTTTTCGATGACGCAGACCTTCAGAACGATGGGCGGAACGGTGAGCTGGATGCCCGTCACGAGTTCGGCGTCGAATGCCGGCTGGCGGCGAATCTGCTGCGCCGCCGCGATGGCAGCGTGCGTGCCGAAGCACGAGGGGAAGAATTTGAAGAGGTTGGACTCGACGTACCAGGGCTCACCGAATGCGCCGGTCAGAGCATCCTGGCGCACCTCGGTCGAGTGCGTCGGCGCAAAGCCTTGCTCGCCGAAGAGGATGTCGTTTTGGGGTTCCTCGAATCCGGCCAGCGCGAGCTGGGCCGCCAATAGGCCTGCCGCGGATGCCCGGCCGGCGTGCAGCGGTTTGCCCATCGAGCCGAACATCGACTTCAGGCCGGCGGCTTCGGTCGCGGCGATCTTGAGGGCGGTGCGAACGGCACGCTCATCTCCGCCGAGGGCGAGGGTCGCGGCGACGGCGGCTCCGAGGGTGCCGACGATTGCTGTCGTGTGGAAGCCGAGGTCGTAGTGGGACGGGCTGATCGCCAGGCCTATGCGTTCCTGCAGTTCGTAGCCGGCGACGTAGGCGGTGATGAACTCTCGTCCGGTGAGTGGGCCGCGCAGATGGCCAGCGCTACCAGGGCTACTCGCGCCGCCCGCGCGGAGCTCGGCCGCAGCCAACAGCGTCGGAACCAGTGTCACCGACGGGTGCGCGCCCGATCCTGGAGCCCAGTCGTCGTAGTCGAGAGCATGACCGGCCGTGGCGTTGACGAGGGTTGCGGTGGCAGGGTCTGTGCGAAGGGCGCTACCCCACACCGATGCCGCACCGGCCGTGGTTCCCGGTGTCGCGCCGCCGAGCACTGCACGATCCAGCACCAGTGAGACCTCTGTGGCGCGACCGGCGAGGGCGACGCCGAGTGTGTCGAGCAGCCCTTGCCTCACCAGGGTGAGTGCCGCGGGCGGCAGGCCCTCGAAACGAAGCGCGCATGCCTCTGCCACGAGGAAGTCGAGGGCGGACGCAAACGCGGTACTGGCGGCACCTGCAACCCCGGTCACGGCGTGAACGCGCTGGTTCGGGCCAGGCCGGCCTTTCGCCCCTTCAGAGCGGTGACCCAGGCCATTTTGCGGCTGGCCTCGTCGATCATTTCGCTGCCGAGCATGACAGCCCCGCGGCCGCCGCCTTCGGCTGAGCGGTGGTAGTCGTAGGCCTCGAGGATCAGTTCGGCACGGTCGTAGCTCTCCTGGCGGGGGGAGAAGATGCTGTTGGCGAGACCGACCTGGCTGGGATGCAGCACCCATTTGCCGTCGAATCCGAAGGCCACGGCCCGTTGGGCGGCCAGGGCGAAGCCGTCCAAGTCGCCGATCACGCCGTACGGCCCGTCGATGACTTGGATGCCGTGCTTCCGCGCAGCGATGGCCAAGGTCATGAATACGGGGTCGAGGGGGTTGTAGCCGCCGATACTGTTCTGGCCGATGGTCAGGGTGGGCAGCTGCATCGACGCCATGAAATCACCCGGGCCGAACACGAGAGTCTCAATCCGTTCAGAGGCTCCGGCGATCTCGTCGACGATGCTGAGGCCCGCCGGGCCCTCGATCTGCACTTCGATGCCGATACCGCCGAGAGGCAGGCCGAGGCTCTGCTCGAGTTGGCCGAGAGAGGTGTCGAGCCAGAGGATATGCGCGAGTTTCTCGACCTTCGGCAGCATTATGCAGTCGATCAGCCCCCCGACCTCAGTGACGATGGTGAAGAGGTCTTCGTAGGCCCAGGGTGTCTCGGCGTCGTTGATGCGCACGACGAGCGTCTTGCCCTGCCAATCACCCTCCCTGATTGCCGTGACGATGTTCGAGCGCGCCTGCGGCTTGGCAGACGGCGCCACCGAATCTTCGAGGTCGAGGAACACTTCGTCGACGGCTAGACCCTGCGCCTTGGCAAGCATTTTCGCGTTGCTGCCGGGTACTGCCAAGCAAGAGCGCCGGGGGCGTAGTACGCGCACCATCTGCATCCACCTTCGTCATCGACTGCGAAACCCGAAAGACCGGGTGGCCCAAGTATATGTTAGTTGTCGACCAACTACTAAGTGAGATTGTTCGATCCGGTCTGGTAGTCTGGCAACTACTTTAATGCGACCAGTGTGTGGCGTAACGACCGATGTGAGGTGTACCTAGTGTCCTTAGATGTCGAAGTCGCCCAGAAGCCGAAGAAGAACCTCCAGGAGAAGCGGTCGAGCCTGTCGACAAAGCTCCTGTTGCAGGCCACCGCCGATCTCATCGCAGAACGCGGCTACGAACACACCACCCTCATCGAGATCGGCAAGCGCGCCGGGTACAGCCACGGTCTGGTCACGCGCAGGTTCGGTAGCAAGGCTGCGCTGGTGCAGTCGCTCATCGTCAAGCTCTCCGAACGATTCGGCCACGGCGCTCTCGCCGATACAGTAGGCGACAATGTCGGCGCCGATGCTCTCGAAGCCGTGATCAGCGAGATCCGTGGTCACGCTGTATCGACGGACACGTCGTCGTTGCGCGGTTTCTACGCGCTGCTGTTCGAATCGTTGAAGCCGAATGTCGACCTGCGTGAGTTCATGGCCGACCTGCACGCCGACTTCATCTTCGACCTCACGGCGAAGGTTGAGGAGGGCCGAGCTGCAGGGAGACTAGCTGACGGCATCGATCCGGCCGAAATCACCGAGCTGACGGTCAGCGCCCTGCGTGGCCTGGCCTATCGATGGATGCTCGATCCCGAGCGAGTGGATTTCGTGGCCGGCCTCGATTCCCTGTCGAAGTACGTTGACCTGATCGCTGCTCGGCCGGGCGCCGGTGCGCGCGACGCTATCACCGCTTAGCGTCCGCTTCGCCGTGCATCCGAATGACCGGCGCGACCGCCAGCTGGCCGCCTTCGTGAAGATTGCGACCACCCTGGCCGAGACCGACCGGCTCGACGAGATCCTCGAAAGGCTTGCCGCCGAGGTCAGGGAGGCTGTCGCTCTCGAATCGTGCGCCATCACCCTCGTTGACGCGGACGGCTACGTTCGCACGGCCGGCACGGCGGGCCTACCGAGCGACTACGCCGCGCTCCTGGAGGAGTGCCGGCAGCTCGGCGCGCCCCTGGTCACCCTGCAGGCTCTGCAGCTCGGCAGGGTCGTCGTCGACGTATGGTGGCGCAACACGATGCTGGACGACGCGCGCTGGCAGCCCTTGCACGATCTTGTGCGAAACTTTCACTTGGGCATCCTCATCGCGGCTCCTCTCCAGGCGAGGGATCCCGGTGACGGCGGCTACGCAGTGCGTGGCGCGCTCACCGGATTCCGGCGCGAAGGACTCGAACCCGATGACGAAGACCTGCGCTTTCTCTCTGCAATGGCCGAACACGCAGCCATAGCCATCTCGAACGCACGGATGTTCGGCCGCCTGAAAGGCGTTGCAGCCCGCGAGGAGCGGCGAAAGCTCGGCCGCGACCTGCACGACTCTGTGACGCAGGAGCTGTTCTCGCTCTCGCTTCGCACTAAGGCGCTCCAACGCACGGCCGAACAGGGGCCGGTAGACGACCTGGCGGCCCAGCTCGGCGGCATCCACGAACAGGTGAAGGCAGCGCTTGCCGAGATGCGTGCGGTCATCGTTCACCGACGCGGGCCGGACATCGGCGACGAAGGCCTGGTTCCCGCACTCCGCCGTCGTGTATCGACCCTTGCCGGACGCGAGCGGGTCGACATCGTCGTCAGTAGCTCGGAAGAGCTGTTCGACCTGCCTGAAGAGGTGGAAGAAGACCTATTCATGCTGACCATCGAAGCGACCAACAATGCGCTGAAGCATGCGCGCGGCGCTTCGATCCAGATCATGCTCATGCGGGCTGGCGCCGAGGGGCGCACGCTCGTGATCGAGGTGCTCGACGACGGCGTCGGCTTCGCGCCAGGTCCGCCCAAAGCGGGCGCTGTCGGGCTCGAGACCATGCGCGAGCGCGCGGCGCTGCACGGTGGCAGGCTCGCAGTAGGACTGCGGTCGGAGCTTGCTCCGAATGCGGCCGGTTCGTACGTACGCGCCGAGTTCCCCGGCCTGCTCGCGTCGCCTCGCCCGCGCGTAGACCGCTCGACTGAAAACGAGTCCGGTCGATGAACCCGATCCGCGTCTTCGTCGTCGATGACCATGCCATGGTGCGCCACGGCCTGCGGGCGTTCCTGCAGACGCAGGACGACATGCGCGTGGTCGGTGAAGCGGAGAACGGGCGATTGGCGGTGGATGAACTGCGGCGCCTCTCGGGCCTAGACACCATGCCAGACGTCGTGCTGATGGACCTGCAGATGCCCGTTCTCGACGGTGTCGGCGCGATCGCCCAGCTACGCTCGGAGCACCCCTTCCTGAAGCTCGTCGCGCTCACCAGCTTCTCGGACACTTCTAAGGTACACGCGGCCCTCGAAGCCGGCGCGAGCGGTTACCTGCTGAAGAACAGCGAACCCGACCAGATCAGTGCGGCCATTCGAGCGGCCGCGCGTGACCAGGTGTACCTCGACCCGCAGGTCACGATGGTTCTCGCCCGGTCTCTTCGAAACCCGACAACTGCCGTTCTGAGTGCACGGGAGCGGCAGATCATCCAACTCGTCGCCCTCGGTTACACGAACCAGCAGATCGCTGACGACCTCTTCATCAGTGAGCGCACAGCCCGTAGCCACGTGAGTCACATCATCTCGAAGCTCGGGCTGTCGTCGCGCATCCAGGCGGCCCTGTGGGCTATTCGGGAAGGCATCGCCTCCGCGAGTTGAAGCGCGGTGGCAATGCCTTCCCGGTGTGCTGAGAAGACCCGGGCCAGCCGGATCGGGTCTCAGCCGATCGCGATGGGCGCAGGGTTCGCCTCGCCCGACATCGACTGGGCCGGGGTCCCGACCGTTCTGAGGTCGACATTATCGGTCTTCTTCAGGCGGAATACCGCCCAGATGGCGACGAGCCCAGAGAAGACGAGAAGGCCGGAGACCGACCATGGCCCCCAACCGGCCGCGATGAAGGACTGTGCGAGAACCGGGCCGAGACCGCCCGCCAGCAGCGAGGCGACCTGGTAGCTCATCGAGACGCCGGTGTAGCGCATCTTGGTCGGGTACAGCTCGGAATAGGTCGCGGCGAGCGGCGCGAGAACGATAGCGTGGATGAGGAACACCAACACGTAGGTGAGAAGGATTCCCCACACCATTCCTGTGCTGAGCAACGGCCAGATGAAGATGGCATTGATCGTCGCGAGTATCACACCGATCGTCATCACTCTCCGTCGGCCGACCCGGTCGGAGATCCAGGCGACTACGGGCAGTGCCAGCAGGGTGACCGTGAGGCCGATCATCGAAATGTTCACCATTTCCGTGTTCGGAATCTTCATCGTGCCGACGGTGTACGAGACGTAGAACGAGAGCATCAGCGACTGAATCAGGAACGGTCCGGCAAAGACCAGTGCTGAGATGATGATGGTGCGCCAGTGCTTCTTGAACACCTCCACGAACGGCTTCTTGAACTTGATTCCCGCCTTGGTGTCGGCAGCGATCTTCAGGCGCTGCTCCTTCATGACGTCGCTCTCACTCACTCTGAAGCGCATGTACAGCGCAACGGCGAAGAGCACGATCGTGGACAGGAACGGGATCCTCCAGCCCCAAACCATGAACTGGTCGCCGGAGGCAGGAATGACGATTGCGAACGCGATGAAGCCGAGCAGCAGCCCGAAGGCGGATCCCATCGGAGTCGCGACGCCCATCAGCGAGCGGCGCTTGACCTTCGAGTGCTCAGTTGTGAGTACGACGCTGCCGCCCCATTCGCCACCGACCGAGAGCCCCTGCACGATGCGCAGCAGGATGAGCAGTATCGGGGCGATCGCACCGACCTGTTCGAACGTGGGTAGCACGCCGATGAGTGCGGTTGCCAGGGCCATGATGACGACGGTGACGATGAGGCTCGACTTCCGTCCGATCTTGTCGCCGAAGTGACCGAAGATGATGCCGCCCAGCGGGCGGGCGATGTAGCCTACCGCGAGCGTGGCGAACGAGGCGATCAGCCCGATGGTGGGCGGCGCACCCGTGAAGAACAGCGGGGCGAAGACCAGGGCTGCCGCTGTGGAGTAGATGCTGAAGTCGTAGAACTCGATCGAGCCGCCGAGGAAGGCGGAGAACCAGACCCGCAGGGACTGGCTCCTCTGGGCTCCTGCGGGTGCGACAGTGGTGGGGCCCGTGACCACAGTGGATTCTGACATTGAATTCCTTCCCCGGGAGAGCCCGGCCTTCGAGACGCCTGTGTCTTACAAGGGGTGAAGCTCTACCCGCTCCCGCAGCAGTTGGCTGCAGCAGGCGACGGGCAAGAGCCATTATGTTAGGAGCTCAACTTAGTTGTCAACAAAATAGTTTCTGTTCGACTACTTTTTAATTCTGAACATCGTTCTGCTTCGAACGCCAGCAGGACCGCCGCCAGCTCGACGAACGAAAGGCCCTCATGGCTGACGCACTCACCGGATCCACCGCCCTCATCACTCGCTGCGGTCGAACTCGCCGCGCAGACGTTCGGTGGGCTCGACATCCTCGTCAATTCGGCGGGCGTCATGCTGAACGGTTCTAGTATCGAAACCGATCTCGACGACTGGCAGCAGATGATCGACCTGAACCTGACCGCCCTCGTCACAGTCACGAAGGCCGCCCTGCCCCACCTGCTCGCCTCGGCGAGAACGAGCAGCAGGGGAGTCGCCGATATCGTGAACATCTCGTCAATCGCAGGGCGGGTCGCGAATGCGCAGGTCGCCGTCTACAACGCCACGAAGTTCGGGGTGACGGCGTTCTCCGAGTCGCTTCGCCAAGAGTTCACCCGCGAGAACCTGCGGGTGGCCGTGATCGAACCGGGAGCGGTCGACACCGAGCTGTACGACCATGCCCGCCCGGCCAGCCAGCGGCACTACGAGACCCTGTTCGCGGGGGTCGAGAAGCTGCATCCCGAAGACGTCTCCGAGTTGGTTGGCTACCTCGTGACGCGGCCGCGGCGGGTGGCCATCAACGAGGTTGTGATGCGACCGACCGACCAGGTCTGAGCGAGCCGTGAATGTGCAAAACAACGCAAGAACGAGTCATTTGTCTTGAAAGTGGTCGGCTGACTACTTAACGCCGGATTGCCGAGGTAGGCTCGCCATGGCTTCAGCGCACGTTCTAGAGCAAGCCCGCAGAGATTTCTCGAGGAGGAGAAGACAGTGGCCGAACCGCATGATTGCATAGGCAGACTTGCAGGCCAGGTCGCCGTCGTCACCGGCGCAAGCCGCGGAATCGGGCTCGCCATTGCCCACCGCCTCGTCGCCGAAGGCGCCCGGGTCTGCATCACCGCCCGCCGGGAGGAGACGCTCGCCGAGGCGGCAGCATCGTTTCCCGAGGGAAGCGCCATCGGCATAGCAGGCCGCTCGCACGATACCGGCCACCGCCGGCAGGTGCTCGACACCGTGGCTGAGCGTTTCGGGCGCCTCGATATCCTCGTCAATAACGTCGGCATCAACCCGGACTACGGCCCGTTGGTCGACCTCGACCTCGACGCGGCGCGCAAGATGAGTGACGTGAACATCATCAGCACGCTCGCCTGGGTGCAAGACGGATTCCACCACGAGCAAATCGGGTTTCAGCGCGCAGGTGGTGCGGTCGTCAATGTCACATCGGTGAGCGGGCAGACCCCCTCGTCTGGAATCGGCTTCTACGGGATCACGAAGGCCGCGGTCGACCACCTGACCCGCTCGCTTGCTGTCGAACTCGGGCCCGGGGTGCGCGTGAACGCCGTCTCGCCAGCTGTCGTGAAGACGCGGTTCGCCGAGAAGCTCTACCTCGGCCGCGAACACGAGGTCTCGGCCGATTACCCGTTGAAGCGCCTCGGCGAGCCCGGAGACGTCGCGGCCGCCGTCGCGTTTCTCGCCTCGCCTGACGCCGGCTGGATCACCGGCCAGATCCTGAACGTCGACGGCGGCCTGCTTGTCGCCGGTGGCACGGCCTGACCTCGCGCCTGCCTGACCCGTCTTTCGAAAGGACCTAACCTATGCAGCTCACCGACTCCGTCGCCTTCGTCACCGGCGGCTCATCCGGCCTCGGCCTCGCGACGACGAAGGCGCTCCTTGCCGGGGGAGCATCCGTCGTCATCGCCGACCTCGCCTCCTCCCAGGGCGCCCAGCTGGCCGAAGAACTCGGCGACCGCGTACTGTTCGCTCCCACCGACGTCACCAGCGAGTCGGATGTCGCGGCAGCGCTGGATCTCGCCGCCACGCTCGGCCGACTGAACATCGTGGTCAACTGTGCTGGAATCTCGATCGCGTCGCGGGTAGTCGGCCGTAAGGGGCCATTCGCCCTCGACGCGTTCAGCAAGGTGGTGCAGGTCAACCTGATCGGCACGTTCAACGTCATCCGCCTGGCCAGCGAATGGATGATCGACACCCCCAACGCGGATGAGACCGTCGAGGAGCGGGGCGTGATCATCAACACCGCCTCTGTCGCCGCATTCGACGGCCAGATCGGCCAGGCGGCATATTCGGCATCGAAGGGCGGGGTCGTCGGAATGACGCTCCCGATCGCCCGCGACTTGGCCGAACACAAGATCAGGGTCATGACGATCGCACCCGGAATCTTCCACACTCCGATGTTCGACGCCCTGCCGCCCGAGTCGATCGTCTCGCTCGGAGCGCAGACGCCGCATCCCGCTCGCCTCGGAGCGCCCGACGAGTACGCCTCTCTCGCCCTGCACATCATCGACAACCCGATGCTCAACGGCGAGACGATCAGGCTCGACGGGGCGATCCGGCTGGCTCCGCGCTAGAGCGAGCACCCGTTTTTCACGCAATTGAAGGAGAAGTCATGACGCAGGAACTCCAGGGCCTCAGGGCCATCGTCACCGGAGCCGGGCGCGGGATCGGTCGGGCTGTCGCCCTCCGGCTCGCCGAACTCGGTGCCGACATCGTGGTCGTCGACATCGACCTGACCTCGGGCCGCAGCATCGAAGGTGAGGCGAACGACCCGACCACGGAGGCCGTCGAAGCCCTCGACCGGCGGGCTATCGGCATCGAGGCCGACCTCACCGACGAGACATCCGGTCAGCGCATCGTCGATCAGGTGGTCGCGCAATGGGGTGGCTTCGACATTCTCGCGAACATCGCGGGGGGAGCAATCACGCCTTTCGAGCGCAGCAGCGCCAGCGTCATCCCGATCAGCGACATCCGGCGCATCTTCGACGTCAACCTCATGTCGGCGATCTACCTGTGCCAGGCCGCCGTTCCGGTGCTACGAAACTCGAACGCCGCATCCATCGTCAACATCACCTCTTTGTCGGCCCTGGGTACGCCGCCCGAGGGAAAACTCACCGGCTACGGCATGTCGAAGATCGCGCTGGGCTACTTCACGCGCTCGCTGGCCGAGGATGTGGGTCCCGACGGTATCAGGGTGAACTCCGTGTCGCCGGGCTACACCCTGACCGGTCGTGTCAAAGCGAACTCGGTCGACACGGGGTTCGCGTCGAAGGCGAAAGACGCAGCGCTCCGCCGGCTCGCCGAGCCCGCGGACATCGCCGACGCAGTAGCATTCCTCGCCGGTCCACGGTCAGGTTACATCACTGGCCACGACCTGGCCGTGGACGGCTTCACGAAGCTGCGCTAGAGATTCGCAGGTCAGCGCTTGAGGTACCCCTTGAAGGCTCCAGCCGAATCGCTGATCACCTGGCTGATGTAACCCAGGAACTGCTCGTCGAGCAGGGCGCGACCGATCAGTCCATCGGAGACTCCGCGCTCGGCCGTGATGTTGCTGACGGTTCGCTCGTGAGTGAAGGTGTCGAATCCGCTCTTACCGTGATATGAGCCCGAGCCGGAGTTGCCTGATCCGCCGAACGGAGCGCCGGGAAGTAAGGAGTGAACGATACCGTCGTTCAGCGTCACGCCACCGCTGTTGGTGCGGTCGAGAAAGGTGTGGAACTCCGCGTCGTCCTCTCCATACCAGTAGGCGGCGAGAGGGGTGGGGCGCGCCTGCAGGTAGTCGATGACCTCGGTGAGGTCGTCGTAGACGTAGATCGGCAGAACCGGACCGAAGATCTCTTCATGGGCGATGTTCGCTGACTCTGGTACATCGAGCAGCAGGGTGGGCGCGATGCGACGGGATGCCCGGTCGGGCAACGATGCGAGCTCGTCTTTCGGGGCGATGACGATCTTCGTCGCACCCTTGGCTACGGCGTCGTCGACGAGCCCGACAACGCGGTCGTAATTGCGGTCATTGACTATCGCGACCACCCCGGGGTTGTTGAGGAAGTCGGGGAAGAGGGCCTCGAACTCCTTTTGCAGAGCAGAAACGAGAGCGTCCTTGTGGTCGCGCGGTACGAAGACGAGATCGGGGCAGAGGCAGATCTGCCCGCTGTTGAGCGCTCGGGTTCCCGCGATGCGGTGCGCTGCGCGTTCGATGTCGGCGTTGTTCGCGACCACGATGGGGTTCTTGCCACCGAGTTCGAGGGTCAGCGGCACGAGGTTCTTCGCCGCGGCCACCGCGACCTGGCTGCCCACAACGGGCGATCCCGTGAAGAAGAGGTGGTCGAACCTGAGGCTGGCGAACTCTTTTGCCGTCGCGAGGTCGCCGGTGATGAGCGCGAACTCTGACTCGTCGAACACGTCGGCGAAGATACCGGCGAGAAGTCGACCGGTGCGCACATGGAACTCCGAGAAGTTCAGCATGACGCGGTTGCCTGCGGCCAGCGCCGCCATGGTGGGCTCGAACGAGAGGATGATCGGAAAGTTCCAGGCCCCGATGACGCCGACGACGCCTTTGGGCTTCTGTTGAATGAAGCCTCCAGGAGTCTCAACCGGCTTCATCCACTCTTCCAGCGTGGCGAGCGTGGTGAGCACATCGGGCAGCCACGACGTGGCTTCGAATGCCTTGGTCAGCTCCGGTGGGCGGAATCCGTAGTCGAGGCTGACGGCCGCGGAAATTGCGTCGATGTTGTCGAGAATGGCGATGGCCATTCTGCTCACGCGGTCTTGGCGAACCTCGAGGCTGACCAGCCCTTCTCGCAGAAACGAGGCGCGTTGAACGTCGAGAATTCGTTGCAGCTCTTCCCGCGTGACGTGTTCGGGTTCGAGGAGTTCGACGGTGGGAGTGTGAATTGTCATTGCGTTTTCTCCATCTCTCTGCGCCAGCTCCGATGCTCGCGCAGACGTATTTGTGAGGTCGACGTCAGGGGTCAGTTCTCAGCGACGGTGACGCGCGCCCCGTCTGCTGCTTCGGTGACGACGAGTTGGCAGGCGAGCCGGCTTTCGGCGCGCGCGCCGTCAGCGAATTCGACGAGCGCGGCCTCTTCGTCGTTGGCTTCGGTGAAGGCGTGCGCCCAGGCCGCATCGACGTAGACGTGACAGGTTGCGCACGAGCAGCCGCCGCCGCATTCGGCGACGATCCCGGGCAGGTTGTTCCTGACAGAGCCCTCCATGACGGTCTGACCGGTGGGTACCTCGAGCGGGCGCTCGGTGCTGTCGGCAAGGATGTACGTGATTGTGGGCATTGAGGGTCTCCTAAACGAGAACGCAGTCGCGCAATGAGGTCTCGGCATCGGCTAGCCGAGACGGAGCGATCGGGGTGTGATGAGCGATGTACTTACGGCCGGCCATGAATTCGGCGGGCGAGTTGGAAGACTCCACCGCAGAGAGAACGCCGTCGCGATGGTGGAACAGGGCGAACCGGCCGGTGGTCGGGTCACCCCTGAGGGTTGTTTCAGAAAGAGGGGTGACGATTCCGGCGATCTTCAGTTTGAGATCGAACTGATCAGACCAGAACCAGGGAACTTCTGGCGCGATCTGCGGGAGCCCCAAAATCGTCGACGCCGCCTGCTGGGCCTGCTCGACCGCACTGGGAATGCTCTCGAGTCGACGGTGTCCTTCCGTTCCCGGTACCGGTCTGCGAGTGACATCTCCGATGGCCAGAATGGCGGGGTCGCTGGTTCTGGCGGCATCATCCACGACGATGCCCTGGTCGCAGAGAATGTCGGCGTGAAGCGCCAGCTCTTCCCGTGGAGTTGCGCCGACCCCCAAGAGAACGGAGCTGCAGGCAATCTCGGAACCGTCGGCGAGAAGCACGGCGACAACCGCACCGTTGTGACCGCGGAGACCGGCGATTTCGACGTCGGTACGAATCTGGGTTCCACGCTCGCGGTGCAGCGAGGTCATGATGGCTGACAGCTGTTCGCTTGCGACCCGGGCCAGAATTCTCGCCTCACGCTCCAGCACGATCACCTCAGTGCCACGGTTTCGGGCTACTGATGCCACCTCCAAGCCGACGAATCCGCCGCCGATGATCGCCAGTGCACCGTCTGTGTCGATCGCAGAGCGTAATCGTTGCGCGTCACTCAGGTCGCGCAGCGTCAGCACTCCTCTGAGATCGCCGCCTGGCAGCGTCAGCAATCGAGGCGTGGCTCCCGTCGCCAGTACGAGATGGTCGTAGGGATGATCCTCGCCGAGGCTCGACCGAACTGTCTTTCGGGCCCGATCGATCGACACGACCTTCTGGCCGAGCAGGAACGAAATCTTCTGTTCCGTGTAGAACTCAGGGTCTCTGAGCCATTTCACCGGTTGGCCGTCGGTGAAATCCTTCGAGAGCGGGGGACGATGGTAAGGCAGGTGCTCCTCTTGGCCGAACACTGTTATCGAGCCTGCAAAGCCGGTCTGGCGCAGGAGTGCTGCCAGCGTTCCGCCTGCGTGGCCGGCCCCGACCACCACGACACGCGCACCAGTTGACGAGTCGCGTGTCACGTCAGTCATCGTGCGACCTGTGCCGTCAGCGATGACGCTTCATCGGCCGAAGCCGTCTGCGGTTCTGCTGCCGGTCTGCGAGAAGGGGTCTTCGGTTCGGGCCCGAGGCTCCAGCCAGCGCGTTCGGTCGCTGTCGGCTTGGTCGAGCGGAACCCGTCGAGCAACCGGTGACGCCGAAGAGAGATTTCCATCGGCAGCTCAACGAGCAGCTCGCGAAAGATACCGCGCCGGTCGGCGCCGGGAGCCCGGAGGGCACGAACCAGCCCAGTGACCAGACGGCCGGGGTGGATCACCGACTCGATCGGCCGCACTCGATTGAAGGTGTCGGACAGATTCGGCTCGTCGTCGCCAACGAAGGTACGCAGTACCTCCCGCGTAAGGGCGCTCGTGGCGCCTGGCCGTGACTCCCGGTTGCCCCAGTGGTACGTGGAGATCGTGTCTGCGTCGCGGGCCACCTCCCAGTCGCGCAGCGCTCGGTCGAGTCTGACGGGGTCGTGCAGGGTGGTGGCGACGGCTTCGCCGAGCAGTCGGCCGAACTTGAGGGCGTCGCGCATCCCGTTGCCGGTCACAGGGTCTTTGAAGTGACCCGCGTCGCCGGCCAGCGCCCAGCCTGGGCCAGAGGAACGCCGGTAGTACGCCGAAAGGTCGTCGGTGGTGCGCATCTTGCTGAGGTTGGTGGCCGCCCCGACGCGGGCGTTCAGTACAGGGTTGCGGTCGAGCATCCGCTGCCAGTAGAGGTCAGGGTCTCGACGAAAATCGGGGATGCTCGCCGCGTCGGTCATGTTCACGACGAGTGTTCGACCCGCCGGGCACGACGGCAAGACCAGCACCTGGTCGCCCTCTGCGCGAAAGATCTCGAGGGCATCTGGTGCATCTGTACCGAGCGGATCGTCGAGGTAACGAAACGCGAAGCCCCGCCCGTTTTTCGACGCGCGGTACGGCGTGTACGCGCCGACTTCGGCGGCGATGCGGGAATGCCGACCGTCGGCACCCACCACGAGGTCGGCCTGGATCTCGTATTCGTCGCCGTCGCTGACGCACCGTACCCCGACCGCGCGACCGTCTCGCCAGACGACCTGCTCGACGTTGGTGCGTTCGCGCACCTCGACGCCCGCTTCTCTGGCAGTCTCGACAAGCACCGCGTCTTGCTGGTCGCGCGGCACGCAGATCGCGTAGTCGATACCGGAGAAGGGTTTGTACCGCTCGGTGATCTCGAGGTCGCCATCACGCAGCGTCAGGTAGTGACTCTTCGACGGATTGAGCGCGAGGATCTTGGGAAGCACCCCCATGAACTTGAGTTCCTGCACTCCGTTCGGCACGAGCACGTGGGTCGAAATAGTGTCGGAGGGAAACCTGGCCTTGTCGAGCACGACGACCGTGAGCCCGGCGAGGGCGAGCGGCACGGCCGCGGCGGTGCCTGCACAACGCGCGCCGACGATGACAACGTCGACTTTCTCGACTCGGGTGCTCATGACTGCCCCCCTGCGGAGTTTCCGGCCAGGCCGATGGCCCGCAGCAGCGTCAGCGAGTCGTAGTACGCGCGCACCGACGTCGCCCGACCGTCTGCGTCGACCTGCCAGACGTCGGTACCGAAGACCTCGAAGGCGTTGCCGCTGATCGGCGCACCGGGGGGAAACTCGCCGGTGTGCGTACCAGTCATCCTCCACTCGGCGGCAACCCGGCCGGCCTGGATATCGACGAGCGGATCGCCGACAGCGTGAAATGTCAGGTCGGGAAAGCCCTGCCAGGCGCCGACGAAGAAAGCTGCGGCACCATCATGGTCGGTGAGCGGTTGCGGCAGCAACGGATCGACCCAGTGCACCTGGGGATGTACGACCATCAGTGCTGTGGCGATGTCACGCTGATTCCATGCGGCTAGGTAACGCGCTGGGTAGTCCTGAAGTGTACTGGTCGAGAGAGTGAGCGACATGGGACACGGCTTTCTTCTTCGTTGAAGATCCGAGCGACGAGCGCTGGATTTGTGAGTGTGTTGCCACTGTCACACGTCGCAGATCGTCGATCTTCATCCCGATGAGTGGGCTTCCTCGCTGAACAGGTGGAAAAGCGCCGGAAGAGCCGCTGTCTTCGTGCTCGAGGGCGGGTAAGTCGCAGGTACGTCGCAGATCAGTCACGAGTGCGCGCGAACCGGGCTATGGCGTCTGATCTGTTCACCGCTCCGCTGGCACGCAGCACAGCGCGCACGTGAGACTTGACTGTCGGTACCGACAGCACGAGACGTTCGGCGATCTCTGGGTTCGACAACCCCAGCAGCATCAGACCGAGCACCTCTTGCTGTCGGGCAGTCAGATCGTGCCACTGCCCGAGTGGGTCTGGCGGTAGCGCAGAGGAAGCTCTCGCGGGCGATGTGCCGGATGCCGCGAGCAACTCGATCGGGCGCTCGGGCAGCTCACCGAGCCCGCTCCGTAAACTGGTCAGCACGTAGCTCTGCTCTTCTGCGCGCTGTCGCACCAGAATCAGGGCGAGTACCGAACCGAGGGTGTCTGCGCAGCTCTGCACGATCTGCGGAACCAGGTGCGCTCCACCCACGACATGAAGCAACCCCAGTGCTTCATCTCCGGCCATCACGGCGGCTACGAGAACCCGGCGACCGCCTTCTGCCGGTGCGATCGCACGGCCGATCGTTTGCCGGGAGCGAACGACCCGCTGTTCCCAGCTTGAAGCGTCGTCTACAGGTATCGGGTGCGACGGCAGAGCGCCGCAGGAATGCAACGGCTCCAACTGCCCCGTTCGCAGCCAAGATACCCACGCCCCGTCGACGATTCGCCCGAGCGCAACCGATTCTGCCTCGCACCCCACCAACACCTGCTCACATGCGTTGTCGATGAATTCGGGCATGCCACGGCATGCGCGAATGCGCGCCAGCGCCTCGTCGACCACCTCCCAGGCAGGCGGAGGACTCTCAGAGTCGTTCATGCGCATCGTGGCTGAGCTGCATGTACTTTGCCACGGCCGCACCACGACTGGTGACCTGGAGCTTGTGCAACACTCCACGCATGTGCGTCTTCACGGTGTCCTCCGACAGCGACATTCGCTGCGCGATGACCCGATTCGTCGCGCCGTCAGCGACGTGTTCGAGCACTTCCCACTCCCGGGGGGTCATGAACATCGAGTTGCCGCCCGCGCTCCCGGCGTCTGGTGTATCGGTCGTCGCTCCGGAAGGTGCGGCCGGCATCGCCGAGAGCCCAGATGCTCCCGAGCCGATCTTCTCCAACACGGTAGCTGCCCGCCTGAGCTCGGCCGAGGCCCGCCTGCTGCGCTGCGTGATCCGCTCGTTCCATCCTGCCGCTTCGTACAGCAGCGATAATTCGCTCGCGAAATTCTCCAGATAGCGGCGGTCGTCGAGACCAACAGCGCGTTCTTGACCGACCCGGTCTGCGTGCATGAAACCCATCACCCGCCCTTGGATCACCAGAGGTGCAGCAACGTATGCCTGGCTGCCGGCCACCTCCATGATCGGCTTGAACGACCGGCGGTCAACGAGCGACTCATCGACCAGCACTGCGGTGCGGTGTCGCACCATGTCGGTTTCGGCCAGCATATTCGCGAGCGGAATCTCGACATCGCTTTCGACATACGCTCGAAATGCGTCGGCGTGCAGGTCTAAATCGTCACGCGTGTACAGCTGTAAGGGAACCCATCGAGAGCCGTGCACAGCAGACAACATGGCCCGAGTGAATCCACACGCCTCGGCGAGTTGCTGAGGCGCCTGGGCTCGAATCAGGGTCGTGGAACCCAGCACACCGAGTCGGTGCAGAGCATCGCCGAGTCGCGTTCGACAATCGACGAACTCATCATCCGGTCGCATCCTTGCACCTCCGAGCTAGGTCCAACTATATTATGGTTGGACCAACTGCGCCATCCGTAGGATCGCTAATTTTCTTATCGGCTGGCGCGCCACCAACTCGACGAGGAGTCAGACGATGCACGCAATGGGAATGGCTGAATGGCTCCGTCGGCGAGCACTGCGAGACCCGAGGCATCCAGCCCTGACGTTCGAAAAGTTGACCTTGACCTTTGAAGCGCTTCAGGCTCGGGTCGAGCAGACCGCAGACGTGCTCGCTGCCCAGGGAACGAAACCGGGCGACCGCGTCGCGTATCTCGGGTTCAACCACAGCGAATTTCTGGTGGCAATGTTCGCGACCGTCAGGCTGGGCGCGACCTTTGTGCCGCTGAACTTTCGTCTCACCGGCAGCGAGTTGTCGTACATCGTGAAAGACAGCGAAGCGCGGGTGCTGATCAGCGACCCCGAGCACATCGCTTCGATCGACCCGGTTCGCGAAACGCTGCCGTGCGAGGTCTACATCGAGCTCGGCAACGGGCGCGAGGGATGGGCGGGTCTCGACCAGCTACGCTCGTCTGCGCCCCCGCACGCCCCGCAATTCGACGTCGACGTCGACAGCCCCGCGGCGATCCTCTACACCTCCGGCACGACGGGGCGGCCGAAGGGTGCGATTCTCACGCACCGCAATTTCTGGGCGAACAACGTCAACTGGATGCTCGCGGTGAACTACAACGCCGATGACGTGACGCTGACCTCCGCCCCGCTGTTCCACTCCGGCGGCCTCTGCGTCATCACCC
>JAODBB010000108.1 GCA_025463745.1 Subtercola sp.
CGGGCGTGGGGTGGGCTGGGTTCCCGGCATCACCGAACCGTTACCCGCATCGACCGTGCAACAGGTGCTCTGCCACGCCGACATTCGTACGACCGTGTTCGGGCCGGCCGGGCAGGTGCTCTGCCAAGGCAAGAAGCAGCGCCTGTTCACGGCGGCGCAGGTCGCCGCGATGGCCGCCCGAGACGGCGGTTGTGTCTGGCCGGGCTGTGACCGGCCACCGTCCTGGTGTGAGAGCCACCATACCGAACCGTGGCTATCGAAAACCCACCTCCCCGGCCGCACCGACGTCGACAAAGGGGTCCTGCTGTGTCATTTTCATCACAGGGTTGTGCATAAGACCGGGTGGACGCTGATCATGATCAACGGCGCACCGCACTTCCTGCCACCGGCCTGGCTGGACTGGACCCGCACCCCCAGACCCGCCACCCAGCAACGCACCCGAACGAGACTGAAACCCTTACGTTTGGCCGACCTACCGGCCCGCCGCGAACCCTGGCAACGCAACGCCACCACCACCGACACGGCCGATATGGCGGATACACCATGACCCGCACGAGCGCACCACCCTGCCCACAGCCCCGCTGGCCGGCGACGGTACGAAAGGGCACGACAACAGCACCACCGACGAAACGCGCGCGTTCACTTGCCAGCCAAAAGACGAAAGAACCCGCACGTTTGGCAGAAAATCGTCCCCACGATAGGTGACATTCAGCATGACGTCAAGGGCCCGGCAGAAGTTAGGTTTTGGCGCGAAACAACGTCATAGTTTTGTCATGACGCAGCGTCTCTCCCCCCACGAAGACGCTGCGATTGGAGTTCCGGAATAACCGTTGAGCGAGTTCTGACGCCTCTGGTTTTCCGAATTCCTGTGGTCTGGCTTCCGGCAATCGGGTAGTCCGAAGCCAGACCACACCTTTCCCTCACGGAAACCGACGGAAGCCAAGTGAACTTTCCGCTCACGTTACGCTGGCAGCCTCGGTTGCCGTTGGAGGCTGCCATCTGAGAGCCAGCGCAGTAGTCTTAGCCTCAAGGGAGTGTCATGGGAAAGCTTGTGTACGGTGACTCAGGAACCGAGATCGAATTCGACGACCGGGTGCTCACACACCTGCAGATCGTCATCGGCGCAAAGCTGCGTCGGCGCGAGAGCTTCTTCTTCTCGTGGAAAGACGATCCGGCTGTGGGCGATGGCCGTAGCAGCATCTGGCTCGACTCCTCGGTTCCCCTCTACTTTCGGTACAACGGCAACAAGGTGCCGTTGATCAACCGCGAATGGATCACCGTGATGACCGCCTCCGCGAACAGCGGCGCGGGCTTGACCTTCGTCGAAGAACCGGGCGAGAACACCACCCCGCTGCCGAAGTCGTCGGCGTAGCCTCCCGCAGCGTAGCCTCCCGCAGCGTAGCCTCCCGCAGCGCAGCCACACGCAGCGTCACCGGCATGTGACGCGAGCTACCGCTTTCGCCGCACATCCGGCAGCAACGCCGCGAACGATCGCCCCCGCACAGCACTGAACCAGACCCCCGCGCCGTAGGCGAGGTCGTCGAGCCGACGCGCGAGCGTGAAGCGAACGGGGTCGAGTCGAGCCACATCACGCACCGCACGACCGGTGCGCACATATTCGACCACACCATCGACCAGCACCGCTGCGAGTGTCGCGCGCCGAATGCGACTCGAAAAGACGCAACCGATCACGGTGAGCGGCCACCAATGCCGCACGATGAGCGCCACCGTCTGCGAGAGGGCAGCGACTGTTCCGCTTGCCGTCAGCGTCGCCGCCAGCCGATACGGATGATCGCTGCTGCTCACCTTTCGCGACAACCGCAGTGCGGTGACGACCATGAGGCCAGCGGCAACGGGTGCAGACCAACGCCGCTGCGCGAGTACTGCGGCGACCAGGGCGGCGCTCCAGGGCGAGAGGATGACCGGAGCGATGTCTCCCGGGTGACGCTGGCCGAGCTCGTACGATCCGGTGCCGTACACCGCCTTGCGCAGCATCCAATCGCCGAGGTGAACGCGGTGTTCATGCCGCACCTCGGCCGCCGGCTCGTACCGAACCCGCCACCCCGTTTCGGCCAGCCGCCACACCAGATCGACGTCTTCGCCCACCCGCAGTTCGGCGCTGAAGCCACCCCGGATGGCCGAGACACGCGCAACCAGAGTGGCGCTCGGCACCCACGAAACGGGGGCCCGCGGCCTGACGATGGCCGGGTAGCGACCGAGGTCGAGCGACGATCGGGCCTCCTCGTAGCGCGAGATCCAGCCGGCGCGAACCTCTTCGCCCTCGACCGCCAGCGCTAGAACCCGCGGCGACGCCATCGCCACTCGCTCGTCGGCGAAATGGCGAAGCAGCAGCTGCATGCAGCCCGGTTCGACCACGATGTCGGAGTCGACGAAGGCGACGAACGGCGTGCCCACCTGCGCGAGCCCCGCGTTGCGGGCTCCCCCGGGCCCGGCGTTCACCGACAGCGCGATGACGGTGGCGCCGTGTGCTGCTGCCACATCGGCGACGGCCCGCGGATGCTCGGAGCGATCATCCACCACCAACACCGTCGCCCCGCCACCGATGCTCTCGAGCACGCGGTCGAGCGCCGTCGGGCGATCACGCACCGGGATCACGTAGGTGAGCAACGTCTCGTCGGCCTTCGGCAGCTGTGCGACCACCGGGTCGGCCATGCCCGCCTCGAGCAGACGGTCGGCAAGGGCAGCGGTACGGGCATCCGTGACCCGAACGGTTCGCGAGCGCAGCATCGCTTGCGCCGCCTCGGTGAGGTAGAGAACTCGGGTGGGCGCGCCGCCGACCAGGGTGCGGCCGTTGTCACGGATGCGCACCAGCCGGTTCAGCGTCACCGTGAAGCCGAGCGGCAACGGTGGGCGCCGAGTCGCATCACCCGCCGCCGTAGCCGGAGTTGCGGCTGAGACTGCCCCGGAGGCTGCAGCTGTCACTGAAGGAGCCCGTGCTCGTTCGGTCGATCGGCGCCAATGCGCCTCACAACCGTGTCGACGATCTGCTCGAACAGTGCCTCGCCCTCGGCAGCGGTGGCGCCCCGCGGGTCGCCGAGAATGCCGTTCGGAGACACTGCGGCGACGCCCCCTTCGCTCAGGTCGCGCATCAGGAGGCTGAGCGGCTCGGTGTTTCCGGGTTCCAGACGATCGAGCGCGACGTCGGCCGGCGCCAGGTGGAGCATCAGGGAGGTCTCAGTTCTGCCGGCGTGGGCGTCGGGAGCGTAGTCGCGAGGGTAGTCGGCGGTGCGGGCGTCGGTAGTGCGGGCGTCAGTGGTGCGGGCGTCAGTGGTGCGCCTGTCGGCGGCCCGCTCGGATGCAGCGCCCGGCCGGCCGGCGCACGGCACCCAGGCCGCGTTGTGACCCTCGTCGCGCAATTGCCTCACTGCGCTGGCGAGCGACGCCACGTTTCCGCCGTGCCCGTTCACAAAGACCACTCGGCCTGCCCAGGTGGAGAGCGAACGAACCAGCTCGACCAACAGCATCCGCAGCGCATCCTGGCCGATCGACATGGTGCCCGCGAAGGCCTGGTGCTCGCCGCTGGCGCCGTACGTCACGGTCGGTGCGACGAGTACATGGCCCACGCGCTCAGAATCCGAACGCACAGCGCCCGAACGCTCAGAAGCCAAGCGCACAGCAGCCAAGTGCTCGGCCGCCGCCGCAGCCACCGCTCCGGCGATCACGCTGTCTGTTTCGAACGGCAGGTGCGGGCCGTGCTGCTCGGTTGAACCCGTGGGCACCAGAACGGTCGCGCCGCGAGAAATGGCGGGCCAGGCAGCACGGGCAACAAGGGTGACACGGCCGAAGGAGTTGCTCACGTGCTGAATATACTGCCGAGTGCCGGCGCCACGTCGCGGTGCGTGCGCACGAGGCGAGCCCGGCCCCGGCCGATCACCGCCAGTTCGCGGCCGAGTTCGACGTCGTTCTCGCCGCTGGTATCGATCAGTACATCGAGCCGAGGCAGCCGGCCCGCGAACAGTCGCGGGTCGGGCCCCGCGTTGTGCACACAATCCGAGAGCAGAATCACTCGCGCATCCCGTGCGGGCACACGGGCGAGTTGCCGCGCGGCCAACTCGAGCGGAAAGGCGACGTTGGTGAGCCCCCGTGCGGGCAATCGAAGAATGGCGTCGAGCAGCTCCATCGGCTTGATCGGCTGGCCCAGGTTCAGCAGAATCGCGGCGTCTGACCAGAAGGCGATCACGGCGAGCGCGTCATGCTGCAGTTCAGCCGCGAGCGCGCCGACGGTTGCCGCGGCCGTTTGAATGCGTTCGCCCTTCATCGACCCCGAGACATCCACGGCGAGCACCACCGACCGGCGGGTGAGCACGCGGTCTCGCACGATGATGTCTTCATCGTCGGGCACCGGATGTTCGGCCAGCACCTCGATCGTCTTGTCGAGGTCGATCTCATCCGACCCACCACGGTACGGCAAGCTCGAGAGTTTGCCCGCACCGCGGCGCGCCGACGAATCACTCCGCGGACGAGGAACGGCGAGCCTGGTTGCTATCTGCCGAGCGGCAGCCCGAGCCCTCAGATCAACCTCGTCTGCGCCCTGCGCCGCGCTTGCCAGAACAAGCTCGCCGACCTCATCGGTCGTGCCAGGAGCAGTACCACCCTTGGTCTTTGGGGCAGAAGCGTTCTTATTGGTTCCCTGGGCGCGCAGAACCATTCCGGCCGCTCCCCCGCCGGCTTCGAACACCGTCGGCTCTTCTTTCAGCTCTTTCGGCTTTCTTCGTAGTGGCCGGCTCGCGCGCGCTGCCGCCGCCCTGTCAGATTTGCGGCGAATCGGCGAATCGGCCTCCAGTTCTCTTCAACCGGGCGCTGCGGCCGCCGGTTCGAGTATGAAGTGGTCTTCCCAGATCTCACGGAGCACCTGCTCCGGCGTGATCTCGGTCGCCTCATCGATATGGATACGCCCCGAAAGCGACACCACCATAGCGTCGTAGACGAGTTCGGGGTATGCCGGATCGTCCGGCGCCGTCATCCCGCGAAGTTCGGCCAGTTGCAGGGCGACGAGCACGCAGTCGATGGCTCCGCGCACGCTGGAGCCCTGCCGAACATCCGGATGCTCGCGGGTCGCCCGGGTGACCGCCACCGCATCGGCGATCAAGCGTTGACCGAGTTCGACGGAGGCCCCGCCCTCCGCCGCCCCCGCCCGGGCCCTGTCGGTGCGCAGCGCGACGATTCCCTCTTCGGAGGGGGCATCTTGATAGTCGATCGACAGGCGGTTCAGCCGGTCGTGCACACTCGTCGAGAGCCGGGTCGTACCGACGTTGTCGTAGGGGTTCATCGAGGCGATCACGCGAAACGTGGGCTGCGCGACAATGGTGCCGACGCGCGGAATGGCGATCGAGCGATCGGCCATCGCCGTGAGGAGCGTGTTGAGCGTGTCTTCCGGCGCGCGGTTGAACTCTTCGATGTAGAGAAATCCGCCGTCACGCATCGCCTCGACGAGTGGGCCGGGTACGAAGTTGTCGGCACTGTAGTCTTCGCGCAGCACCCGGGCGGGGTTGTGATGGCCCACCAGCTTGGCCGGCGTCAGGTCGGCGTTGCCCTCGACGAAGAGCAGTGGAATGCCCCACTCCTCGGTGATCGCCTTCAGCATGGTGGTCTTGCTGGTGCCGGGCGGCCCTTCGAGCACGATGTCGCGCCCGGCCGCGACGGCCGCGAGCGTGAGTTCGAGCTCACGTTCGCGGCCGACGAGGTGGGTAGCCACGCGGGCACGGGTCTGTGCAACGGTGCTCTCGCGAGCAGTGTTCTCGCGAGCAGTGCTTTCGCCTGAGCTTTCGTCTGTCACTTGACGGCGGCTCCTGCATCCACGGCGAGACGCACGCCCGTGACGTATCGCGACTCATCCGATGCGAAGAACAGCACGGCGTTCGAGATGTCGATCGGTTCGACCCACGGAATCGGCAGGGCGTTCATGGTCGTCGCCGCGGCCGCGAAATCGTCGACGGTCGGGTTCTCGAGGTCAGGCCGAAACAGCTTGAAGGTCGCTTCGTTCATCACCATCGGCGTGTTCACCGTGGTGGGGTGAATCGAATTGACCCGGATCATGTCAGGCGCCAGCTCCAGCGCCAGCGTGCGCATCAGCCCGACCACACCGTGTTTCGCCGATACGTAATGCGAAATGTTCTCGTAGGCGAACAACCCGGCGTCTGAGCTGGTCAAAATGATCGAACCGCCTCGGCCCCCGGCCTTGATGTGCGGAATCGCGGCCTTCGTGGTGCGCCAGACCCCCGACAGGTTGACGTTGATCATGTCGCTCCACTCATCCTCCGTGAGGTTCTCGGAGTGGTTCATGGCGGTGGAGATGCCGGCGTTCGCCGACACGATGTCGAGCCGGCCGAGCTGGGCCACCCCGTCGTCGACGGCAGCCTTGATGGCATCGAAGTCCCGAACATCCGCCTTCGTTGCGATGATGCGGCGATCGAGAGCTTCGACCTGGCGAACGGTCTCGGCCAGATCGTCGGCTGTCGAGCCCTTGTATGGTGCGTACGGCGTGTCTTCGAGAACGTCGATTGCAATGATGTCGGCGCCCTCTTGCGCGAGCCTGATCGCGTGACTGCGACCCTGACCGCGGGCTGCCCCGGTGATGAATGCGACTTTGCCTTCTACACGTCCCATGACGTGCCTCCTTCAGTTGGAAAACGAAAACTACTTGACGAGTTCACCCGCATCGACCGGCAGCGTCACCCCCGTGACATAGCGCGATTCGTCTGACGCGAGCCAGAGCACGGCGTTCGAGATGTCGACGGGCTCGACCCACGGAATCGGCAGGGCGTTCATCGTCTGAAACCGCGGCGCGAGCACCTCGCGAGTGCGTTCTTCCACCGGCAGATCGGGTGCGAACAACTCATACGTCGCTGCATTCTGAATCATGTCGGTGTTGACGGCGGTGGGATGCACGGAGTTGACCCGAATCATGTCGGGCGCCAATTCGAGCGCCAGCGTGCGCATCAACCCCACTACACCGTGCTTGGCGGCAACGTAGTGCCCGATGTTCGGAATGGCTTCCAACCCCGCCGTCGAGCTGGTGAGGATGATCGAACCGCCGTTCTTGCCCGCGCGGATGTGCGGAATCGCGGCTTTCACCGTGTGCCACACGCCGGTGAGGTTGACGGCGATCATGTCTTGGAAGAGCTCGTCTGAGAGTTCTTCCAACGTGCCGAAACTGAAGATTCCGGCATTGGCGCTGACGATGTCGAGTCGGCCCAGCTGGGCGACACCGTCATCTACGGCGGCTTTGATGGCGGCGTAGTCGCGAACATCTGCTTGAGTCGCGATGATGCGCCGGTCGAGGGCTTCGATCTGCCGAACGGTTTCGGCAAGGTCATCCGGAGTCGACATGGCGTACGGAACGCTGTCGATCTGGTCGCAGATGTCGACGGCGATGATGTCGGCACCTTCTTGGGCGAGCCGAAGAGCGTGGCTACGCCCCTGGCCTCGGGCCGCGCCCGAAACGAACGCGACTTTTCCTTCTACACGCCCCATTGCATGCACCTTCTTACTTGTTACTACGACGGGCCGACGTCTGCGGCTCGAAGCATGTGCGCTCGCCAGTAGCGCTTCTGACCGTGGTTACGGTCGGAAGCCGGCGAGCGGGTTGTCTTCACAGGCGCTGACGGGCGGCGATTCCGGCCTGCGCAGCGAGAGAGTGAGGCTCACTGGCCGCGATCCGGCGCTACGTGGTTCACGCGGCACGCGGTGCGAGTGATCGCCGTCGGGCTTCGGAATCGAGTCGGCCTCTTTACGCTTCGCGAGCGCGTCTTCGCCAAAACCACGCACGCATTCCGGGTCTGGCCCGTCAAGCGGAAGGCCGGTGAAGAACTTCGCCGCCATGCAGCCACCCCGGCAGGTGTCGAAGAAGCCGCACGACGTACAGGCTCCGCCGGTCTGCGGGTTTCGCAACTTGGCGAAGAGCTCTGAATGGCGCCAGACCTCCTGGAACCCGCCCTCTGACCGAACGTTGCCGGCGAGAAAGTTCTCGTGAATGGCGAACGGGCAGGCGTACACGTCGCCGACCGGGTCGATCAGGCACACGACACGACCCGCACCGCAGAGGTTCAGGCCGGGCAGCGCGTCGCCGTACGCGGAGAGGTGGAAGAACGAGTCGCCCGTGAGCACGTTGTCACCGTGGGCGACGAGCCAATCGTATAACTCACGTTGTTGCTCGGGCAGCGGGTGCAGCTCTTCCCAGACGTCGGCGCCGCGACCCGACGGGCGGAGGCGGGTGAGCCGCAATTGTGCCTTGTACTTGTCGGCAATAGCCTTGAACTCATCCAGCTGCGGAATGTTCTGGCGAGTGCAGACCACCGAGATCTTGAAGTTCTCGAACCCCGCATCGAACAGATTCTGCATGGCCTTCATGGCCGTGGCGTACGAACCCGGGCCTCGCACGTGGTCGTTGACCTCGGGTGTCGCGCCGTCGAGAGAGATCTGCACGTCGACGTAGTCGCTGTTCACCAGACGCTGAGCGATCTCTGGGCTGATCTTCACGCCGTTGGTCGAGAACTTCACGCCCACGTGGTGTTCGGAGGCGTAGTCGACAAGCTCCCAGAAGTCGGGGCGTACCGTGGGTTCGCCGCCGCCGATGTTGACGTAGAACACCTGCATGCGCTCGAGTTCGTCGATGACGCCTTTCGCCTCGGCCGTGGTCAGCTCCCGCGGGTCACGCCGGCCTGAACTCGACAGGCAGTGCACACACGAGAGGTTGCACGCGTAGGTCAGCTCCCACGTCAAGCAGATCGGCGAATCGAGGCCGTATTCGAAGAGATCGACCAGACGACCCGGCTTGGCGGGCGCCTGAAAGGCGAGATTCTCGGCGGGCTTGTCGAGCGCCTTGGCGGTTCGAGAATCGGCGTGCGATTCGTGTCGTGATTCCAGCAGAGTCATAACGGCCTTTCAACAACCATGTTCGAGGCGGCGAGAGTACCGAGGGCGTTCTGGTACCGCGCCAGATCGGCGTCGGCTACCCCGGCGGCGGTGCAGGCATCCCGAACCGACGAAGCGTCGTTCAGGTTCTGCACCAGTTCAAGCAGTGTGCGGTCTTTCAGAAACGAGAGCTTTCTCGTGCCGAAGTGATACAGCAGGGCACCGAATGGTTCGGGGCGAACCGATACCTGTGGGTGCAGATTCCACGCGGAATCAAGATCGAGGGCGGCCATGGTGGCGCTTCAGCCCGGATTACCTGGACGGCGCGCCTAGTAGACGCCGCACATCCCGTCGATCGAAACCTCTTCGACGAGAGAGTCTTCGGCGATCACCTGATCGAGGTCGCTAGTCTGTAAGCCGGCATCGTGTACGGTGACGGGCTCTGCAACACTGGTGTGTTCACTGGTAGTCATGGGATTCTCCTCATGGTCTGACACCGCCGACGTTGGCGATTGACTGTGATGAGAAAATGCTAATGGCACTCGGTGCCGAATGGAAGAGCGAGAGCTAAGAAAAGGGGTAAGAGAAGTCAGATGACGGATGCCCCTCCACCCCGCCTCGGCCGACAGCCCTCGACGTCGCACGCCGAGCTCAGCCACATTGCGCTGACCATGTTCATCGAGCGCGGCTTCGACAATACGACCGTCGACGACATCGCCGCAGCGGCGGGAATCGGCCGCCGCACCTTCTTTCGCTACTTCGCGTCGAAGAACGACTTGCCGTGGGGAGACTTCGAGGCTCTGCTCGGCGACATGCGCGCATTTCTGCACGAACTGCCCGAAGAGATGCCCTTGGTCGAAGCGCTTCGAGTTGCGGTCATCCACTTCAACCGGCTGCCGCGTGAAGAGATGACGTATCACCGCCGGCGCATGGAGCTGCTGTTGAACGTGCCGACCCTGGTCGCCCATTCGACGCTGAGGTACGCGGCCTGGCGGCGGGTCGTCGCCGAATACGCGGCCGAACGCCTCGGGGTCGCCGCAGACGGGCTCGAGCCGCAGGCCATCGCGTGGGCGTACCTGGGCGTGTCGCTCTCGGCGTACGAACAGTGGCTGAAGCACGAAGATGCCGACCTGCCGCAGCTGCTGAGTGACGCGTTCGAAATGCTCGAGCACGTGTTCCGGGCCGCATGAATGAAGCGCTGCAGACGCATTTCGCTGTGATCGTGGTGGGGGCCGGTGCGTCTGGAGCACCACTGGCGGCGCGGCTCAGCGAAGACCCCGCGCGGTCGGTGCTCCTGCTCGAGGCCGGCCCTGTGCCGGCGTCTCGCGCGGAGTTTCCGGCCGAGCTGATCAGCGCGGGAACGGTCGAAGGGGCCCGCCCCGGGCATCCCGACAACTGGTCGTTCGACGCGTGGCTCACACCCGACCGCCCGTATTCCATCGCTCGCGGACGCATTGCCGGTGGCTCGACGACGGTGAACGGCAGCTACTTCGTGCGGGCCAGGCGTGGCGACTTCGAGGCGTGGGAAGCTGGTGAGGGCTCTCGGCAACATGCTGACGTCTGGTCGTTCGACGCGGTGCTGCCGTTCTACCGGGCGCTCGAAAGCGATGCCGACTTCGGCGATTCGCCGGTGCACGGCTCGAGCGGGCCGATGCCCGTTCAGAGGCCGGCGCGCGATTCGCCGCTGACGCGGGCGTTCGTGGCGGCGGCACACGACCTCGGCTACCCAGACGAACCCGACAAGAACGATCAGGGCGTGGCGGGCGTGGGACCACTGCCGATGAACATCGCTGGCGGGGTGCGGTTCAATACTGCGTTCGCCTACCTGGAGCCGGCAGCGGGGCGGCCGAATCTCGTGGTGCGGGGCGACAGCGTGGTGCGGCGGGTGCTGTTCGATCGGGTCGGCCCGGCGGCCGTCGCGAGCGATGGGCTCCCCCGAGCGGTCGGCGTGGAGGTGGAGCATGACGGGCAGCTCAGCGTAGTGACTGCCGACGAAATCGTCTTGTCGGCCGGCAGCATCAAGACTCCGCACCTGCTGTTGCTCTCGGGAATCGGGCCGCGGGCCGAGCTCGAGGCAGCCGGGGTGACGGTGGTGCGTGAGGCCGCGGGTGTCGGAGCGGCGTTCAGCGATCATCCGCAGCTCGCCGTCGACTGGTGGCCGAAGCCGGGGCTGGTCGACTACGGCACTCCGCAGTCGTTCGCGGTGAGCCTGAACTTCGCCAGCCCGAACAGTCGCGCCTCTAGCGCCGCCGGCGGCTCTGTCTCCGCCGACGCACGCGCAGATCTCGAAATTCTGCCGTTTCTGAAACCAAACCACTACCTGCTCACCGGCGAACCCCTTGACGAACCGCTGACGATGCTCGTGTCACTGATGGCCGAGACCTCGCGCGGCACGATCCGGCTCGTCTCAGCAGACCCGGCGGTGCCGCCGCGCATCGACTACAACTACCTCCAGACCGACTGCGACAGGGCGCGGTTGCGCGACGGGGTGCGCGCTGCCGTCGCCCTGCTGCGGTCGAAGGCGTACCGGGGGGTGTTCGACCGGCTCAGCGTGCTCGACGACGAGGTGCTCGGTTCAAACGAACGCCTCGACGAGTGGATGCGCGCGAACGTCGGCACGGCCATCCATCTCTGCGCCAGCGCGCCCTTCGGCGAACCGGGCGACCCGAACGCTGTCGTCGATAGACACGGCCTCGTCTTCGGGGTGACGGGCCTGCGCATCGCCGACACATCGATTCTGCCCACCGCGCCGACCCGGGGGCCGGCCGCGACCGCGGTGATGATCGGCGAACGAATGGCCGCACTGATGCAGGGCGAAGCCGGGCTCGGAACGCAGCGTTAGCCAGAACAGGCCAGGGCGTGTCTCCTAAACGTGCGCGCCGATCGCCTGATGCACCGAACGCACGGCGCTGGCACCCTCGCCCACTGCTGCGGCGACCCGTTTCATCGAGCCGCGACGCACGTCTCCCACAGCGAACACGGCAGGGATGCTCGTTTCGAACGGCAACGGGGTGCGCCCGATACTCGCCCAGCACTCCGGCAGCTCGCTCGGCTGCAGCTCTTGGTCGGTGATGACGAAGCCGTTCTCGTCGGTCACGACCCCGTGCAGCCACGATGTCTCGGGGTCGGCACCGATGAAGCAGAAAAGACCGGTGCACGGTGAGCTCTCGGTTTCATCGGTCGCCCGGTTGTACAGCTCGATGCCGTTCAATGATTCCGCGCCGCTCAAACCGATCACTTCGGTCGACACCTTGATCGTGACGTTCGGGTGAGCCTGCAGGCGATCGACCAGGTAGGCCGACATGCCCCTGCCGATGTCGTCGTGGCGAACCGCGATGGTCACTGCGCTACCGCGACCGGCGAGAAAGAGCGCCGCCTGGCCCGATGAATTCGCGCCACCGATGACGGTGACGGATTGATTGCTGCACGCCCTCACCTCGAGTTCGGTGGCGGCGTAGTAGATACCGGCGCCTTCGAACTGCGACCAGTTCGGCAACGCGAGCGAACGGTAGTGCGCACCGGTCGCGATGATCACCGCGCGCGACGAGATGGCCGTGTCGTCATCGAGAAAGACCCGCAACGAATCGCCACCGACGTCGAGACTGACCACCTTGCAGGGGCTGAACAGCCGCGCACCGAACTTCTCCGACTGGATGGCAGCGCGCGAGGTGAGTTCATTGCCAGAGAGCCCCGACGGAAAACCGAGATAATTCTCGATACGCGAGCTCGCGGCCGCCTGTCCACCCGTGCCCACCGAATCGAGCAAGATCGTAGACAGACCCTCCGACGCACCGTACACGGCAGCGGCGAGACCCGCCGGGCCCGCGCCGATCACGGTGAGGTCGACCAGTTCATCGCTGGTTCGGCGGTACGACAAACCGACGTGCTCGGCCAGCTCACCGGGAGTGGCGTTTCGCAAGATGGCGTCGGGCATGATCACGGCCGGCAAGTCGGCCGGGGTGAGTTCGGCCACCTTGAGGAGCGTCTGACCGGCGACGCTGTCGGAGTCGAACCACAGGTGGGCGAGCTGTTGACGGGCGGCATACGTGCGCAATGCGAGAGAGGCGGCCGACAGGCTCGTACCCACGATTTCGATGCTGCGCGCACCAGCGCCGCGCTGCAGCTTCTTGCGACGGGCGATGAACGCGCGCAGCAGCACGTCGGAGAGATCGGGCTCTTCGGCCATGACCGCGCGAAACCGGGCAGGCGAGATGTGCGTGATCTGCCCGGGCTCGACAACGCGCCCGGTGAGGTAGATGGTCTGGCCGGTGAGCAGATTGAGTTCGCCGATGAAATGGCCCGCGGTGAACCTGCTGACCACCTCTTCGGGAGCGTTCACCGTGGCGGCCTGCGTGATCTCGACGACGCCCTCGTCGACGACGATCAGATCGAGTTCGGTGTCACCTGCGCGAAAGATCACCTCATTCGCCACCGACGGCCGCGAATCGCCATACGTACGCAATCGGCGCAACTGGTCGGGCGTGAGGATCGGATATGCCTCTGCGGGCATATTCAGGTCGACGGGTGCCGCCCGCATCGAGGGTGGCACGGGCGGAGGCGATTGAGCGGCTGATGAGTCCGATGTATCGGTCATGGATTACCATTCTACTGTGAGCGCCGTAAATGGAATCGATCCAGATGCCGCACCGAGCGGAGCGGGATGCGCCGACTGCGATCCCGAAACAGGCTGGTGGCTGCATCTGCGCCGCTGTGCCGAGTGCGGGCACGTCGGCTGCTGCGACGATTCACCCTCCCAGCACGCAACGGGCCATTTTCATGAAACCGGTCACCCCATCATGCAGAGCTTCGAGCCCGGCGAGACCTGGATGTGGGATTACCGCACCAACGCTTTCGCCACCGGGCCCGCACTCGCTCCCCCGACCCATCACCCGGTGGAGCAGCCCACGCCTGGCCCGGAAGGCCACGTGCCCCCGAATTGGGAGCAGTTGCTGAACCAGCCGTAGGTGCTGCGTCGTGCGCTCAGGCTTCGAGGTCAGGCTTCGAGTTCAGACATCGAGTTCAGACATCGGGCGTCAGCCGAAAGATGCGCAGCTCCCGCCCCGCTTGCCGCTCGTACCCGCGGTAACCGGGCCACTGCTCTTCGATGTAGCGCCACACCGCTTCACGCTCGTCGTCGGCGATGAGGCTCGCGGTCACGGCGATGCGTCGTCCGTGCAGATTCACGGCGGCGTGCGGATGGGCAAGCAGATTCCTCGTCCACGCCGGGTGATCGGTACGTGCGAAGTTGCTGCCCGTAACGAGCATCCGGCCGGCTGGTTCAGGTGTGTACATCAGCGTGATCTCTCGCTTGATGCCCGACTTCGCCCCGGTGGTCAACAGCACCAGCGACGGCACCAAGAGACCGCTCAGCTGCACGCGGCCGCCTGTGAGGCGCTTCATGCCTCGCTCGAGCGGCGGCATGATCGTCGGCCCGACGCGCCGGAAGAACGCTGTGCGCGAGAACCAGGCAACTCGCGAACGGATGAACGGCAGAACCTTCGCGCGAAAACCACCGCTGGGCACCCGGCTACCCGGTGTTCTGCAGCCCGGCGGCCACTCCGTTGACGGCGAGCAGCAGCAGCTGGTGCGGCTCATCTGCCGGGTCGGCGCTGCCGGATGCCCGAATCGACTTCAGTGCACGAAGCTGCAAGAGCGACAGGGCATCGACATACGGACTGCGCAGCCGCACCGCGCGGCGCAGAACGGGGCGACCCTCGAGCGGCTCGGTGTGCGACGTGGTCTGCTGCACCCATTCTCGGGTGAGCGCCATCTCTTCGAGCACCAGTTCTGCCAAGTCATCACGATCGCCGAGGGCCAGATACCGTTTCGCGAGCCGGTCGTCGGTCTTGGCGAGAGACATCTCCACGTTGTTGATCATCGCCGTGAACAACGGCCAGCGTGCGTAGGCGCCCTGCAGAACATCCACATCGCCCACCGCGGCCAGTGCTGAGCCGAGGCCGAACCAGCCCGTGAGGTTGATGCGCGCCTGAGTCCAGGCGAACACCCACGGAATGGCGCGCAGGTCTTCGAGCGACTCGATCGAGAGGCCACGGCGGGCGGGCCGCGAACCGAGGGCCAGCAAGCCGACCTCTTCGAGCGGCGTGACCTGGGCGAACCACGGGGCGAATCCGTCGCTCTTGATCAGCTCGTAGAAGCGTTCGCGTGAGCGGGCATCCATCGTCGCCGCAACGCTTTCGAACTCGTCTGTGGCGACACGGTTCACTTCTTCGTTCGAGGGGCTCGAGGCGAGCAGGGTGGCCGCCGCCATCTGCTCGATGTGGCGGGCCGCGATCGTCTTGTCGCCGTATTGCGCGAAGATCACCTCGCCCTGCTCGGTGAGCTTGAAGCGGCCCTCGACCGAGCCGGGGGGCTGGGCCATGACGGCCTCGTTCGCAGGCCCCCCACCGCGACCGAGAGCACCGCCACGACCATGGAAGAGGGTCAATTCGATGTCGTTGTCAGTGGCCCACTGGGCGATCTTCGACTGCGCCGAGTAGAGCGCAAGGGTAGCCGAAACGGGGCCGACGTCTTTCGACGAGTCGGAGTAGCCGAGCATCACCTCGAGCTTGCGCCCGGTGGCCGCCAAGCGCGCCTTGACCGGCTCGAGCTCGATCATCTCGGCGAGAATCGTGGTGCTCGCCTGCAGGTCGTCGAACGTCTCGAAGAGCGGAATCGCGTCGAGCGTCGGGGCTGCTTCGACTGAACCGAGCGCGGCCTCGGCCAGTGCGTAGACGTTCGCGATGTCTTCCGACGATTGGGTGAACGACACAATGTACCGCCGCGCCGCGCGCAGGCCGTAGCGGTTCTGTAGATACGAGAGCGTCGAGTAGACGTCGAGCACCTCCGTGGTCATCTCGCTCAGCGCGCCGCCCGTACGAATCTCTTCGAGCGCCTGACGGTGCACCTTCGAGTGCTGCCGCACCTCGAGTTCGGCGAGGTGAAAGCCGAAGGTCTCGACCTGCCAGATGAGGTTCTGCAGTTCGCCGTTGGCGCTGCGGTCTGCTCCCGCCGAACGCAGTGACGTCTGGATGATGCGCAGATCGATGAGCAGCTCATCGGGTGTGCGGTACGCCAGGTCGGCATTGCGCAAGCGTGTGGCCGCGATGCGTTCGGCCACAATGAGCAGCACTCGACGGTGCGGCTCATTGGGCGCGCGCGTGCCGATCTGAGCGGTGACTTCGCCCGCGAAACTGCGCTGCCTTGCCCACAGTGCGTTGAGAGCGGCATCGGCAGGGGTGTCTGCCGAGTCGAGGGTGAGCGTGCGGCCGATGCGCGTCGCGGCGTGCTCGAGCCCCAGCAGTACGTGCTCCGAGGCGATCGCCGCCGCCTGTTTCGTGACCGCTGCCGTGACGAACGGATTTCCGTCGCGGTCGGCGCCGATCCAGCTGCCGAGGCGCATGAACGCGGGCGCTTCGGCTGGCTTCGCGCCGGCATCGTCGCCCAGCAGCCAATCGTCGAGAAGCCGGTAGACCCGGGGCACGATCTGGAACAGCGTCTGGTCGAAGATGTTCATCGCCGAACGCACCTCGTCGAGCGGAGTCGGCCGGGTGGTGCGCAGCGGCGACGTGCGCCAGAGCACGTCGATCTCCTCCATCAGACGACGGTCGTTCTCGGTGCTGCTGAGAGTTCGGGGTGCAATGACGTCGCGCTCGGCCAGCAACTCGCTGATGCGGCGAATCGCGGATGCGACGGCTCGCCGGCGTGCTTCGGTCGGGTGGGCGGTCAAGACCGGGTGAAACCGCAGGTTCCTCAGGCGGGTTGCCGTTTCGGCCGTGCCCACTTCAGCCTCGAGGCGCTGGATGGCCGCAGCAAGGGAATCGGCCGCCACGGCGTCGCCCTGGGCATCCCGAGCCAGCAGCACCCGAACGCGGTGGTGCTCTTCGGCGAGATTGCTGAGGTGGAAGTAGCAGGTGAAGGCGCGGGCGACCTGCTCGGCTCGTTCAGCGGTGAATGCTTCGACCAGGCGCTCGGCGTCTTCGATCGAGGTCTTGTTCTCCTGTTCGAAGGCGTCGATCGTGAGGGCGCGCAGCCGTTCGACATCGGCCAGCAGCTCGGGGCCGCCGGCTTCGGTGAGCACGCGGCCCAGCAGGCTGCCGAGCAGCCGAACATCTGAGCGCAGATCTTCGTCGACCTCGTCACTGATGGCGCTGCGGCTGAGGTCTGGCCCGGTGTGGGGCTGTTCGGCGATAGTCACGGAGTCCACGCTAGTGCGTGCATATTGACGGCATGTTACAGCCGTTGTTTTCTGTCACGAGGCACGGAGTGCAGCCGCCACTCAGCTTCGCGCGAGACATTGAAGGCTATGCAACTCGCCGTCGACCTCGTTCTTCTCGTCGCTGCCCTGCTCGCCATCGCGGGCGGTTGGGCGCGCGGCGCTGTGGTGATGGCAGCGTCGCTCGTGGGCATCGCGGTGGGCGCCTGGATTGCGACCCTCGTCGCGCCCGTGATGGTCGACCTGCTCGTGCAATACGGCTGGACCAGCACTCTGCAACGCTCCATCGCGGCGGGGGCGGTTTTTGTGCTCTGCATCGTCATCGGATCGTCGGTGCTCGGGGCGGCCGCAACGCTCATCCGGCGGGGGTTCGGGCGGGTCAAGGTGGTGCGCGGCATCGATTCGATGGGCGGGGCGCTGATCGGTGTGCTCGCCTGGGCGGTCGTGGTGTGGCTGGCCGGCGGCTTTCTGCTTTCGACCGGGCAACTTCAGGCGACGCAGCTCGTGAACTCGTCGCAGGTTGTTCGCACGCTGAACTCGATCGCGCCGGTTCCGGCCACCGCCGCACTCGGCACGCTCGACAGCGCGCTCGGCAGCGCCGGCTTTCCGACGGTATTCGCCGACGGGGCCGAGTTCATCGCGGGGGCGCAGGCGCCAGACTCCACGGTTCCGAACGCCGTATCGGCCTCGTCGGCCGGCGTCGTCAAGGTGCTCTCGTCGGCGCCCAATTGCGGCAACGACTCTGAGGGCAGCGGCTGGGTGGTGTCGGGCAACCGAGTCATCACCAACGCCCACGTGGTAGCCGGAGGCACCGACATCTTTGTGCAGGCGAACGGTTCGGGGTCGCTCATTCCCGCAACGCTCGTGGTCTACGACCCCCAGCGCGACCTGGCCATCCTCGATGTCGCAGACCTGAGCGTTTCGCCGTTGGCGCTCGGCAGCGAACTGGGCGCCTCCGACTCGGCCGTCGTGGCCGGATACCCCGAGAACGGCCCGTATACAACGGCAACCGCCCGGGTGCGGCAGGTCGTTCAAGCCGTCGGGCTCGACATTTACGGCAAAGAAACCGTGACCCGCGAAATCTATTCGCTGCGCGGAACCGTGCTGCCGGGCAACTCGGGCGGCCCGCTGTTCGACAGCGGAGGCAAAGTCGTCGGGGTGGTCTTCGCCAGGTCGACTTCCAACTCAGACACGGGCTACGCCCTCACGCTCGACGAGATCACGCCCGTGATCGCCGAGGCCGGGGCATCCGACCCCGTCTCGTCGGGCGCGTGCCAGACCGACTGATCACCACGACGTGGGCGAAGAAGACTGACAACAGCGCGTGATAGCGGCCGGCGGTGGAGATGCGGGGAATTGAACCCCGGTCCACTGCTGTGGTCGTGTGCCTTCTACGGGTGTAGCCAGTGCTGACGTTCTACTCGGCTCCGGTATTTGCCACTGGCAGCTATACCGACGAGCCCAGTCTCAGTAAGAGTCCCTGTACACCCTGAGGCTCGATGTACAAGCAATCCCTCTAGATAACGCCAGGATCCGGGTAGAGGGCATTCCCGGTCTGACGGTTCCTTAAGCGGCTACAAGGAGCTTAGGCTGCGAGAGCGAAAGCGGCCTTGGTGGCCGGAACAGTGCTTTTTTGATTGGCACTTATTGTTTGCACAGATCGTTTACGAGATAACTGTGCATCCTCGGCCCGCTTCTCACACTCACTCAGGCAATGTCGAAACCGATCATCCCCCTGAACGAGTCGCTTGCTGACTTTCACGTCAGACCATGCGAAACTCGGGCCACTATCACGCGCTGTTGAATTGTCAATCGTTCTGCTGCACTTTTCAGGCAGCCCTCTAGTATATGCACTAATCTCCCCTCATGACGACTGCGCTATGGACTCCCGCCCGATTGCCTCTTCTCACCGGCAAGCGCATCGTCATCACAGGCGGCAACGCGGGCCTCGGTTATTGGGCGGCCGAGTTTCTCGCGCGTCGTGGGGCTTCGGTGGTGATCGCCGCACGAAACGAGCAAAAGGCCACCTCGGCCATCGCGTCGATTCTCTCGAGGGCGCCGCGCGGCGATGTCAGCTGGGTGAAGCTCGACCTGGCGAGCCTCGAGTCAGTGGAGGCCGCCGCAGCCGAACTCTCCAGCGCCCCCATCGACGCGCTGGTCGCGAATGCCGGCGTGCTCGGCGCCTCGAAGCGTGGTTTCACCGCCGACGGATTCGAGCTGATGTTCGGCACCAACGTGCTCGGGCATTTCGCGCTCACCGCACGGCTCATGCCGACGCTGCTGGCCACCCCAGGGTCGCGGGTCGTCTCGCTCGGCAGCATTGCTCACGAGTTCAACGAGATGGATCTCACTGACGTCATGAGCGACCGTAACTACAGCAGCTTTCGCACCTACAGCCGATCGAAACTCGGCGTCATGCTCCTCGCCTTCGAACTCGACCGGCGCCTGCGCAAGGCAGGCCTTCAGACGAGCAGCCTCGTGGCGCAACCCGGGTTTGCGCTCGACGGCCTGGGGGCCGCGCGCCCCGGCATCACCAACGGCAAACGCTCCAGCACTCTCGTTCGGGCCGCCCTCCGCCCCTTCGCGCAAGGGAAAGACGCCGGATCGCTGCCCACGGTGCGCGCCACCGCAGACCCTGCCGCACAAGGCGGCGAGTACTGGGGCCCTGATGGCTGGCGCCAGCTCAAGGGCAGCCCGACGGTGGTGCAGGCCAAAAACCGCTCGCGAGACATCCACACCGCCAGTGCGCTCTGGAACATGGCCGAGACAATGACGGGCCTCACCCTGGCCGTGTGAGTCGGCGCTGCTTGAACCTGATGCTGATCTTCACCTGGTACTGATCGACGCGAATTTACGGATGCTCAGCGGCACGAAGATCACCAGCATGATCGCGATGCCGATCAGCACCGTGATGATCGGATGCTGCTGAGTCCAGACGTCGGGCACCGGCGTGCCCTCGGGAACGTTGCCGAATAGGGTGCGCGCGGCCTGCACCAGGGCCGACACGGGGTTGTACTCGGCGAAGATGCGCAACGGGGTCGGCAGTGTGTCGCTCGGTACGAACGCATTCGAGATGAAGGTCAGCGGAAAGAGCACCAGAAACGACACGTTGTTGATCACCTCGGGGCTGCGCACGCTCATACCGAGAAACGACATCAACCACGACAGGGCGTAGGCGAACAGCAGCAACAGGATGACGGCGAGGGCCGCCTCGGGAAAACTCGACTCGATGCGCCAGCCCACGATGAACCCGGTGATCATCATCACGGCCATCGAGATGGCGTTGATGAACAGGTCGCCGTTGGTACGGCCGATCAGCACGGCTGCGCCGTTCATCGGCAGAGTGCGGAACCGGTCGATGATGCCGTCTTTCAGGTCTTGCGCCATTGCGGAGCCCGAGTACGTCGAGCCGAAGACCACCGTCTGGGCGAAGATGCCCGCCATGATGAAGTTCGTGTAGGTCGTGCCGGGAATGTTGATGACACCCGAGTACACGTAGGTGAACAACAGCACGAACATGATCGGCTGCAACAGGGTGAACACGAGAATGTCGGGCACCCGTTTGATCTTGATGAGGTTGCGGCGGGTGGTGATCCAGCCGTCGGTGAAGAAGTTGCCGAGAGACGATGTTGATGCGTGCAGGGCGGTCATTTTAGGATTCCTCCGTCGTTGCCTGGTGGCCGGTGAGTTTCAGAAAGACGTCGTCGAGTGTGGGCCGCCGCATGCCGGCGTCGAACAGTTCGATGCCTGCGTCGCCCAGCTCGGCGAGCACGGCTTGCAGCGCCGCCGGCGCGTGTGATGCTTTCACCGTGATCTCGCGCCCGCCGTCGGAGATCTTCGGCTCGGCCGTACCGTGCCGGCGCAGAATCTCGGTCGCCACTGCCGAATCGCTGGCCGTGACCAGGCTGATCTCGAGTCGCTGGCCGCCGATGGAAGCCTTCAGCTCGTCTGACGTTCCTTCTGCGATGACTTTTCCGTCGTCGATCACCGAGATGCTGTCGGCCAGCTGGTCGGCCTCTTCGAGATACTGCGTCGTGAGGAGCACCGTGGTGCCCTCACCCACGAGCGAGTTGATGATGTCCCACATGCCGAGTCTGCTGCGCGGATCGAGGCCCGTAGTCGGCTCATCGAGAAACAGCACCCTGGGCTTGGTGACCAAGGCGCCGGCGAGGTCGATGCGCCGTCGCATTCCGCCCGAGAACCCCTTCACCGGCCGGTTCTGCGCTTCTGTCAGGTCGAAGAGCTCGATCAATTCGGTCGCCCGTGCCTTCGACGCCTTGGCACCGAGGTGATAGAGCCGCCCTACCATGTCGAGATTTTCGAGACCGGTCAGGTTCTCATCGACAGCGGCGTACTGCCCCGAGACTCCGATGATCGGGCGAACGCGCTCCGGATACCGCACCACGTCGATGCCGTCGATCGTGGCCACGCCGGAATTCGGCTTCACGAGAGTCGTCAATATCTTGACGGCCGTCGTCTTTCCGGCGCCGTTCGGCCCGAGAAGGGCCGTGATCGTGCCTTGCGGCACCGAGAGATTCAGCCCGTCGAGCGCATGCACGGGCCCGGCGCCTTTGGGTGTATAGGTTTTGGCAAGGTCACTTACAGTGATGAATGTCATGCGGAGACAGTAACCAGAGCCCCTGACAGCGCACAATAGTAGACGCCGTACACATTCATCACGAATGCGTCACGATTCGAGCGCGCTACTCGCAGAGGGGTGTGCCGCTAGTCGCCGAGGTTGCGCTGAGTGCCCATGGCACGGTCGGCCTCGCGCTTGTCTTGGCGTTCGCGCAGGGTTTGGCGCTTGTCGTATTCGCGCTTGCCCTTGGCCACGGCGAGTTCGACCTTGGCGTTGCCGTCGCTGAAGTACAGCCGCAGCGGTACGAGGGTGTAACCGCCCTCTTTGACCTTGTTGTGGATCTTCAGGATCTGTGCCTTGTGCAGCAGCATCTTGCGCTTGCGGCGGGGCGGGTGGTTGTTCCACGAACCCTGGTTGAATTCGGGAATGTGCACGGCGTCGAGCCACGCTTCTCCCCCGTCGATGTAGCCATACCCGTCGACGAGCGACGCCCGGCCGGCGCGCAACGACTTGACCTCGGTGCCGGTCAGCACGAGGCCTGCCTCATAGGTGTCTTCGATGGTGTAGTCGTGGCGCGCCTTGCGGTTGGTCGCGACGACCTTTTCTCCGCGTTCGCGTGGCACGGTCACTCCTGGGTTCTTGATTCGAACGGTTCTTGATTCGAAGCGTTGTCGATTCGAAAATGGATGCCGACGTACGCTCGGCAGCCCTACAGTCTACCGGCATCCAGACATCACCGCGAACGTGAGGCCGGGGTGCCGATAGTGTTTCGTCAACACATCTGCTCGTGCATCCACCCGAACCCTCACGCAAAGGCTGCGCAGACCATGACGACTCCCGAAACTCCCTCGCCCGCACCCGACTCGCCCGAAACACCAGACTCGCCAGCCACACCGGTATCACTGGACTCGCCCCGTACGCGTCTGCGAACTGACAACCGAAGCTCCTGGTGGCGCAGCGGCCGCGTCTGGGCCTCGATCGGCGCCGCTGCCGCCATCGCGGTGGTGGCGGGCATTCTCGGCGGATTCGTGGCGACAGCCGCACGCCCCTCCACCACCTGCAACGCATCGACGGTGGCGAACCAGGTACTTCCCACGATCGTGACGGTTCAGGTGCGCGGTGCGGGCGGCAACGGTGTGGGCACGGGCGAGATTCTGACGAGCGACGGATACATCGTCACGAACAATCACGTGATCTCGAGCGCCGCGACCTCCGGAACGATCTCCGTGCTCTACAGCAGCGGGGAATCGACGACGGCGCAACTCGTCGGCCGCGATCCAGTGTCCGACCTCGCGGTGCTGAAGGTCACCAGCGATCGCGCGCTGCCCACCATCGCCGTCGGCAATTCCTCCGACGTCGCCGTCGGCCAGCCCGTGGTGGCGCTGGGCGCTCCCTTGGGCTTGTCGAACACCGTGACTGCGGGAATCGTCAGCGCGCTCGACAGAAACGTGCTGGCACCCAGCGACAACGGCACGACCACAACACTGGTTGGGGCGATCCAGACCGACGCGGCCATCAACCCCGGCAATTCGGGCGGCGCGCTCGTCAACTGCTCGGGCACCCTCGTCGGCATCAACACTGCGATCGCCAGCGTTCCGAACGCTTCAGGTGATGCGGGCGGCGGTAGCGTCGGCATCGGCTTCGCCGTACCGGTCAACCTCATGAATTCGATCGTGGCTCAGCTGAAGTCGAAGGGCGTCGCGCTGTATCCCTGGTTCGGGGTGGATGTCACGGCCATCCCCGCTGCCACGGCTCAGCAGTTCGGTGTCTCCCCCGGCCTCTTCGTCGAATCGGTCGTGCCGAGCGGCCCCGTCGATGCGGCCGGTATTCGTGAGGGCGACATCATCACCACCATCGATGGCCGGCCCGCGACGAGCAACGACGTCATCACCACGATCACCCAGGTCAAGGCCATCGGCGACACGATCGATGTCACCTACGTACGCGGCACCGGCCAGGCGACGACGACCGTCACGCTCGGCACGCCGCCGAACTGAGCGCCCAGACCTCTCGGTATGGCGAGGGCGGCCCGGAAGAGCCGCTAGACGCGCAGGTAGCGCGTGATGGCGAACTTCGCCGAGACCGCCGCGAGCAGCACCCCGAGAACGATGAGTATCGGAGCGACGATCCACAGGGCATCCTGAACCGTGACGAACGCGGTGAGCGGCAGAGACTGCTGCAGATAACCCTGCACGAAGAAGTGAACGATGGCCCAGACGGTTGCGCCCGCCAACACCGATCCGATGAGCGCGGCGATCACACCCTCGAGAATGAAGGGTGTCTGGATGAACCGATTGGATGCCCCGACCAGCCTCATGATGCCGATCTCTCTTCGGCGTGAGAACGCCGACAACCTGATCGTGGTGGCGATCAGCAGCACCGCAGCCACGAGCATCAGCACCGCGATGCCGATGGCGGTGTAACTCGCTGCGTTCAGGATGTTGAAGATCTGCTCGAGATAACTTCGCTGATCGACCACGCTGTCGACGCCGGGCTGGCTCGAGAGGCTCTCGACCAGAACGTCGGACTGCTGCGGGTCGTTCATGTTGATCCAGAAGGTCTGGTTCAGTAGGTCGGGTGTGACGTACTGGGCCACATCGTTGCCGGCGAACTGGGCCTTGAACTTCTCGTACGCCTGCTCGTGGTTCTCGAATTCGTAGGTCTTGATGAACGGAGCCAGCGTGGTGCCCTTCAGCAGAGCATCCACGGCGGCGATCTGGTCGTCGGTGGCCTCCCCGTTGGCGCAGTTGGTGCTACCCGAGGTTGCGGTGCACATGTAGACCGCTACCTGCGCTTTGTCGTACCAGTAGCCCTTCATCTGACCGATCTGCATCTGCAGCAGAATCGCCGAACCCACGAAGGTGAGCGAGATGAAGGTGACGAGCACGACCGAAATGACCATGGCCATGTTGCGGCGGAGGCCGGTGCCGACCTCGCCGAGAATCAGTGCGAATCTCACGACGTAGGGCCTACATTCTGGTCGGCGGCGGGGTCGGGCTTCTCACCGGGGGCACGCAGCCCGAGCTTTTCGGCGAGGCTGATCTGACCGGTCGTGAGGTCTTCGACGGGCTCTGCACCGGGGCTCGCGGGCACCGGAGGCAGCACGGGAGGCGGACCTTGAACCGGTTGCGCAGGTTCCTGCGGCGCGGGCGGGAAGAATAAGGGTTCGTCATCGGTGGGCCTTGTCACCGGAATCGACGATGTGGGCACCCGAGGAACGACGGGCGCCGATGGCGCATCCTCGAAACGCGGAGTCTCGGCAATGCTCGGAGTCTCGGCAAAGTGAGGAGGCTCGGCAACAGCGACCGACGCCGCATGCAGCACGGGCCGCTCGATGGCGCCGGTGGCCTGCATGCGCAATGAGAGCGGGTCTGGCCGAGTGATCTCGGCCGTCATGCCGCTGTCTTGCAGGCTGATCTCGGTGGTGCCACCGTAACCGCCCACGCGGTCGTCACGCACGACAGAGCCGCTGACCAGCTCGACGACCCGGCGCTGCATCTGGTCGACGATGGCGTTGTCGTGGGTGGCCATGATGATGGTCGTGCCTCCCGCGTTGATGCGGTCGAGCACGTTCATGATGCCCGCGCTGGTGACCGGGTCGAGGTTGCCCGTGGGTTCGTCGGCGAGCAGGATGGCCGGCTTGTTGACCACCGCGCGGGCGATGGCCACACGCTGCTGCTCACCACCCGAGAGCTCGTGCGGCAGCCGGTTGGCCTTTTCGGCCAGCCCGACCATCTGCAGAACATCCGGAACGGCTTCTTGGATGAACCCGCGCGACTTGCCGATGACCTGCAAGGTGAAGGCGACATTGTCGAAGACGTTCTTATTCGGCAGCAGCCGGAAGTCTTGGAAGACCACGCCGAGGTTGCGCCTGAAGTACGGCACCTTGCGCGACGAGATCGAGCCGAGGTCTTGCCCGAGCACATGGATGCTGCCGCTGGTGGGGCGGTCTTCTTTCAGAACCAGCCGCAGAAAACTCGACTTGCCCGACCCTGACGCGCCGACGAGAAATACGAACTCACCCCGCAGAATCTCGAGGTCGATCGTATTGAGCGCCGGCTTGGCCGTGCCCTTGTACATCTTGGATACCTGGTCAAATCGAATCATGATCGAGTCGAGCTTAAGCAGCGGCGGTTCGATTGACGTTCAGCGACTCGCCCAATCCGAAGGCTTGGAGAACACTGATAGAGACGTGAGCGGGCACGCAGGCGTGCGCTCTTACTCCTGCTTGCGCTTACGCCAGCGGATGCCCGCCGAGATGAACCCGTCGATGTCGCCGTCGAAGACGTGGGCGGGGTTTCCCACTTCGTAGTCGGTACGCAGGTCTTTGACCATCTGGTAGGGGGCCAGCACATAGCTGCGCATCTGGTCGCCCCAGCTGGCCGTGATGACGCCAGCCAGCTCTTTCTTCTTCGCGTTCTCTTCTTCGCGCTGAATCAGCAAGAGACGCGATTGCAGAACGCGCATCGCGGCCGCCCGGTTCTGAATCTGGCTCTTCTCGTTCTGGCAGCTCACAACGATGCCGGTGGGAAGGTGCGTGATGCGCACGGCGGAGTCGGTGGTGTTGACCGACTGCCCGCCCGGCCCCGACGAACGGAACACATCGACGCGAATGTCGTTCTCCGGAATCTCGACGACGTCGGTCTGCTCGATGAGCGGCACCACTTCGACCGCGGCGAAGCTGGTCTGGCGCTTGCCGGCCGAGTTGAAAGGGCTCATGCGCACCAGACGGTGCGTTCCGGCCTCCACCGACAGGGTTCCGAACGCGTAGGGCGAGTCGATTTCGAAGGTGGCGCTCTTGATGCCCGCCTCTTCGGCGTAGCTCGTGTCGAGAACGGTGGTGGGATGCCCGTGCTGTTCAGCCCAGCGCAAATACATTCTCATCAGCATCTCGGCGAAGTCCGCGGCATCCACACCCCCGGCGCCGGCGCGAATCGTCACGACGGCAGCCCGCGGGTCGTATTCGCCGTTCAGCAGCGTCTGCACCTCGAGCTCACCCAGCAGCTTGGTGAGGCTCACGAGTTCGGCCTGCGCCTCGACGGCCGATTCTTCGTCTGATTCGTCGTTCGCCAATTCGACCATGATCTCGAGGTCGTCGAGCCGGGAATCGATGCTCTTGATCTTCGCGAGTTCGGCCTGCCGGTGCGACAGCGCACTGGTGACCTTCTGCGCCTTCTCGGTGTCGTTCCAGAGGTCGGGCACACCAGCCTGCTCGCTGAGGTCGGCGATCTGCGCCTCGAGGTCTGGTACGTCGACGACCGTTCGAATGTCGCTGAAGGTGGAGCGAAGAGCAGAAATCTGCTCGGAGAGGTCAAGTTCTAACACGGTCACCCAGCCTACCGGCGCATTCTGGGTAGCCGACCCGGGTAAACTCGTTAACCAATGAGTACTGTCCAGCCGACATTCACGTTCCGCTCGATTGCGCTCCCTGCGCTTGTACCCTCGCTGTTGTTCGCCACCGGCGAGGGTTCGGTGATTCCCGTGATCCCCGCCATCGCCAGCAACTTGGGGGCGACTCTCGCCGTTGCCGGCTTCATCGCCGGAATGACGATGGTGGGCCAGCTCGTCGGAGACATTCCCAGCGGCTGGGTGGTTGGCAAGATCGGCGAGCGCCGCGCCATGATCTACGCCGCCGTGCTGGCCATTCTCGCCGTCGTCGTGTGCATGATCGCAACGACCCCGCTCTTGTTCGGCACCGGCATCTTCTTTCTCGGCCTCGCGGGCGCCGTCTTCGCGCTCGCTCGCCACGCGTTCATGACCAGTTTCGTGCCGGTCGAGTACCGCGCCCGCGCGCTTTCGACGCTCGGCGGAACGTTTCGGCTGGGCTGGTTCATCGGGCCGTTCCTCGGCGCAGCAGTCATCGCGCTCAGCGGCACGTCTCAGGCGGTGTTCTGGATTCAGGGCATCTGCGCCGTGAGCATCATCGTGCTGCTGCTGATTGTGGCCGACCCCACCGAAAAGCTCATGAAACCAGATGCGGGCGAGCAGCTTGTGACCGCTGAGGCCCACGGGCTGTTCACGACCATCTACACCTTTCGCGGGCTGCTCGTTCGCATCGGGTCGGGTGTCGCGCTGGTGGGTGCGCTTCGAGCCAGCCGTACGGTCATCCTGCCGCTCTGGGCGGTGAGCCTCGGGCTCAACGAGGCGAATACGGCCCTCATCGTGGGCATCGGCGGCGCGCTCGACTTCGCGCTCTTCTACGCGAGCGGGCAGATCATGGATCGCTTCGGCCGGCTCTGGAGTGTCGTGCCGTGCATGGTGGGCATGGGTATCTGCCTGCTGATTCTCGCGTTCACTCACAACCTGCCGGGTGCGGTGACCTGGTTCATCGTGCTGACGATCGCCCTCGGCGTCTCGAACGGCGTGGGCAGTGGAATCGTGATGACGCTGGGCGCCGATCTGGCGCCGAAAGACGCACCCGCCCCGTTCCTGGGCGCCTTTCGCTTCACGGGCGACCTGGGAACCGCCGCCGCTCCCCTGCTGATCTCCCTGATCGTCGCCATCGTGTCGCTGCCGCTCGCGGTCGGAGCGATGGGGCTGCTGGGCTTTGCGGGCGCGGGAATTCTGATGCGCTACATTCCCCGCTATGTTCCCCGAAAGCTCGTTCGCTGACCCATTACACTGTGACCATTACACTGATGGTGTTCTTTGCGGGAGTGGTGAAATTGGTATACACGCAGGTTTTAGGTACCTGTGCTTTCGAGCGTGAGGGTTCAAGTCCCTTCTCCCGCACGCCTCAACACGGGCATACTGCACTCTGGCACACTGCACACAGCCTCACGCATGCCGCCTTGCAGCACGACGACTGGAGCACGACCTTTGCATACCGCACTCATACCGTGGCTTGACCCGAACACGCTGATCCATTCGTTCGGGCCGTTCGCGCTGCTCGGAATCTGCTTCATCGTGTTCGCCGAGACCGGTCTGCTGATCGGATTCGTGCTGCCGGGCGATACCCTGCTCTTCTTCACCGGCCTGCTGACCTTCGCCGGCACCCAGCCCAACTCCACCGGCGGAATCGCGATCTCGATCTGGCTGGTTGCACCCGCCGTCGCTCTCGCCGCCTTCCTCGGCGGCGAAGTCGGCTATATCATCGGCCGAAAAGCGGGCCCGCGCATCTTCGAGCGAAAAGAGTCGGGGTTCTTCAGCATCAAGAACGTCGAGCGCACCAATGCGTTCTTCGAACGGTTCGGCGGATTCGCCGTGGTTATCGCGCGGTTCGTGCCGGTCGTGCGCACGTTCGCTCCCGTCGCCGCCGGCGTGGGCAAGATGAACTACCGCAAATACAGCCTCTACAACGCGATCGGCGCCCTTATCTGGGGCGGCGGCTTCGTACTGCTCGGCTACTTTCTGGGTCAGATTCCCGTCGTGCGTGACTTCACCGAGAAATACATCGACGTGGTGCTGCTGGCGGTCGTGGTCGTCACGCTCGTTCCCACGGTCATCCACACCGTCTCGTCGGCCCGCAAGTCACGCAAGCTCGCCGCAGCGGCCGACGAAGACGCCGTCGAGGCCACCGGCGCGGCAGAAGAGCTGCTGCTCGACCCGACCGTCTTCGACGGTCACCACGACAAAAACCAGCGCGCCGAATAGCCCGTCGTGAACGAGGCCTTCGCGTCGCTGGTCGTCGTCGTTCTGCTGGCGGCCGCCGCGCCGCTGATCGTCGACCTCATTCCCGGCCCGGTGCGCATCCCCCAGGTCGCCTTGCTGCTGGTGGGCGGCGTGATCATCGGCCCCGAGGTGGCGAACCTCGCCGACCCCACCGACATCTCGCTGTTCTCCACCATCGGCATGGGCTTCTTGTTCCTGCTCGCCGGGTACGAACTCGACCCGAAGATCTTTGTCGAGAAAGCCGGCAAGACGGCCATCTGGGCCTGGCTGTCGACCCTGATTCTGGCGGGAATCATCGTCTTCGCGCTCTACGCGCTGGGGGTCGTCCAGTCGCCCATCGTGCTGACCATCGCACTCAGCACGACCGCGCTCGGCACGTTGATTCCGATCCTCAAAGAGCACGGCATGTTCGAGACGAAGTTCGGGCGATACATCCTCGCCACGGGCGCCGTCGGCGAACTCGCACCCATCATCGCTATGGCGCTGTTCCTCGGCACCCGTGGCACGATCGCCGCGTTCATTGCGCTGCTCATCTTTCTGCTCGTCATCGCAGCCGCCTCGCTGGCGAAGTTCTCGCTGCTACCGCGCTGGTTTCTCACGATGGTCGAGAAGCGGCGGCACTCGACCTCGCAGCTGGTACTGCGGCTCGTCATCGCTCTGCTGTTCGTGCTGCTGTTCGTTTCGAGCGCCTTCGGATTCGACAGCGTACTCGGAGCATTCGCGGCAGGCATGCTCCTGCGGCACTGGTCTCCCTCTGGCTCGGAGATACTCGAGATCAAGCTCGAGGCCGTGGGGTACGGGTTCTTCATTCCGCTGTTCTTCATCTACTCGGGCATGACACTCGACCTGGCGTCGATTCTTACGAACCCGGCCCCGCTGGTGATCTTCTTCGTGGCGATGCTGCTCATTCGGGGTGCGCCCGCGCTGTTCTGGTACCGCAGAGACCTACCGGTACTCGAGCGCTTCGAGCTGATGTTCTTCGGCGCCACGGCCCTGCCGCTGCTGGTGGCTCTCACCGAGATCGGGGTCGACAACGGCGCCATGACCGAGGCCAGTCAGGCGAGCATCATCGGGGCCGGCGCTCTGTCGGTGCTGCTCTTCCCGATCGCCGCTGTCGCCCTGTCGAAACGCAACGGCATGGTGACGGGGGCGAACCTCAGCGATGCTGCTCGTGTTCGTGACCTGCATGCTCAGCCGGTTCCAGCTGAAATGTCGAATGCTCCACATCAAAATGCTCCGACAGGCACTCCGACAGCTGATCGAGAAGAACCCCGGTAGTTCCCTCCGCGAAGATGCGTTTGTCGACCACGACGTGCGCCGAGAAGACCGGCTCGCCCGACGTGATGGCCCAGACGTGAACGTCGTGCACCTCGGTGACCCCCGGCGTGCCGAGAAGGTGCTCACGAATCTTCTGCACATCGGTGTCTTTCGGGGCCGATTGGATGAGCACACCCACCACATCGCGAAGCAACAGCACGGCCCGGGGAATGATCATCACGGCGATCGCCAGCGACGCGATGGCGTCTGCCGCGACAAAACCGGTGAGCAGAATCACGATGGCCGCGGCGATGACCGCGATCGACCCGAGGGTGTCGCCGAGCACTTCGAGGTAGGCGCCGCGCATGTTGAACGACTTCGTATCGCCGCCCCGAAGAACGAGCAGGGCGCAGACGTTGGCCACGAGCCCGATCGACGCGATCACGAGCATGATGCCGCCCTGCACCTGATCGGTTTCAGGAGAGGTCAGTCGCGAAATACCCTCGACGGCGACAAACACTCCCACCGCGATAAGAATCACCCCGTTGATCAGCGCCGCGAGCACTTCGGTGCGCTGAAAGCCGAACGTGTGCCGGTCGGAGGCCGGCCGCAGAGCGACGACCGACGCGACGAGCGCAATGATGAGCCCGAAGAGGTCGGAGAACATGTGGCCGGCGTCGGCGAGCAACGCGAGCGAGCCGCTGACGTAGGCGCCGCCGATCTCGACCAGGAGCACGAGGCTGACGATGCCGATGGCAATGCCCAATCGCGCCCGGTTCGTCGAACCGTGCGCGTGGCTGTGACCCTCGGAATTCGCGCTCATTGCTTACAGAATAGGCAGGTCGGCTGCCGCACGCCACCGAACCGCACCAGTTTCACGGCCCCCGGCGCTAGTTAGGAATGACGCTCATTCTCAGTAGGGGAATCACGCCCTCGAATGCGATGGCCCGGTGGCTGATGGCGTTCTTCTGCTCCGGCAGGAGTTCGGCCGCCGTCACGTCGTAGCCGTGCGGAACGAAGACCGGATCGTACCCGAATCCGTTCGCGCCGCGGGCCTCGCGCACGAGGGTGCCGGGCCAGAGACCGGCCGCGACCTCTTCGAAGGCGAACGGAGTCTGCTCGAGGGGGGTTGCACGGGCATCCGGAACCACCAGCGCGATGTGACAGGCGAACGCCGCCCCACGATGCTCATCGTGAACGTCGGCCAGCTGGTCGAGCAACAGGTTTCGGTTGGCCACGTCGCCCTTGCCGTGACCGGCCCAGCGCGCCGAGAAGATACCAGGGGCGCCGTTCAGCACGTCGACGCACAGGCCGGAATCGTCGGCCATCGCCGGAAGCCCGGTGAAAGCGGCCGCCGCGCGCGCCTTGATGAGGGCGTTCTCGCGAAACGTCACGCCGTCTTCGATGGGCTCGGGGCCGTCGTACTTCACGATCTCGAGTTCGGGCAGCCGGGTACCGAGGATCTTCTGGAATTCATCGACCTTGTGCTGGTTGTGGGTGGCCAGAACGACACGGATGCTCATGGTGACGCCCATCCCACTCAGGCGTTGTCAGCGAGGGCGAGCTTCTGCAGCTCGCCGAGGTCATGGGCGCCGGCGAGAGCCAGGTCGAGCAGTGCGTTCAGCTCCGTGCGGTCGAACGGCGCACCCTCAGCGGTGCCCTGCACCTCGACGAAGAGTCCGCGACCGGTGACCACGACGTTCATGTCGGTTTCGGCGCGCACGTCTTCGACATAGGCCAGATCGAGCATCGGGGTGCCGTCGATGATGCCCACCGAGACGGCCGAGACGCTGTCGGTCAGCGGCTGCGACTTCTGGCCGATGAACTTCTTCTCGCGCGCCCACTCGATGGCGTCGACCAGGGCGACGTACGCGCCGGTGATGGCCGCCGTGCGGGTGCCGCCATCGGCCTGCAACACATCGCAGTCGATGACGATGGTGTTCTCACCGAGCGCCTTCATGTCGACCACGGCTCGCAGAGAGCGGCCGATCAGACGCGAGATCTCGTGAGTGCGGCCGCCGATCTTGCCCTTGACCGATTCCCTGTCCATGCGGCTGTTCGTCGAACGCGGGAGCATCGAGTACTCGGCAGTGACCCACCCTTTTCCCTTGCCCGACATCCACCGTGGCACACCGTTCGTGAACGACGCCGTGCAGAGCACTTTGGTATTGCCGAACGAGATGAGCGCGGAGCCCTCGGCCTGTTTGCTCCAGCCGCGCTCGATCGTGACGTCTCGCAGGTCGGTGACACTGCGACCGTCTTTGCGCACGAGCGTGGTGGGGTGGCTGTCGGTCATGTGGTCTCCTTGACGGCGGATAGATCGGGAAGTGAAATGGCGCCGGTTTCGACGAGGTCGACGCTCGAAATCTGCGGGCCGAGAAACTGGTGGGCGAGCCGTATGAACTCGTCGGCGCTTTCGCCGGTGGCTTCGTAACGATAGCTGGGGGCACTGCGGCTGGTGCGCTGGATGCCCCGCTCGACCAACTCGCGATAGACATCGTTGGCCGTCTCGGTGTCACTCGACACCAGCGTCACCTCGTCGCCCATCACCACGCGAATGGCGCCCTTGAGAAAGGGATAATGTGTGCAGCCGAGCACGACTGTATCGACACCCGCAGCTTTCAGCGGAGCGAGGTATTCGGCGGCGACGCTCAGCAGCTCGGCGCTCGAGGTGTCGCCCGATTCGACGAAGTCGACGAAGCGCGGGCAGGCCGCCGAGAACAGTTCGAGGTGCGGAGCCGCGGCGAAGGCGTCGTTGTAGGCGAGGGAATTGATCGTACCGAGGGTTCCGATCACGCCGACACGGTTGTTGCGGGTGGCTCGCACCGCCGACCGAACGGCGGGCTGGATGACCTCGATGACGGGCACGGAGTACCGCTCCCTGGCGTCGCGCAACATGGCGGCCGACGCGGTGTTGCAGGCGATGACCAGCATCTTCACGCCCTGGGCCACCAGATCGTCGAGCACCGCCAACGCGTATCGCCGCACCTCGGCCAGCGGCTTAGGGCCGTACGGCGAGTGTGCCGTGTCGCCGACGTACAACACCGATTCGCGGGGCAATTGGTCGCGAATCGAACGAGCCACAGTGAGACCACCGACGCCGGAATCGAAAATGCCAATCGGTGCGTCGCTCACGGGCGTCAAGCTTATACGCCTTGCTAGGCTCGGGCCTGTGGGTTCATCGACAGCACTTCTCACCGACCGTTACGAGCTCACCATGCTCGATGCCGCACTGGCAGACGGCACCGCAGCGCGTCAGTGCCTCTTCGAGGTGTTCGCCCGCACGCTGCCCCACGACAGGCGCTACGGCGTCGTCGCCGGCACCGGCCGTGTGCTCGAGCTGATTCGAGACTTTCGGTTCGGTGAACCTGAACTCGAGTGGCTGCGCGCAAACGATGTGGTCAGCGCTCCGACGCTCGACTGGCTCGCCGGCTACCGTTTCGGCGGAACGATTTCGGGGTACCGCGAAGGCGAGCTGTACTTTCCCGGCTCGCCGATTCTCACGGTCGAGGCATCCTTCGCCGAAGGGGTCATACTTGAGACCCTCATCTTGAGCGTCTTCAACTTCGATTCATCGGTTGCCAGCGCCGCTGCCCGCATGGTGTCGGCCGCGGCCGGCCGGCCGCTCGCCGAAATGGGGTCGCGTCGCACGGGTGAACGCTCGGCGGTCGCAGCCGCCCGCGCAGCCTACATCGCGGGATTCGCCGCCAGTTCGAACCTCGAGGCCGGTCGCAGCTGGGGCATACCCACCATGGGCACTGCGGCGCACGCTTTCACGCTGCTGCACGACACAGAAGAAGCCGCGTTCCGCTCGCAGGTGGCCGCCATGGGGCCGGGCACGACACTGCTCATCGACACGTTCGACGTCGACAACGGTGCCGACCTCGCGGTGCGGGTGGCCGGTCACGGGCTCGGCTCCATCCGCCTCGACTCCGGCGACCTGCCCGCCCTGGTTTCGTCGGTTCGGGCGCGACTGGATGCCCTCGGTAACGCCGAAACGAAAATCACCGTCACGAGCGACCTCGACGAATACACCATCGCGGCCCTGGCGGCCACGCCTGTCGATTCGTATGGCGTGGGCACCGCGCTGGTCACCGGCAGCGGCTCGGTGGCGGCAGGAATGGTCTACAAGCTCGTGGCGCACCAGAATGATTCCGGCGAATGGGTCTCGGTGGCGAAGCGGTCTGCGAAGAAGACGTCGGTGGGCGGCCGCAAGGTCGCGGTGCGACAGTTCGGCGCCGACGGCATGGCCGTCGCCGAGACGCTCTTCATCGATACCCCGGTCGGGCTGAAACCTCCGGCCGACGGGCGAATACTCGGCGAGGTGTTCGTTCGCGACGGAATCATCGACGAACGGTTCGCGGGTGCCGAAGGTGTTCGGGCCGCGCGACTTCACCACGCGCACGTGGTGAAAGAACTGCCCGCTCAGGCGTTCCGGCTGGCGCGCGGCGGCGAGCCGGTCATCCCGACCCGGTATGTGACGGCGGGTAGCGGCCAGACGACAGACGACTGACGACAGAGAACGGGCAGCCAAAAAACTGACCACAAGCAGACGAAAGCCTGAAGCTCGAGACTCGTGTTGCAAATCGGCGGCGTGCGTGAAATCAGCGGTTGGTTCTCTTCCGTTCATCGGGCGCCTGCTCGTGCGTGTGCTTGTGCGTGTGTGTGTCCGACGCGTCGCCTGGTGCAGGGTCTGGGTGTTTGTGTCCGGTCGATTTCGGGTGGTGGGATGATGTGGGGTGCTCCGTTGATCATGATGAGTTGCCACCTGCTGTGA
>JAODBB010000153.1 GCA_025463745.1 Subtercola sp.
TGATCAGATCGGCTCGGGTGGCATCGAGGCCGCCCTCGAAGAGTCCGGCGATGACACCGATCAGCCAGGCGTTTCCGGCTGATCCTCCGCCACCGAGCACCAGCGCGGAGGAGGGATGTTCGGAGACGTCGTCAGACGTCGCCTGAGGGTTGAACTGAAGTGAAGGATTCATGGTCGTAGCTTTCGTGAGAGTGCGTGAAGCGCTCCCCCGCGACGGCTACGTCAGTCGCGCGATCGTGAACTCGAAAGGAGCGCCCAGAGTGGACAGTTTGTGCATCGGGCTCACCTCCTCAGATCGTGTCACGTTCGCTGAAACACTACCGCTTCGGGCCCGCCGCACCAAGTGGCTGTTCTCTGCGCGATGCGCTGAGCCCGAAACGCCTCTGCGCTGTGGGGCGCCGCTCACGCCGCTTCGGTACGACGATAGGTGTTGATCAGAACTCCGGATGCCAGAGCGCGGCTGTCGGCCAAGGTCAGTGTGGTCAGCGGAAACCCGTCGGAGAAGAGCTTCTTACCCGAGCCCAGCACAATGGGGTACACAGCGATGCGGTACTCGTCGACGAGGTCGTGCTCTGCGAGCGTTCTGATCAGCTCGGTACTCCCCCACACCCGAATCTCGCCGCCGGGCTGTTCGCGCAGCTTTCGCACCGCCTCGGGCACGTCGGAGCCGAGGAGCGTCGAGTTCGGCCAGCCGACCTCGCTGAGGGTGCGTGAGGCGACGTACTTCGGAACGCGGTTGTATCTGCGGGTCAACTCGCCCATGAATCCCTCGGCGTCTTCGGGCCATACGCCCCAGGCGCCGGCCCAGATCTCGTACGTCTTGCGGCCGAGCAGCAACGCCTCCGTTTTGCTCTCCCACTCCTCGATGACCTTGCCGCCTTCGTCGAGCACGTCCATCCGGTCGTCGTAGGCCAACTGCCAGCCGCCGTGTTCGAAACCTCCCTCTGGGTCTTCGTCTGGGCCGCCGGGGCCCTGAACGACGCCGTCGAGGGTCATGAACGTCTGCACCACTATCGAGCTCATATCGATTCCTCCTTGATTGTCGATCCGAGAACTTCGGCATCTTCCCCATTCGACACCGCCTCACGGCGTCGATCAAGGCCCTCGACATCAGAACGAATGTGCGCCTGTGCGGAGATGGTGGAAGGTCGAGTTCGTTCCGGGACAGTTGCCGGAACAGAACGTGACACCGTTGAAAGTGATCAGCCCGGCCATCGCCAAGACCACGAACAGCGCGACCAGCACTACCCCGACGGCAAAGAAGAGGTAGCCCAGTACTGTCGCCGCAAGGGCAAGAGAGTGACCGCCTTGCTGCAACCGCTTGATCCGGTGCAGCGCAACGTGCCCGAGCACGATACCGACGGGCGGCACGATGAAGCTGAAGATCATCGCGACGACGGCGAGCGTGTTGATCTTCGGTGCAGCCATTTGCTGAGTCATGCTCACTAGCATAATCGACGACAGCGGCCACCAGGGGTTCCGCTAATGATCGTGAGGAGGTCAGCGTGATTGAGCGAGAAATTCGCGCCACGTGCGTTCACCGCGCAGGACGGGGTCGTGTGCGAGATTGGCTCCGGCGCGGTAGGCGCGACCGACCGCACTGGGCAACCGGATCGGAACACCGCGCCGGCGCCGCGCATCCTTCGCGTCTCGATAGTCGGTTTCGAGCTGCTGAATGTCGAGAACCTCGGGCCCCGCAATGTCTGGCACACGGCCGACAGGTTCGCCGAGCGCGAGTTCGGTGAGTCGCGCGGCCACCTCGTCGACGTGCACCGGCTCGAAGCGCAGACCGCCGGGCACGGGCAGCAGCGGCAATCGGGCCATGCCGCGGATGATCGGCAGCACGAACTCGTGCAGCTGGGCAGCACGCAGCACGGTGTAGGGCAGCCCCGATTCGGCGAAAGCCCGTTCGGCCCGCGCCTTAGCGCGAAAGTAGCCGATGGGCATCTGGTCGGCGCCGACGACCGAGATGAGAATGAGGTGCCGAACATCTGTACCGTTCCTCGCAGCAGCGGCGAGCTTACGGGCCGCGATGTCGTCGCCTTTCGCGCCGCCGGCCAGGTGCAGCACCACATCCACACCGACGAGGGCCTCCGCGAGCCCGCGCCCGGTGACGGTATCGCCCTCGACCTGTTCGATGCCTGGCTGGGCCGGCCGAGCGTGCCGCGTGAAAATGCGTACGTCACGGCCTGCTTCACGTAGCATCGGCACCACGCAGCTGCCGATGGTTCCGGTTCCGCCCGTCACGAGAAGGGGTGCAGTCATGATCGTCGTCCTTTCTTGTCACAATCGAGGGCCTCGCCTCGTCACTATTCCGACGAGCGACATCGAGGAGTTGTGACATGACCGATCAGAGAATTCTGGCCCGGCGGTTCGAAACGGAACGGCCACGGCTCCTAGCCATCGCGACGCGACTGCTCGGTTCGCGCGCCGACGCAGAGGATGCGGTGCAAGAGACCTGGCTGCGGCTGCAACGCACCGACACACGCACCGACACCGACACCGGCACCGACACCGGCACCGGCACCGGCA
>JAODBB010000204.1 GCA_025463745.1 Subtercola sp.
CTGGCCGCCGACGACTGGCTCTTCTCGCAGACGCTGACCATTTCAGACCTCGCCAGGGCGTTCGACGGATGACCCGGCCAGCAGTCACCTCGAATCGGCACGTCGCCGCCCCGACCTCGGCACCGACTTCGGAAGCGGCTTCGGAACTCGCACCCGGGTCGGAACCGACAGCCGCACCCGCACCGGCATCCGCATCGCAATCGACGCCGCAAGCGCCACCAGCGCCACCCGCACCCCTTACGTCGAAGCGCTCGACGATGTCGATGGTGAGCAGCACCGCCATCACCAAGATTGTCGTGATGGCGCTGGCGGGCGTGCTCGGCATCATCACGAGCCGCATGATCATCGCCAACTTCGGCACAGAGGCATACGCGCAGTACGGCTTGCTCTCGAGCTTTCCCACCCTGCTGCCGTTCGCCGATCTCGGTATAGCCGCCGTGGTGATCAACGCCGTCGCCGGTTCGTCGGCGCCACGCACCGACGATTTTGTGCGCCGCACCATCGTCACCGCGTTTCGTATTCTCTTGGTCTCTGGCGGCATCCTCATCACCATCGGCATCATCATCTCGCTGGCGGGATGGTGGCCCGCGCTGCTCGGCAAAGGCCTCATCTCCGACGGCGGCAGCACGGCCGCGTTTCTCTGTCTGGCCGTTTTCGGCTTGGTGATTCCCCTCACGGTGGGTCAACGCATTCTCGTCGGGCTCAAGAAGACCAACGTTCAGGTCGCGACCCAGGCGGTTGTCGCACCCTTCATGCTCATCGTGATCGGCGCCTTCGTGGTCTTCGCGGTGCCGGCGGGCACCTACCTGGCCGTCGTGTCATACCTCGCGAGCGCCCTGGTCTCGGTGATCTGCCTGATCATCGCGGCGCGCGCCTTGAAGCCCCAGATCGGCGCGGCGATTCGCGAGATTCCACGGGTACGTGCGTACCGAGGTGTGCCGGCGATCGGTCTGGCCTGGCCGATGCTCGTTCAGATGGTGGCGCTCCCCCTCGCGATGCAGACCGGGCGACTGATGCTCAGCCACTTCGGCACCGTCGACCAGCTCGCCCAATACAACCTCTCTTCACAACTCTTCGGCATCGTCTTGCAGACCATCGCGGCGGCCGGGCTCAGCCTCTGGCCCGTCTACGCCGCGGCCCGCAGCGCGAACCGCATCGAGTCGCCGGCCCGCCCCGTGCTCTGGTTCATGGCCGGCGGGCTCGTGATGGGCGGCGCCCTGGCGCTCATCTCCCCGTGGCTTGCCGCATTCGTCTCCGGCGGAAAAATCCAGCTCGACGGCTGGCTGCTCGCGTCGTTCGTTCTGTTCGTCGCACTGCAGGCGGCCAAGTACCCGCTCGGCATGTATATGACCGACAAACGCGGCCTGACCTTTCAAATAGCGCCGATTCTGGTGATGGTGCCACTGAACCTGGGCCTGACGTGGTTGCTGATTCCCGTCGTCGGCGCGGCCGGCCCGGTGATCGCCTCGGCTGTGAGCGTGGCCCTCTGCCAGGTGGGGCCGAACTTCTGGTACGTGTGGCGCGATCTCGGCACCCGGCGCGCCGCGGCCATCACCGCCTCGGCGGCCGATCTCGTCACCGATTTCGTCAGCGACCCCGGCGAAGACCCTGCCATGGCTGCAGCCGGTGTGCCGCGGGGCGAAACCGAGAACGACGGCGCCGCCACGCCGGCAGCGGCGAACCCACGTCGAGACACGAATGCTCCGCGAGGAGGCCGGCATGTCTGACGTCACCCTCGACATCGCATTTCCCGCAGAACGCCATGTCGACCAATGGCAGCTGCGACACGCACAGGGCGCGGTTCCCGGCTTCTGGCCGTACGGACTCGACGGTCTCGGCCGGTACGTCGACAGTCTGCGTGCTCAGGCGGTTGCCGAGCCCGATGCGCTGGCCCGCGCACGGAGCCACTTTCAGCGACGCGGGCGGCATCCGGAATACAATCCGTGGGCCGAGGCGGAGGGGCACCCCCCGCACCGCAGCATCGCGCTCAGCTGGGATGAGAACGCGGCAAGGCGGATGCTCGCCAGCTGCCCCCGCACAGAGATGTACTGCGGAGTGATCTGGGCCACCGACGCGGCAGCGCGCGGCGCCGACGTATCGGCGGTTCGGCGTGTTCTGCGACTCATGTCGGGCGTCTGGGTGATCAGCAGCGGTCAGCAGGCCGCGCTGACAGACCTCGTGGGAGAGAACGGGCCGCCGATCGGCTTCTTCCGATTCGGCGTCGACGAGACGTTCTTCACCTTTCAGCAGCCGGCCAAAGCACCCCTCGTGCTGAGTGTGGGCGGCGATCGTGACCGAGACACTCAGACGCTGTTCGAGGCGCTGCGGCGGGTGCACGAACTTTCACCCGAAACCGAGATCGTGGTGCAGACCACGAGCACGCTGCCTCCGCCGCCGGGTGTACGAACAATCGCCCGGCTCAGCCACGTCGAGCTGGCCGGCCTGTACGCGCGGGCAAGCGTAGTGGCGATCGCGACGCAGCAGAATCTGCACGCTTCGGGCATGACCGTGAGCCTCGAAGCGATGGCGTCAGGGCGGCCCGTGGTGATCAGCGACACCCCGGGCATCCGCGACTACGTGCAGGGCAGCCCGATGGGGCGCGGGCCGCAGACGGGTCTGCTGGTGCCGGTGGGCGACGCGGGGGCGATGGCCGCGCAGGTGGTGCGGTTGCTCGAGAACCCGGGCCTGGCGGTGGCTCTCGGGCGGGGCGGGCGACAGGTGGTCGAGACCGAGCTGAATACGACGCACATGGTGCGGGAGCTCGCGGCGTTCATCGGTCTGCAGGGGTAGAGCCAGCCGCTCCTGTAGGACCACCCGCGAGAGCCGAGGTCGGGATGCGAAGTTCCCCCAGGTCATCCAGGCGTGCACCGGATTCGCCCCGACCCACAATGGCTGCAAGATCCTGGAAGCCGAGGCCGTATTGCTCGCGGGCATCGATTGCGCTCACTTCGTCGGATGAGCCTGCAGCGTCGTCAATGAAACGCCGGAAGTCGAAACGTCCGCGGTCCAGGCTTCTGCCCGGCCGATTTCCGCTGGTCTTCACGGGCGGGCCTGCAGGGTCGACCGGGGTGTAGCCGTCGAGGGTGCCTGGATTCAAGAACAGCCATCCTTGAAAGCTCGACCGATCGCGACGACTCAGTTCTGCTTCGTCTGCTGCTTCATTCCACGTGTCGGCGATCGTGTCGATTACGTGGTTGACGATCTCGCGAGCCCGGCGATTGCTGAGCCCGTAATCTGCGGCGACCGCTACTACGTCTCGGAAGCTGCTGTTCCGCTGCCCCTCGCGGCCGTACGCGAGCGCCTGGCCGGCGGTCTCGCCTGAAGTGGGCGCTGGACTCAGGTCGTACGCGGGTGTGAGCTCGAGGTGCTGCCCGTCCCAAAATGCAGCATGGTTACGGAGATGGTCGTCGTTGTTGCGGATCGCGATGTTGAACGCCACCCTCTGAAATATCCTTTCGGCAATCTCGCCAGGACGCTCGCTCCGCAACCGAATTGCATCGACCAGCGATGGATAGCCTCCGTCGCGCCAGGTGGATTCGTCGAGAGCGAGGATCGTCAGCCCGGAGACGACCGGGCGCCGGGTACCACCAGCACCCCTGTCAAAGCGTCGCGCCAACAACACGTCTCGGCCCATCGAAGCGACGAGCTTGAACTCGGGCACATCAATGCCGACACGACGAGCGAGAGCGATACCCATCGCCTCGGCGTGGATGACGTCATAGGTGTCTCGAGAAGTGGAGAACTTGGCAAGCCACTCGCCGTCTGATGTGCGGATGGTGGCCTTGGGGCGAGCGCCGCCCATGCTCGTGCCATGCAGTGCTGCAGCAGCGAGCTGGGGCGGGAGTACCTCCCCAGCGATAATGAGGTCGGCTGCCTCTTGGAGTTGTGCGAGGGCAGCGTCATCGTCGCGCGACACGTAATCGTCTGCACTGGCCTGGAAATCGAGAGCGCCGAGTCGGTTCGAACCGGAGTTGAGAAGGAACACCTGGGGGTCGATGGTGTTCGGGTCACGGTTGCGGTCACCGACGATCCGATCAGTGATGAGAAGTTGACCCCAGGAGTCTGGCGCGGCGTCACGGATGGATCCGGGCATGCGGAGATCCCCATGGGGTTCGAAGTCACGAGTTCCAAGTGGGAGGTCTGGTCCGAGCGCGAAGCTGCCGGCGCGCTCGAGCCACCTGCGCCCGTAAGTGAACCACAGTCCATCATCGCCGCGGGAACGCAGCACGCCGACTGGTACGGGCTCTGTCTCTCCAGACGGCCAAGCCCAGACGTAGACGACGTCAGAAGTCGAGGTCGACATCGGGTAGCTTTCTCTCGCGCACTCTTTGCGGCAGCAGTGTCAGGCGCTCTTGGCCGCGCGCGCGGATGCGGGCGAGTTCACTCGGGTCATCGGTGCCGAAGAGTGGGACGCCCACTAGGGCGGCAACGTTCAAGACGTTACCCCAGGACACGCTGGGCTCGCCCTTCTCGATCTTGCGGATGGTCGGATACGACACTCCCGCTCGCTCGCCTAACTCATCGACAGTCCACCCTCGATCCTGACGGGCGAACTGCACCTGCTGCCCGAGAATTGCGGCCGCGTCGCGTGCCGTTGTTGTCATGCTGACTTTCTGGCGTCCCATTTCCATCGCCTCATTTATTCTGATGTTTAGATGCTCTAAACCCCAAAGTATTTGTATCCATGGATAGTAGCAGCCTAAAGCCAGGGAAAAAAGAGACCATCGACTGACCGGAAGACGCGAAATCGCTGATCGCCCCGATGACCGGCAGCGCAGTGCGGGAGGCTGCCTCGCGGCTCAGCCCGACGCCGCCTCACGCCGCCGCATCTTCAGCTCGTCTTTCACGAGCCGCCGGCCATCCCGAACCCCTCGGTATGCCGCATACAGCGGCGACAGCGAGCGCAGAAACTGCCGTCGGCCACCGCGCAGCAGAACCTCCCAGGCGATCGGGAGTGTCACCCGCCGCCAGCGCTCGATGCCCTCCGAGTCGAGGTGCCGGGCCGCGTACAGCAGCCGGTTGCGAATGTTGTAGTAGTAGTACACATCAGATTTCGGGTCGCCGTAGTGGGTCGCCCCTGCGCCCTGCGTGCCGCCTTGCGAATGGATGGCGATGGCCTCGCTCGCCACAGCGATCGCCCCGCCGGCGGCAACCACACGCTGCGAGAAATCGATGTCTTCCCAATACAGAAAGTACTCTTCGTCGAACCCGCCGATGAGCCGCCACAGCTGGTCGGAGAGCATCAGGCACGCACCCGACAGCCACGGCTGCACGTCGGCGAACGTCGTCGGCCGTCGCCTCGACGAGCGGGTGCGGCCGTCTTCGAGGTACAGATCCGATCCGTTGAACCACACCGTTCCGTCGGGCCGCAGAATCTGCGGGGCGAACAGCGTGCGGGGCCATTCGTGGCTGCGCTCGAGCAGAGCGCCGATCGCGGGTTCGGCGATTTCGGCATCGGGATTCACCAGCAGCAGCGTCCGGGCACCTAATTGCTCGGCCAGCAGCACCCCGCGGTTCATCCCTCCGCCGAATCCCGTGTTGCCCGTCGGCAGCACCGTGTGCCAGCCTTCATCGTCGGCCAGCGCCACCACGAGGCTTCGCTCGCGCTCCGATGAGAAGTTGTCGACCACCACGGTCAGCAGGTCGGGCTGGCGACGCGTCAGGGGCGCCAGGTGTTCGGCGAGCAACGCGCTCGACCCGTAGTTCACCACCACGATGGCGAGGCCGTCGAATTCGGCTAAACCCATGTTGTTCGGCCCCGTTCCTGAGCATACTGGGGAGTGTGAAGCCACCCGAGACACCGGGAGACCCGGCAGCGACGCCGGCCCCGCCCGAACCTGCTTCGCCCGAGCACGCCTCGCCCGCTTCGTCTGAGCCGATCCTGCCATCGCTGGCCATTGCCGTACTCACCTTTCGGCGCCCTCGAGACCTGGCTGAGGTGGTTCCGCTGCTGCTCGCCCAGGCCCTCGAGGTAGCGGGGCTGGTGCGCGCGCACGTGCTGGTGGTCGACAACGATCCGGATGCCTCGGCCCGCGCCTTCATCGAAGGGTACGCGACCGACGCAGTGCCCCTCGTCTATGCGTACGAACCGCAACCCGGCATCACGGCCGCCCGCAACCGTGCCTTGACCGCATGCAGCGGGATCGACCTGCTCGTGTTCATCGACGACGACGAACGACCCTCGGCCTCGTGGTTGCGCGCGCTGCTCGACGTGCAGCGCGAATCGGGCTGCACCGCGGTCGCCGGCCCCGTCGTCTCGGTCTACGAACGCGAGCCCGAGGCCTGGATCACGGCGGGCCGGTACTTCGAGCGCAAACAGCACGCCACCGGCGCCGCCCTCGAAGTGGCGGCGACCAACAATCTGCTGCTCGACCTGCGCCAGCTTCGCCGCTTCGGCCTCACCTTCGACCTGAGCCTCGGCATCAGCGGCGGCGGTGACACCTTGTTCACCCGCCAGATCGTGGCGAATGGCGGGCGGATGCTCTGGAGCGCCGAAGCCTCGGTCACCGACGTGGTTCCGCGGGCGAGAGTAACGCGTCGCTGGGTGGTCTTGCGGGCGTTTCGCAGTGGAAACAGCTGGAGCGTCACCTCGCTGATGCTCGCCGGCGGGGGCACCGGCAAAGCGGCAGGCACCAGCCGAGGCACCGGCCCAGGCCCAGGCACGGGTCTCGCTCGCGCCCTGACCCGGCTCGAACTCAGCGCACGCGGTGGCATCCGTGCCGCGGCCGGTCTCGCGCAGATCGTCGCCGGAATGCTGATGATCGACCCGGCCTGGCGGGCGCGTGGCACCCGCACGCTGGCCCGTGGCGCCGGCATGCTCAGTGGTGCCTGGGGCTACGGCTACCACGAATACCGGCGGCGCTGACGAGAGTGTGCTCACCCGAGTCATCCCGCGCCCCGCAGCGCCAGGGCACGCCGATACGCGGCGACATGACGCTCGCCCGCCTCAGCCCACTCGCGTCGGCTCAGGTCGGGGCGCGATCGCTCGGCCGCATGTGCGGCTGACGCCACCGAAACGACCGGGGTGTATTCGCGCCTGCCGACCACGATCTGCCGGGCATGGGCGAGCCCTAGCGCCTCGGTGAGTGCCGACGCAGTCAGCACACCGTCGTAGCGATAGACCCAGCCCGGCCCGACCTCTGCGCTCAGAGCATCGGTCACGGCATTCGCCGGCACGAGCACAGGCCGATCGAGCGAGAGCGCGGCGAGCACGCTGCCCGAGTTGTGCAGCTCATGGTAGGGCAGTACAACGAGTTCGGCGTCGGCGACGACCCTCATCAGTTCGGCGTCGCTGAGGTAACGCAGGTCGAGCTGAACGCGCGCATCGAGCTCGGCCAGCCGAGTCAGCTGCGCCGCCAGCTCGGGCGTACGAGGCGAGCCCGCGACCTGCAGGCTCACGCTCGAGAGGCCCTCGCCGCTGCCGGCTCCCGCGGCAGCGACGAGGCCCGTCGTGCGCCCCACCGAGCGAAATACGTCGACGAGTTCGACCACTCCTTTATATGGGCGAATGAGACCCACGTACGCGATCCGGCCCGGCACCGCGCCCGCGCGCTCGTCGGGGGCGGCCCGTCGTTCTGCGCCGGCCTCCGCGGCCGCCACCCGGCCGAACCAGTCGCGATAGTGCCCGTGCAGAATCACCTCGTAGGCCCGGCCCGGCTGCTGGGGAGTCTCGGCGTTGAGACAGATGAACAGGGCGGTCTGGGCGTCGATGAGGTCGAGCAGAATGCGCTGCAGCCGAGTGACGCCGGCGTGCGGCACGGGGTTGTGCAGCGTGCGCACCAGGGCCACCCCGGTCATCCGCAGCCGCAGCAGCCAGAGCGCTGTCAACGCCTGCCGGGCGAGCGTCTTCACGCCGCTGCCGCCCGTGACGAGAATCTCGGGCCAGTGCACATGAAAGACGTCGTAGCTGCCGAACAGCGCAGAACGCCACGAGAACATGCGCACGGTCACTCCCGGCTGGGCAGCCACGCTCTCTGCGAGCAGAACGAGGTACGGGTTCGTGGTGGCGCGGGGCTCCGGAAACGATTGCTGCACGACGAGCTCGCCGTGCAGCCGGCGTGACCTACGGCTTGAACGCACTGAGTTCCTGCACGCTGAGGTTCTGCGGCGCGTTCGTGGCACTGCCCGAGAGGTAGCCGATCACTCCGATTCCGCCCGGGGCCTGCAGGCCCGCGTACGAGTCGGTGGCCTGCACCGTCCAGGCCGTGGGTTCTGGCGTGCCCGCCACCCACACCTTCGCCTTGATGGTGGTCGGGTTGGTGCCGGTGACCTGCATTCTGACGCTGAGCTTGGTGCCGGCCACGATCGTTCCCGATGCCACCACCTCGCTGCCCAGTGTCACGCCGGTCGCCGAGCCCTTGAGTGCGACGAGCCCTACCGCGACAGTTCCGTTGCTCTTCAGGTGAATGGATGCCCGGTACTCATTGTTCGCCGAGACCTTGCGCCCTGTGGCATAGAGGTAGGTGCCGCCACCCGTCGCCGCCTTGTCGACACTGAACTGCACGCGCAGGTCGGTGTCTTGCTGAACGACGCTGTCCATCGAGGCGCCGGCCTGCGCGCCAGGGGCCGACAGCAACACAGTGCCGCTGCCGTTGCCCACCGAGAGGTTGCTCGCGGCACCCCAGCGCGTCCAGGCGCCACCGACATCGGCCGTGCCGAAGCCGTTCGTCATGGTGCGGCTGAAGCTGTCGAGGGCGAACGGCATGGCCGCCGGAGCGGTGGCTGTCACGGTCGCCGTGGCGGTTCCCGTGGCGCCGCCGTTGTCGGTCACGGTCAGAGTGACCGTGTAGGTGCCGGCTTGGGCGTAGGAGTGGTTCACCGTCTTACCGGAGCCGGTGGTGGAGTCGCCGAAGTTCCAGGCGTAACCCGTTATCGTGCCGTCGGAGTCTGCCGAGCCCGACGCATCCAGAGCCACCGAGAGGTTGGTGACCGTCGAGTCGATGGCTGCGGTCGGCGGCGCGTTCACCACCGGAGCCGTCACCATGACCGAAGCTGTCGAGGTGCCGGTGGCACCCTGGTTGTCGGTCACCGTGAGCATCACCGAATACGTGCCTGCTGCAGCGTAGGCGTGGCTCGCGTTCTTACCGGTCGCCGTGGCCCCATCGCCGAACTTCCAGGCGTAGGTCGCGATGGTGCCGTCAGTGTCGGTCGAACCCGATGCGTCGAACGTCGCGGTGAGGTCGGTGTGGCCCGAGGTGAACGACGCTGTCGGCGGAACGTTGGGCGGCGGCGCTGCGACTGCTGTCACGGGTGTGGTCGACGTGCCCGTCGCACCGTTGTTGTCGGTGACAGTGAGCTTCACCTGGTAGGTTCCGGCGGCCGCATAGGTGTGCGTGGCGGTGGCCGTCGTGGCTGTGCCGCCGTCACCGAAGTTCCAGAGATAACCGGCCACCGTGCCGTCGGAGTCGCTCGAGCCCGAGCCGTCGACCGACAAGACGAGGTGGTCGATCGAGTTCGTGAACGACGCCGTCGGCGCCACGTTCACGTGCGGCGCCACGGCAGTGACCGATTGCGAGAAGACGCCGGTCGCGCCCTGGTTGTCGGTCACCGTGAGCGTCACCGTGTAGGTGCCGGCCGCTGCGTAGACGTGGGTGGGGGAGACCGTCGTGGCCGTGCCGCCGTCACCGAAGTTCCAGGCGTAGCCGGCGATCGATCCATCGGAGTCGGCTGAGGCCGAGCCGTTGAAGGCCACAGAGAGGTTCGAAACCGTCTGGGTGAACGACGCTGTCGGCGGTGCGTTCGCCGGAGTGGCCGTGCCGAGGGCGTAGTGCTGACTCACCGTTGCGGCGGGCAGTGCCGTGTCGTACACGGCCGCTTCGTCGATGGTGCCGGCGAAGAACGCGCTCGACGAACCCCAGGTGGTGTCGCCTCCCACTCTCCAGTAGCCGGTGTAGGCCTGTGCGCTGGTGGTCGGGTTGGTGCCCATCAGGGCGCCATCGACGTAAAGCTTCAGCCCGCCGCTCGACTGCGTCGCCACCACCTGATGCCAGAGGCCGTCGTTGAAGGAGCCGGGCGTGGTGACGGTGTTCAGTTGCCCGGTATAGGTGCCGAAGACGACTTTGCCGTCGTCTTGCATGTACACGTGCCGGTCGTAGCTGCCTGAGGTACCACTCGACGACGACCCGAAGCCGATGATCTTGCCGCCGGAATTCGTTGTGGTCTTGAACCACGCCTCAACCGAATAGATCTCGGGGTCGTTGAACTGCTGTGCGCTCGAGACTCCACCATTCTGGCCGTCGAACCTCGTAGCGGTGTTGGGGTTGCCCGTCAGCGCACCAGCCACACCGTGGGTGTAGCCGCCGAAGTAGTTGCCCGGGGCTGCCGAAGGGCCGGAGTCCGCGGCCGTGGAGCCCGCGTCATCCAGTCGCCAGTAGAGGGTCGGTGCATCGGTGAAGATGCGGTTGCCGTAGTTGTCGGCAGGCGGTTGGGGCAGCTTCGAGGTGCGACCGGATGCGACCCAGTGCGCGTCGACCTGCTGCTTCGACAGTGACTGGCCGTAGATCGACACGTCGTCGATGGCGCCGGCGAAGTAGTTCGCACCGCTCCACGAGCTGTCTCCGCCGATGCGCCAATAGCCCTGGTAGGGCTGAGCCGAGGTGGTGTCGGTTCTGTTGCCGACACGGATTCCGTCGACGAAGAGCTGCATGCCGCTCGAGCTGAGAGTGCCGACCACCTGATGCCATTGACCGTCGTTGAGCGCATTCGCGCTGCTCAGCACCCGCGAGGTGCCCGGATAGACACCGAAGTTGATGCGCCCCGAGGTATCCATGTAGATATGGCGGTCATAGTTGCTCGAGTTGCCGGTATTCGCGTTGCCGAAGCCGACGATCTTGCCGCCCGCTGTGGTGGTGGTCTTGAACCACGCCTCGATCGAGAACACCTGGGGGCCGTTGATCGCACTCTGCGTCGCCGAGAGACTGCTGCCATCGCTGGCGCCCGTGAACGTGGAGGCAGCGTTCGAGTCGCCGCCGATGGCACCGGGGGTGCCACGAGTCAGGCCGGTGGCGGTCTGGTCGGCGAAGCCGGCCCAGTCGTAGACCGTCGATCCGCTCGCCTCGCCGAGCCGCCAGAAGTCGGCCGGGCTGTCGGCGGATACGGCAGAGTTGTACACACTCGGTGTCGCCGCGGTGATGGTGACGCTGACCCCGTCGCCGATGACGGTATTACCGAGCGGATCGGTCGCACGTATCCGATAACTGTAGGTCGAGCCGGGTGTCAGCCCGGTATCGGTGAAGCCCATCGACGGCTGATTCCACGTCGACGAGTCGCCCGTGGTCGTATAGACCGGAGTCGTCAGGTTGCCGTTGCGGTACACGTTGTAGGTCAGCGTGCCGTTGTCACGGTCGGCGTTCGCCGTCCAGCTCACTCGTGCCGTGCCGGAGGCGAGAGAGACGACCGACGGCTTGAAGGTGCCGCCCGAGTACAACGGGCCCTGCTTGTTCGGCGCGATCGCCCGAACAGCGAAACGCGAGAGGCCCTGCTGGCGCACACCGTTGACCGTGGTGAACTCACCGCCGTAGACGACATACTGGGCGTTCGCCGCGATGCTCCACGGCCCCTGGCTCTGACCCGTGAAGGTACCCGTGTTGAAGTCGGGGTTCCAGTTCAGCAGGGTCGGCGCGGGCGTGCCCGCGAAGTTGTAGTAGCCGTACGGGTCGGCCGTGATTGTCTGGGTCGCCGCCTTGCTGAACGCGATGCCGCGGTGGAAGGTCCAGGTGGGGCTCGTCTGCGGGAATCCGCCGATGTTTCCGCAGTAGTGCGAGTGCCCTGCCGCGTAGATGACGGTGCCCGAGGAGGCCTGCGAGTAGGTGTCGCCGTGGCAGTCTTCGACCCAGTTGAGGTTGCCGTTCCAGTCGGAACGGAACACGCCTTCGAGGTTGCCCCCGGCACCGAAGACATAACCCGAGCCGTAGATGCTGTCACCATCGGTCGAGAGGCTGAGGATCGCGGCCTGGCTGCCGCCGTTTCGAATGAGGTTGTTCACCGCGAAGGGCAGCAGATTGCCGGTCGCGGCGTCGGCCATACCGATTCCATAGCCGGGATTCGACGAGCCGTGCAGAGTCGTGAACGACCCGCCGACGACGACCTTCGTGCCGTCGGGCGAGACGACCAGCGCGTTGACGCTGCCGCCGAGGGCGGAGGGGTCGAAGGCGGTGGTGGCACCTGTCGCGGCAGTGACAGCGCCCACCTTATTGCGAACGCTGCTGCCGATGCTCGAGAAGGCACCGCCGAGGAACACCGTGCTGTTCGATGCGGCAAGGGCATTCACCGATGCGTTGGTGCCGGCGTTGAACGACGTGATGACGGCGCCGGTGGTGGGGTCGAGCGCCGCGATGCGGTAACGGTTCACCCCGTTCACGGTGGTGAACTGGCCGCCGATGTAGATGCGGCTTCCGTCGGGCGAAGCGGTGACCGCCTTGACCTGACCGTTCAGCACCGGAGCGAACGCTGTGTTGAGCGCGCCGGTGGTGAGGTTGTACGAAAGAACGTATGTGCGCGAGACGGTGTTGGCCCCGGCTGCAGCGCCCGCCGGTTGCGCTGTTGTGAAGTCACCGCCCGCGTATACCGTGTTGCCGACGATCGTCTGCGACCACACGACCCCGTTGATCTGCGCTGTCGGCAGCGAGTCTGCTGATACCGTCGGCGGCGACGATGGCGCCGTCGGATCCGCCGGCGCGGTGTCTGCGTACGCAGACCCTGCGATGGTCAATGAACTGATGACTACTGCGGCCGTTGTTGCTAGGACAACAAAAAGCCGACGAGTAGGCGTCTTTTTCCCCATGGGGATGCCTCATTCGTGTCAGATGTGAAGTTCGGGGTTCACACGTGTAAGCCGATAGTAAATCAACTACAGGAAAAGCGCTTCCCCCCGAATAAGGGCTTAAGCCCTCCCCGGAGAGTGTGCGCGTCAGGGCGCGACGCCCTCGAAGACCACGACCGGCACGCCGGCCTGATAGTCCACGGTGATCTGAACCTGGCCGCGTTGGTCGGCCGGAACGGTGAAAACATAGGTGCCGGAGGCGGTGGCGCCCGCGGCGACATCAAGCGGCATTGGCGTGCTCGCACTCGTCAGCTGGTTCGCTGGAGTGAGCGCCGAGCCGTACGTCACCCCCACCACGGTGGTCGCGAGCGACACCGCAGCGGTCGTGCTGTTCACGGCGTTCACCGTGAACGAGATCGCCGGCCCGCCGACCTCGCCGACGCCGTTCGCCACGCCGTCGACGGCGGCAAGCCCCGTGATCGTCACGGTCAACCCGGGCACCGGCACCGCGGGCGCGGTCAGCGGCACCGCCGGCAAGACATCAGGCTGGGCGGGGTCGGATGCCACGGGCGAACCCGTCGCTGCGGCCGGCCCGGTCGGCGGCGGCAGCACGGCTCCCGCGCCTGTCGACGGGGCGATAGCCGCACCCGTACCGATCACCGCACCGGCGTTCTGGCCGCCCGTGTCGCCATTGCGGGTGATGGAGACGATCACGATGACCGCCACGACCGCCAGCACGATGACGCCCACGATGACGCCGGTGACCGTGCGCCGACGGGTCGCGGGGTGCGACGCATCGTTTTTCGGGCTGACCATTGTGTTCTCCTCAACAAACCGTTACGTTTCGGGTCACGATAGTCCTCGTCGTTCAGGCGTGAAACCCCCGCGTTCGAGGCGTAGTCGCCCCCACCGATGAGAGCCCAGACCATGTCAACCACCGACACTGACGCCGCCCGGCCGGCCGTGGCCTCGGCGCGGGGCGCATCCGTTCGCCAACCGCTGATTCTCGGGGTGGTGGCGGTGCTCGTCTGCCTCATCGGCTCGTGGAATGTGTCGCTCTGGAACGACGAAGCATTCACCATCACGGTCGCGAGCCGCACTCCTGCCCAGCTGTGGGCGATGCTTCAGCAGATCGACGCGGTGCACGGGGTCTACTACGCCGGGATGCATGTCTGGGGTTCGATTTTCGGCTTCTCGCCCGTGGCCCTGCGCGTGCCGAGCGCACTGGCCGCAGGCGCCGCCGTCGTGGGTGTGTATTTCGTGGCGAAGGCTCTCGGCGGCGCTCGGGTCGGGGTGCTGGGCGGCATCGTTGCGATCGTGCTGCCCCGCATCACCTGGATGGGCATCGAGGGTCGCTCGTACGCGTTCAGCACCGCGCTGGCGGTCTGGGCGAGCGTCATTCTGCTGGTGGCGCTTCGTCGCGGGCGGTGGTTCTGGGTGCTCTATGCCGGGCTCATGGCCGCCGGAATCGCGGTGAGCATCTACGTGGCCTTGCTGGTCGTGGCGCACGCCGTGACGGTACTGTTCACGGCGGGCATCCCCTGGGCCCGCCGCCTCGCCTGGCTGGTCGCGGCGGCCGTGGGCGGCCTGCTCGCCTCTCCCGTGATCGTGACCGCCGCCGGGCAACAGGGTCAGCTGGGTGATCTCTCGGCGACCTTCGCATCGATGGTGCGCCAGGTGGTCGTGAACCAGTGGTTCCTGGGCGCCACCCCGACCCGTGTCGACGACTCGAACGATGGGGGCGCCCTCTGGGCGATAGCGGCACTGCTGCTGGCCGCGGTGTGCTGGGCGCTGATGGTGTGGGCGGTCATCCCGGCTCTGCGCCGTGGCCACGCGGCAGAACGCCGGCAAGCACTACTGCTGGTGCCGTGGATGCTCGTGCCCAGCATCCTCGTCATCGGTTACTCTCTGGCGATCAGCCCGCTCTTCAACCCGCGGTACTTCAGTTTCACCACGCCCGCCGCCGCCGTGCTCATCGCCCTCGGCATCAACCGGTTCGGTCGGCGGTGGATGCGCCTCGGCACCCTCGCGCTGATCGCCGTGATCGCACTGCCGATCTACATTTCGCAGCGCGAAGTCACCGGCAAGAGCGGCACCGACTGGTCAGAAGCGGCAGCCTTCATCGGCAGCCACGCTCAGCCGGGCGACGGGGTGTATTTCGGCCCGCTCAATGTTCCCGACGCGCCCGTCTACTCCCGCGACACGCGGTTCGTCGAGGTCACCTATCCTGGCGCGTTCACCGGCCTGACAGACCTCACCCTGCTGAAAACCGGCGCCGACGACAACAGCCTGCGCGGACTCTCCCGATCGATTGCCGAACAGACGAGCGAGCTCGCCGCCGTCGACCGGGTGTGGGTCGTTCGACCCGTCGATTACCCCGCGGCCGAAGCGTCGGCCGACGACGCGGTGCTCACCGCGGCCGGGTTCACGCCCGGTGATCGGTGGACCGGCCCGATGACCGAAGTGGTCGAGTTCAGCCGGGCGTGAAGGCTGCCCGCGACGGGCAGCACGAGCATCCCGAGCATGAGCATGAACAGCGGTTCGGCGCTGAAGAACGGGCTGAACAACACACCCCAGAGGCTCGTCGCCGAGACGAAGAGAATCATGCCGCTGGCCCGGCGATCGGCGATGCGGGTGGCAAGACCCCAGATGGCCACCACCACGGCAATAGCCAGAAAAAGCAGCCCGGCGATGCCGAAGTGGGCCCACAAATCGCCCATCATCGAGTGCAGCTCGAAGTGGCCGCCCATCATGTAGCGCTCGACGTAGCCGTTGTCGGGCTGATAGTTGATCGACGCCATGCCGGCTTTCGCGGTCACCACGTCGCTGAGGTTGGGCACCGAGCCTGCCCCGAAGCCCATCGGATGCTCGTTCATGAGCGCCAGCGTGGCCGTGAGCTCTGGCCGACCGCCCAGAATCAGCGACCCGGAGGTGCGTAGTTGCTCAATCGAACGCGCCTCGGTCGCCTGCCCCAAATAACCATCGAGAATGAGCGCTTGGCCGAGGTTGTAGATCACCGCGGTGAGCCCGGCCAAGCCCACAATGATCTTCAACGCGGCGAACTTCCGCCCTGCTTGCCGGGGAATCAGCTGCACCGCGACGATGACGGTGGCGAGCAGCAGAATCGCGAAGGCTGACCGGGCATCGCTGACGGCCGAAATCACGGTGAGCACCGCTAACACAATGAGTTCGAGCCACCTCCGGCCCGACTTCCACGCCAGCGATAGGGCGATCACCGTGAGCGGAACGGCGAAACCGAACTTCCACGGATTCGTCGCGAACAGCGAACTGCTCGGCGTGATGCCGATGACAAGGCCGATGCCGAACCAGAGTCCCACGCTCGACTCGCTGAGCACACGCCGCGCCCAGAGCACCAACCCGAACCCGAGCAGCCCGCCGACCAGCAGCGCCGTCGTGCTCGTGAACAGCGACGAATCGGTGGCACGCGAACTCTGATTGAACACGTCGAGCCACCAGCCCATCACCGCGGCGAGCAGCCCGGTGCCGAGTAACGCCCAACCCCAGCGATAGCTGCGAACGGCTGGAATCCACACGGGAATGAGCACAGCGGCGGCGACGAACCCCAACTCGATTCCCTGCGGCAGCATGATTCTGGCGCCGAGCAACACGAGAGCGATCGCGGCGATCGCTCGAACCCAGCGCCTCGGATCACGATCGTCGATGGCGGGCAGAGTACCGCCGAACACGTGCGATCGAGCGGGCCGGATGCTCGAGGAAATCGTCTGCTCTGACGGGGTCATGCCACCCACATTAGATCGAAGTGAGCGGCAAGTCTCTACCACAGATTGAAGTTTGTGTGCTAGGCAACCCCCCAAAGGGGTGTACCCTCGTTCGATAGCTGATACCCGAGGAGCCACCCGAATGCCCCAACAGCCCCAGCGCTTTGGCGCGCGTATTTTCCAAAAATCGCGCACAACATCACCTGAAACAGACCCATCGACACCCCCTACGACACCCCCCGATTCGCGCCATCGCGAAGCCGGCGGGCGACACGCACAGCGCGGCCTGAAGCGGCTGCAGGTGCTCACCCCCAAGCAATTGCTGACCCCCAAGAAGGCCGTCGCAGCACTCGCCGCGGCCCTTCTCGCCACGTCTGCGGTGGTCGCCATCGCACCACTGACGGCCGCGGCGTCGAGTTCGGTTCTCGTCAACGACAGCTTCACCCGAAGCGTCGGGTCGGGCTGGGGCACCGCGCCCGGTGGAGCCGCTTACTCCGTTTCGCCCGACACCACGGCGAAAGTCTCTGTCGCGTCGAACGCCGGCGTGATCTCCGGCCTGAATCCCGGCAGATCTGCCACCGTCACGCTGAAGAACGAGTCGGTCGGCGATGTCGACCTGGCCGCGACCATTTCGATTCCGGCTTCCCCGGTCGCACTCTTTCACGCGTTCGAACTCCGCCGCCAGGCCGACGGCTCCACCTACCGGGGCCGCCTGCAAGTCGGCTCCTCGGGCAACCTCTCACTCGCCATCTCGCGAGTGAACGGCAAATCTGAGACCAGCCTCAGCCGCATCGCCCTGCCGATGACGGCACAGGCCGCGAGCACGGTCAACGTCGAGTTCAGCGTGACGGGCACGACAAAGGTCGTCATCGGCGGCCGTGCCTGGTCTGCCGGATCGGCCACGCCCGACTGGCAGACCATCGTGACGGATGCCTCGGCCAATCGCATCACGAAGGCAGGCGCTGTCGGCGTGTGGGAGTACGCAAGCTCATCGAATGCTGCCCCCGTGACGAGCACCTACGACAACGTGGTGCTGACGGCGAACCCGGGCATGGCAAGTCACACACCGGCTCCAACGCCGGCACCCGCGCCCACCACGACGCCTCAACCGACGGCTACGCCGACTCCCGCCCCGTCACCCACAACGACGCCGACCACACCCGCAGCGCCGACCACGCCAACCGCACCGTCGACGCCGACCACACCGGTCGGGCAGCCCACCCAGGGCGCCGCACCGGTCGGCACCGCGAGTTACGCCGCGCCGGCCTCGGCCCTCTACGTGTCGCCCACCTCGGGTGCCGACGGCAATGCCGGAAGCCTCGCGAAACCGTTCCAGACGGTAGCGGCGGCCATCTCGGCAGCGACGAGCGGGCAGACCATCGTGCTGCGCGCCGGTGTCTACCACGAGGCCGTCACCGTTCCGGCGAACAAGACGCTGAGCATCCAGGCGTACCCGAACGAGGCCGTGTGGTTCGACGGCTCGACGCCGGTCACTTCGTGGGCCGCCTCAGGGTCTACCTGGAAGACGAGCGGATGGTCGTTCTTCGGTGACTCGAGCATGGACGGAGTGGCTGACAACCCCGGTTTCGTCGACCCCGCGCACCCGATGGCCGCACGGCCCGACCAGGTCTTCGTCGATGGCACGGCGCTGACGCAGGTGGCCTCCGCCGCCCAGGTCACCGCCGGAACGTTCGCTGTCGACCCCGCGTCGAAATCGATCACCATCGGCAGCAACCCGTCGGGCCACGACGTTCGCGCCAGTGACCTTTCCCAGGCGATCGCGGTGCTCTCACCCGGCTCGACTCTGCAAGGGTTCGGGGTTCGCCACTACGCCACGTCGTACAGCGAGAAGGGTGCCGTGCGCCTCGGCAGCACCACCGACACGGCCAGAGATCTGGTGATTCAAGACAACGCGATGATCGGCATCAATGTGCAGAACAACGCGGCCACGCTCGATCACCTCACGGTCGAGCGCAACGGTCTGATGGGCATCGGCGTGAACGCGTCGTATGGCCTGGTCGTCGAGAATTCGCTGGTCACAGCCAACAATTCCGAACAGTTCAAGCCGGCTCCGGTTTCGGGCGGCATGAAGATCACCCGGTCTCGCGGCGTGACCATCACGAACAACAACACGAGCAGCAACTACGGTTCGGGAATCTGGCTCGACGAGTCGTGTTACGACGCCACGATCACAGACAACACCTCGTCGTCGAACCAGTACACGGGCATTCAGCTCGAGCTCGGCAGCACCGCGATCATCGCGAACAACGATCTGTCGAACGAACAGTTCGGAATGCAGATCATCGACTCGTCGAACGTGAAGATCTTCAATAACACGATGGGTGGCAACACGAAGTTCGATGTGCGCATCGAGCAAGACGAACGCCGGCAGGCCGCCGCGGGTGCCGTCGGCCGCGACCCGCGGCAGCCGGTTCCCGACCCCACCGTAACCTGGGTGACGAAGAACATCACCGTGTCGAACAACGTGTTCGGCAGCGGCGGGTTCTGGCAGATCTACGCCTTCGACGCCGAGACGAACGTGTCGGCAGATGCCATGGCGTTGACGATCACCGGCAACCTGTTCAACCAGCGAACAACGAACGCGCAACCCACGCTGGTGGGTTGGGGGCTCGGTGACAACACCACAGTCACCAGGCTCGACACGGTGGCAGCCATCCAGGCGAAGAACCCGGCATTCGTGAATACCGAGACGAGTTCGAGCCTGCCGCTGTCGGGCATGACGAGTGCGCTCGCCTCTGCGCAATCGGCGGCGGTAGCTCTGCCGGCCGATGTGGCGGCGGCCGTGGGCCAGAAGGCGGGCGTCAAGAAAGTCGGCCGCTTCTAGCCCGAGGGTCTAGCTCGACGAATACCCCGCTCCGCTCCGGCCGAGCGGGGTATTCGTGCGTTCACGGCAGCCGGAGCTTGCCCTGCCACCCCCGAACGAGTGGGTGGCGTTAGCGCCGGCACTTCGTCTACGATCGATCACACTCAAGGCGCTGCAGCTTTCCTAGGGCCGCTTCGCCGATTTCCCCTCGGGCGACCCTCACCCGAGCTGTATCGACTATCCCGAAGTAGTCATCGATGAGCCTGAAAATCGGATACGCGGCGGGTGCGTTCGACCTGTTCCACGTCGGCCACCTCAACATTCTCAAGCATGCGAAAAGCGAATGCGATTACCTGATCGCTGGCGTGGTGTCTGACGAAATGCTCGAATTGACCAAAGGCATCACCCCGGTCATCCCGCTCGCCGAGCGGCTCGAAATCGTGAGCAACATCAAGTTCGTCGACGAAGCCCGGGCCGAGGTTCACGAACGAAAACTCGACACCTGGAGAGATGTGCACTTCGATGTGTTCTTCAAGGGCGACGATTGGCGCGGCACCGAGAAGGGCCGACATCTCGAAGAAGAATTCGGCGCCGTGGGCGTCGAGGTCGTGTACTTTCCGTACACCGTTCACACCTCGAGCACCAGACTCCGGCAGGCTCTCGACGCCATCGATAAAAGTGGTGCGGCCCGGCGTTCTAGAACTACCGGGCCGCACCGGAACGCGACTCAAGACCCCCACAGAGTTCCTAGCTCAACGAGATCTGTCGACGTTCCACCCAGCTTCGAAAAACCCGAACGATTTGAAGCTGGCAGCCACATTTTATAGGTACCTGCCGGGGGCCGACGTACCACACGCGTGTCTATCAGCTTAAGAAATCCTCTCATAAACCGCAGAACTGGTAAGAATGCTGCATGACGTTTCAGGCCTACCTCGACACCATCTTCGAGAAAACCCAGAAGACCCCCGACGACTTCGTCCGTGAGGCACGAGAGAAGGGATGGCTCGTGCCGCTCGCGAAGGCGGGCATGGTGAAGACCTGGCTGGCCGACGAATACGGGTTGGGGCCCGGGCATGCCATGGCGATCTACTCGGTTCTGAAGACCGCGAACGAACCCCGGCCGAGTGCCGACAACCGTCTCGCGAAGATTTTCGCCGGATCGAAGGCGCACTGGCAGCCGGTCTTCGACACGCTGATCGCCCGCCTCGACTCCGCAGGCGCCCAAACGGGCCTGGCCGCCACCGACACGTACATCAGTCTCACGAAAGACGGCTCGAAGTTCGCCGTGGCACAATTCACGGCGAACCGATTCGACCTGGGACTGAAGCTGCCGGGCGAAGAAGCGAGAGGCCGGTTCGAGCCGGCCGGGTCGTGGAATTCGATGGTCACGCACCGGGTTCGGCTATCGTCGGCCGATGACATCGACGACGAGCTGTTCGGCGAGGTACGCCGAGCCTACGACCGCGCTTGAGACGGTAGGTTCGAACAATGACCGACGACAATGCCCCTGAGAACGAGCCGGTGATCGTGACGACGAAACACGTCACCGATACCGAGGTGGCCGCGGTGACGGCGGTCATTCGGGGCATGCTGATCGAAGAGAACGACTCTCTGCGCGCCGAGAAGCCGGCGGCACGGTCGCGGTGGCAGCGCAGCCAACGCGACCTGCGAGGCGATCTGAGCCCGGTGACGCATTCGTGGGTGGACTGAGGCAACACTTCGTGTCCCCCGCTGTACCCATTGCTTTGGGGGACACTTCGTGTCCCCCAAAGTGCCGACTATCCACAGCCCCGAAAGAGGGCCAGTATTGCTTGTGCTAGGTGTCTCTCTTTGAGTTACATCGCCAAACATTCGCTGTCTAGGGTAAGTGAGCGAATGCTTGGGGGCGAGTGCGGGCGTTATTCGGGTTAGCTCCCGCACTCGAGAAGAACAGCTGGGGGTTGGCGTATCGCCGGCCCCCAGTTCTTCATTCCCGCCCGATCTCCAAGAACTCCGACACCTGATCTTCGGTGGCGTCCGACCCCAGCGCAGCGGCGCTTCCGTCGTCGCTCACCGTCAGCCCCACAACGGTCACTGCGGCGGTGCTGTCGTCGAGACCGGTTCGTACGATCAACCGATCCGCCTGCGACCGGGCGATTTCATCGGCGAGTCGCGAGTGGATGCGATCGCGGGCTCGGTCGGTCAGATCATCCAGCCCGCCGTCGTCGAGAAGCGTGACGTCGATGCCGCGGCGCCTCGCCGCCAGCACCTCGGCGCGCACGTCTTCGTTCAACAGGTGGCGGCCGCGGATCTCGTCGCGAATGGCGCCTTCGAGATGCAGGCACTCGCGGCGGTCTTCGGCACTCAGCACACCGTTGCTCTCGATGATGTGGTGCAGCATGGGGCCGGCGACACGGTTCATCTGGTCGAGGCGGTGACGCCCTTCGGTGAGTTGGGCTTCTTGCGTCGCATGCCATGCCGCCGCTTCACGTTCGGCGAGCGCGAACAGTCGCGCATCCCGAGCCGCCCGAGCCATCGCCCTGGTGAGTGCGTGCGCCACGCCCACCCACACCACGCAGCCGATGACCCCCGTGGTGAAAACCGCGATCGGGCCACCCCAGATGTCGACCGACACGGCGAGCGCGGCAATACCGAGCCACGCGATACCGGCCTGCTGGCGCACCACCGTGATGGTCAACAACGTACCAACGGCGGCGACCGACCAGGTGCCGTAGCCGTTGAAGATGGTGCCGTCGAGCTGCGAGAGCACCAGAATCGACATGACGAGGCAGACCGCGAAGTTGAGCGCGGCCATCCACAGCGGCATCAGCAGCGGGCTCGTCGGCCAGAGGCTCATCACGGTGGCACCGACGTACAAGACCATCGCGACGATGACCGGCACCACCGATTCGGGGTACTGCATCGAATTGAACGCCAAGACCAGGTGGTAGAGCGAGAAGAGCCCGGCGAGCACGGTGACGAGGGCGCGGGGTGGCGAGATCATGATGAGGCCGCCTTCCACGCGATGATGACGGATGTTCCGCCGCCCGGCATCGAGTGGATGACCGCCTGACCGCCCACCGATTCCACCCGTTCGCGAATCGACACCCGAAGGCCTAGCCGCTCGGTAGGCACCGAAGAGACATCGAACCCGACGCCGGTGTCAGACACTTGCACAGTCAGTTCGGTCACGGCGCCGCTTGCCCGGCCCTCGTGGCCAGCGTCTTCTGCCGTTCCCGGCGGCGGCCCCGACAGCTCGCTGTGCACGGTGACGGTACGCATCACGTCGGGCGCCCCGTCGAGGTCGCCCGCGTGCTGCAGGCTGTTGATGAGCGCCTGCACCGCTGCCGAGAACAGAGCGTCGGCTACCACGCCCGGGATGCGGAGAGAGGCGAGATTCTCACCAGCGAACGCCACGCGGGGGCTGAGCACACGCGCCGCGTCGGCGAGGCGAGTAGCGAATTCGACCAGCGTCACATCTGAATCGGGGTCGAACGAACCCGGAGCGTCTTGCAGAATCTCGAGCGCGGCTGCAGAGAGAGTGACGGCGGCGGCGCGTTCGTCTCCGGTGTCGGCTCGAGCGGCCGTGAGTAGCGTGGTGAGCACCGAATCGTGCACCAGTGCGTCGATCTTGGTGCGCTCGACTTCGGCGGCGTGGTTTCTGGCGGCCCGCGCGTATTGCTGCATCGCGGTGTATTGGGCGGCATCCACTCGATCGGCAGCGCGGCGCAGCGTGGTGGTCAGCATCAGCATGAAAGCGCCGATCAGCAGCACGTAGACGGCGTCGAGCAGACCTCCCTTCAACTCAGCCGAGCCTCCAGAGGGTTGCAGGTGAATGAAGACGTACACCGCTGTGACTGCGACAATGTAGGCCCCCGCCCATGGCACGGGCAACGCGACGGCGACGTACGCCATGGCGACCGCGATCAGCGACCACAACCACGGCTGGGTTCCCGCCGCGGCCGAGAGGTTCGAGATGCAGAGCGGCCACACCGCGAAGGCGACGAAGTAGAGCAACGAGAACACCGTCATCATGACACGCACGCCACGCTGCAGAACTGCGGCCAGCACCACCAGTAACAGCACAACCAACAGCACCAGTGGTTCGATATTGAGCCAGACCGGGTTGATGTAGCTCGTCGACGCGGTCACCACGGGAATAGCCTGCAAAGAGAGCAGAAGGCCGAAAACGGCGGCGGCCCGCGTGAGTATGCGCTCGACCGTCGAACGGCTGAGCGCGCCGCGCAGTCGGCTGAGGGTCGACTCGAGCTCGACGGGGGCAGCCGCCGTGGTGTCGGCCGCGGAAGACTCCGACGCGGCCCGGTCTGCCGGCATCGTTATTTGCCGGTGTTGTGCACGTCGTCGATCACGAGAATTCCGTCTTCGACCGCCCTGCGCAGCAGGTCGACCTTGGTCGGGGCAGGCCGGCCCACCTCGACGTACTTCGCCCGCACTCGCCCGAGATACTCTCTGGCCGTCGAGGGTGCGATGCCGAGCTGAGCCGCCACCGCCTTCAAGGGCAGCCCTGAGGCGTACAGATGCAGAACATCCTGCTCGCGCCGGCCGAGCTGAGCGCGGGCGAACTCCTGATCGGCGTCGATCGCGCTGGCCCACTCGAGATTGTTGAGCACCTCACCGCGAGCCACCGTTGCGATCGCGGCCATCACGATGCGAGTCGCGCTGGTCTTCGGAATCACTCCCGCCGCACCCGCGGCCAGCGCCTCGCGAATGCTCGTCGTGCGGTCGGCGATGCTGTGGATGAGCACCTCGGCCCCGATGGCCCGCGCCCGTGTGACGTTGTCGGTCACCGACGAGCCGTCGCCGAGGCTGAGATCCATGACCACCACGCCCACGCTCTGGCCCGCAACCGCTTCGAGCAGTTCATCAACCGTTGCACCGACGCCGACAACGTCATACCCGGCTTCGAGGCAGGCGGCACGGATGCCCAGCAGCACCGATTCGTGATCGTCGACGATGGCCACCCGAACGCCGGCCGGGTCGATGGGTGCCGGAGCATCGCTTTCAGCCGAATCGCCTTCGGTTGCCGAATCACCCTCGTTTACTGGATCGGTCACGAATTCCCCCCCCTCCCCGCCGCATTGCATACTCAAGCCATCGTATTGGCTCCAGCGCGAGCCCACGCCCCGTTAGCGGGGTACGAGAACCCCGAGAGCCTCAACGTGATGGGTGTGCGGAAACAAATCGAACGCCCGCAACGACCGCAGTTCATAGCCGCCGGCGGTGAACTGGCCGAGGTCGCGGGCGAAGGCTACCGGGTCGCAGGCCACATACAGCAGCTGGGCCGGCTGCAGCTCGAGCAGACTCGAGACGACCTGTTTACCGGCGCCCGAGCGCGGTGGGTCGATGACCACGGATGCCCGCTCGAACCCCGCTCGCTCAGCCGACGTCATCGTGCGCAACAATCTGCTCAGATAGCGGTCGACGCGGTCTGTCGTTGCGGTGGCCTTGCCGAGGTCACGCAGATTGAAGCCGGCATTCGCGGTCGCGCCGGCATCGCTTTCGACCGACTCGATGCGTGTTCGAGCACCGAAGCGGTCAGCGACGGCCGCAGCCAGAAGACCGACTCCGCCGTACAGGTCGAGGTTGGCAGAGCTTTCGTCGAAGAGTTCTTCGATCAGCTGCTGCTGCACTGCGTTCGTCAAGGTGGCGGCAGCGCCGTGGTGCACCTGCCAGAAGCCGAGCTCGTCGAGACGGAACTCGCGGTCGCCGACGCGCTCGACGATCGGCTTGCCGACGGGCGGTTTGCCCCCGCCGGCGTGCACGACGACGCGAGCGCCGCGGCGTCCGTCTGAGATGACGTCGACGCTCTCGGCGCCGAACAGCCGTTCATCCAGTGGCGACGCGTACTCGACCGCCGGCGTGGCGAGCGGCAGATCGGGCACCGCGATCACACGGTGCGAACGCGCTGCGTACGGCCCCACGATTCCGTCGCTGTCGACATGCAGACTGACCCTGGTGCGCCAGCCGAGACCGTTCACGGCATCGTCACCGTCGACGGGTTCGACGATGACATCCAGGGCCGGGTGATTCTCGAGCTTTGCGAAACGCCGCAAGGAATCGACGACCACCTGGCGTTTGAGTTCGCGTTGCCAAGGGAGGTCGATATGCCCGAACTCGGCACCGCCGGCCCGGGCATCCGGATCGCGTTCGATCGCCGCAGCTTGCCACACGTGCGGCTGCCGATGCGGCGACGCCTCGATCACTTCGACGGCCTCAGCCCGCCAGAACGACGAATGGTCGTCAGACGAAATGCGGGCGAGCACCGTCTCACCAGGCAGGCTGTCGGCGACGAAAATCACGCGGCCGTCGAGCCGGGCGACCCCGACGCCCCCATGCGCCACATTCGTGACCTGGAGTTCAGCGGTCGTTCCCAGCAATTCGCCCATCCGTCCAGCATTGCACAGCAGCTCCGCCTGATGGCCCGGGCTCGATCGGCTTTGCAGGCCCGGCGCGATCCGTTCGCGGGTTCGGGCGACACCCGGCTTTGCACACCCGGCGCTACTACGCGCGGGCTCGGGCGTGACCGGCTCGTTTCGCGGCATTCGTTAGGATTGCGGGCTATGCGGCTCTATCTGGCTTCGACCTCACCGGCCCGGCTCGCCCTGCTCCGGCAGATTTCTATCGAGCCGACCATCGTGCCCTCGTTCGTCGACGAAGATGCCGCCGTCGTGGCCGCTGAGGCTGCGAACGGACCGCTCTCGGCGCCCGAATTGGTGTGCCTCCTCGCTCGCCTGAAGGCTGAAGCGGTGCTCGAGGCCCTGCCCGGCGGCGAGCGCATCGATGGATTCATTCTGGGCGGCGACTCGGCCTTCGAATTCGACGGAGCCATCTACGGCAAACCGCACCTTCCCGACGTGGCCCGCGAACGCTGGCAGCGCTACCGCGGCCGGTCGGGGGTGCTGCACAGCGGGCACTGGATGATCGACCACCGCATCGCCGACTCGCCGTTTCCCGCCGTCGGCGCCGTGACGTCGGCCAGGGTCGAGTTCGCCGCAGACATCAGCGACGCCGAGATCGATTCCTACGTCGCATCCGGTGAGCCGCTCGAAGTCGCCGGTGCGTTCACCATCGACGGGCTCGCAGCCCCGTTCATCAGCAGCATCACGGGCGCGCCCTCGACGGTGATCGGCATGTCGCTGCCGACACTCAGAGATCTCGCGGTTCGGCTCGGCGTGACAGTGGGCGACTTCCGGGCGTAAGTGGCGTTGATGAAGTGCTCGCGCTCCATCAACGCCACCTAGTCGCTCGTTCATGCCCGACCTGGCATATGCCGCGGCGTCCCGCGTTTTCCCGCATCGGGCTTGTAGGATTCCGCGCCGTTCGCACCACGATTTTTGTGTGCACATACCAAAGGGATGGATGCCGGTGCGAATAGGCTAGGGCACTATGCCCCGAATAACTAAAGTTCTCATTGCCAACCGCGGCGAGATTGCGGTGCGGGTGATTCGGGCGGCACGCGACTCCGAAATCGCGACGGTCGCGGTGTATGCCGACCAAGATCGCGAAGCTCTGCACGTTCTGCTCGCCGACGAAGCGTATGCTCTGGGCGGCACGTCGAGTGCCGAGACGTACCTGGTCATCGACAAGATCTTGTCGGTCGCGAAACGCTCGGGCGCCGATGCGGTTCACCCGGGTTACGGTTTTCTCGCCGAGAACGCAGACTTCGCTCAGGCCGTCATCGATGCCGGGCTGATCTGGATCGGCCCCTCCCCCGACGCGATCGATCTTTTGGGCGACAAGGTCTCTGCACGGCACATCGCCGAACGGGTGGGCGCACCGCTCGCCCCCGGCACGATCGACCCGGTGACCGGCGCCGACGAAGTACTCGAATTCGTCGCCCAGCACGGGCTCCCCGTTGCGATCAAGGCGGCGTTCGGCGGCGGCGGCCGCGGCCTCAAGGTCGCCCGCACCGTCGAAGAGATTCCCGAGCTGTTCGAATCGGCGACCCGTGAGGCGATCACCGCCTTCGGTCGCGGCGAATGTTTTGTCGAGAAATATCTCGACCAGCCCCGGCACGTCGAAACGCAGTGCCTCGCCGATGCACACGGCAACGTCGTCGTGGTGTCGACCCGCGACTGCTCACTGCAGCGGCGCCACCAGAAACTCGTCGAGGAGGCCCCGGCCCCCTTCTTGAGCGACGCGCAGAACGCCGAGCTCTATCGGGCCTCGAAGGCGATTCTTCGTGAGGTCGGCTACGTCGGCGCGGGCACGTGCGAGTTCTTGGTGGCCAAAGATGGCACGGTGTCGTTTCTCGAAGTCAACACAAGGCTTCAGGTCGAGCATCCGGTGTCTGAAGAGGTCACCGGCATCGACTTGGTTCGTGAGCAGTTCAGACTCGCCGAGGGCGGCATTCTCGGCTACGACGACCCGCAGCCGCGTGGGCACTCGTTCGAATTTCGCATCAACGGCGAAGACGCGGGTCGCGGTTTCTTGCCGAGCCCCGGGCCGATTCATGTGTTCAAGGCACCGGGTGGCCCTGGCGTTCGCATCGACACGGGCGTGAGCGCGGGCGACGTGATCTCGGGCTCGTTCGACTCCCTGCTGGCGAAGCTCATCGTCACCGGCGCAACCCGAGAAGAGGCGCTCGAGCGGTCTCGCCGCGCACTCGACGAGTTCGAGGTCGCCGGCTTGCCCACGGTTCTGCCCTTTCACCGGGCGATCGTGCGCGACAAGGCTTTCGCGCCCGACGCCGGAGCACCCTTCAGCGTGTACACCCGCTGGATCGAAACCGAATTCGAGAACACCATCGAACCGTGGAGCGGGTCACTCGAAGAAGCCGTACCCTTGGCTGGCCGCAGCACGGTGGTCGTCGAAGTCGACGGCAAGCGCATCGAAGTGGTGCTGCCGCCGCGTCTGCTGTCTGCCGCCTTGTCGCCGGCTGCCGGTGGCGGCGCCTCGGTGACCGCACTGGGCGCTCCCCCGCGGCGGCGCTCGGCCGGAGGCGCCAGGCGCACCTCCACGGGCAACGCGGTCAAGGCGCCCATGCAGGCGACTATCGTGAAACTCGCTGTCGCGGAGGGCGACAAGGTCGTCAAGGGCGACCTGATTCTGGTGCTCGAAGCCATGAAGATGGAACAGCCCATTCAGGCGCACAAAGACGGCGTGATCGGTTCGATCGACGCGGCCGTGGGCACGACGGTTTCGTCGGGGCATCTGTTGCTCGAGATCGCCGACCACGCGGCGTAACGGATGCCCGTGCCCCGCTCAGCCGGAGCGTGGCGCTTCTTGGTGCCTTCGTGGCTCGCAGCTCGCTGGGCCGGCGTCGGCGTCGGCGGCCCATGAGAACATGGGTGCATGTCGATTGACGCCTTTCCGCTCGTCGATGTTGCTGACATCGTGCACCTCGTGGGCCGGCCGTCGTTCGAGCGCGGGCGCGGCTACGCGCGAGGCGACTCGATGCTCGACGTGCGGTGGAACAGCGAGACGCGGCTGCTCGAAGGCGTCGTTCAAGGCAGCGCCCCGATTCCGTACCACTGCCGTATTCCGCTGACGGAGTCGGGAGCGAAATTCCGCCTCACACACGAGGCTGCGTGCAGCTGCCCCGTTTCGTTCGACTGCAAGCATGTGGCGGCGACGCTGCTCGCGAGCAACGCCCTCCACCTGCGTGAAGCCGCACCGGCTGCGGGCCTCGCGTCGGCACGCGACCTGGATGCGCCCCAGCGACCCGATCCGCGATTCGGGCCGCCGAGTCAGAACGTTCGCGCGCTAAGCGGTACCGCCATGTCGGAATGGTACGACGACGAAGCGGGCCGCGCGACGGCAGACCGTGCGACATTCAGCGATCTTGCCGACGATGCCGACTCGGCCTGGTATCCGCCGGAGCCACGCTTGCGTACGGTGCCGATCGTCGATCCGCTCGACTGGAGGGCGGCGCTCGGTGGGTTAGCCCCTGCTGTCGGCTCCGATGACGCCGGTGCCGACGGGCCTGGGGGCCGAGCGGGGTCTGCCGCGGCATCCGCGCGACGCGGGCCCGGCACGAGCGGCGCGACGCCTGCGCCCGTGCCGATGGGCATGCAGTTCGAGGTTCGCGAATTCGTGCCTCGCACGCGGGAGCAGTGGCGCGGGCCCCTGTCGCAGACCGCCAAGCCACCGAAACCGGCAGACGACACGATCAACCGCCCGCCCCGGCGCTTGGCCGTACGCCCGGTCATTCGAAACCATGTGGGCACGTTTGTGAAAGCCAATGTCAGTTGGGCGACCTTCGCTCACCAGGTCAACCGGCTGAACCTGAACCCGGCACACTTGCGCTGGTTTTCGCAATTCGCCGCCCTGCACCGGGCCACGCGCGAGCTGTACACGGGCCAAGACGCCGACTGGCTCTACCTCGACGATTTCGCGAGCCCGCTGGTGTGGAATCTGCTCGATGAGGCGGGGCAACTCGGCATACCGCTGCTGGGCTCGAAGAAGAGCACGGCGGTTCGCCTCGCGGCCGGGGCGACTGTTCATCTCGATGCGACGAGCGGTGTCGGCACTGGCGGTGTCGGCACCGGCGACGGTGATACCGGGCGAGCGCTGGTGCTCACTCCCGTCGTCTCGATCGATGGGGCGCACTTCGCCCCCGAAGCCACCGGCTCCATCGGCGACCACGGCCTGTATGCCTACGAGCTCGGCGCGACCTCGAGCATCACGCTTGCGCGGCTGGCGGCCGACGAGACACACGCCGAGGCGGCCGTGAAGCGCCTGACCGGTGAGGTGCGCGAACTGCTCGGCCGGGCATCCGGAATCACCGTGCCCGCCGCCGACACAGCCGAATTCTTCGAGAACTACTTCGGCCGATTACGCCGGTCGATCGCCGTCGTGGCCGCCGATGACACGGTGGAATTGCCGGCCGTCGTCGCGCCGCATTTGATGCTCACCGCTCGCTTCCGGCCGAAGAACGTGCTTCAACTCAACTGGTCGTGGCGCTATGGCGATGCAGCTGCCACGACGTGGGGCGACCGCGACGACGACGCCGAGCAACGCACTCGCGCCGCGGTTGCGCGGGTGCTCGAGGGCCTCATCGACGACCACAGCGGTCAGGGAATCGAAGCCGCACTGCTTTCGCCCGACGACGCCGGATCGGGGCGAGCGGCCGACGACGAGCAGTATGGGTCGTTGAATCCGAGCTTCGTGCTGCAGGGCTTCGAGGCGGCGGTCTTCGCTGAGAAAGTGCTGCCGGCGCTCGATCAGACTCCGGATGTACGTGTTCACGTCATCGGCACGAGACCGCCGTACCGCGAGCTGACCGGCGTGCCGGAGCTCACCATCACGACCGTCGAAAGCGACAAACGCGATTGGTTCGACCTCGGAATCATCGTGAACATGAACGGGTATCGCATACCGTTCGCACCGCTCTTCAAAGCGCTGGCACGCAAACAGAAGAAACTACTGATGGTCGACAAGACCTATCTGACCCTCGATCACCCGGTCTTCGAGCGCCTTCGCGAGCTGCTCGAAGAGGCGTCTGCTCTCGACGAGTGGGAAACCGGCGTTCGCATCAGCCGCTATCAGGCAAGTCTGTGGAGCGAGTTCGAAGATCTCGCCGAAGAGACCGTTCAGTCGGTGGCCTGGCGGGAGGCCGTGTCGGCTTTGAACGCGGTCGAGTTCATCGAACCGACCCCATTGCCTACCGGTGTTGAGGCCGACCTTCGGCCCTACCAAATCGAGGGCTTCGAATGGCTCGCGTTTCTCTACCGGCATGGTTTGGGCGCGGTGCTGGCCGACGACATGGGCCTGGGCAAGACATTGCAGACTCTCGGCCTGATCGCGCATGCGAGGCAGGCTGCAGCGGTTGCCGGCCGTAGCGCCGCAGTCGCTCCGCCCTTTCTCGTGGTCGCCCCCACCTCGGTGATTTCGAACTGGGTCGCCGAGGCCGAGCGGTTCACGCCGGGCCTCGTGGTGCGCGGAATCACGCAGACCGAGGCGAAGGGTGCCACACCGATCGCCGAGCTCGCGCGGGGCGCTGACATTGTGGTGACCAGCTACACGCTCTTCCGCCTCGATGCCGCCGCCTACCAGAAGCTCGACTGGGCGGGATTGGTGCTCGATGAGGCCCAATTCGTGAAGAATCACACCTCGAAGCTGCATCGCTGCGCCAAAGACTTCGACGCCCCGTTCAAACTGGCGATCACCGGAACACCACTCGAGAACAACCTGATGGAACTGTGGGCGCTCTTCGATATCGTCTCGCCGGGGCTGTTCGCTTCGGCGCGCAAGTTCACCGAAGACTACGTACGCCCCATCGAACGGGGGCTCGATACCGAACTTCTCGCTCGGCTGCGGCGGCGCATCCGCCCGTTTCTGATGAGGCGAACGAAGGAGATGGTGGCACCTGAGCTGCCCGCGAAGCAAGAGCAGGTGCTGAACATCGCGCTGGCGCCTTCGCACCGAGCCTTGTACGACACGTTCTTTCAGCGCGAGCGGCAGAAGCTGCTGGGCCTGATCGACGACCTCGATCGAAACCGGCTCATCGTGTTTCGATCGCTCACCCTGCTTCGTATGCTGAGCCTTGATGCATCGCTCATCGACGAGAAGTACGCGAGTATTCCTTCGAGCAAACTCGACTCCCTGCTCGAGCAGATCGACGATGTCGCGGCCGAGGGTCACCGCGCGCTCGTCTTCAGTCAGTTCACCTCGTTTCTCGCGAAGGCCGCCCAGCGGCTGACGAGCCAGGGAATCGAGTTCGAGTATCTCGACGGCTCCACGCGGCGTCGCGCTGATGTGATCAACCGCTTCAAGCGCGGCGGCGCTCCCGTCTTTCTGATCAGCTTGAAGGCGGGCGGCTTCGGCCTCAACCTGACCGAAGCCGACTACGTCTTTCTGCTCGACCCGTGGTGGAACCCGGCCACCGAGTCGCAGGCGATCGATCGAACGCACCGCATCGGTCAGCAGAAGAGCGTCAATGTGTACCGGATGGTCGCGAGCGACACCATCGAAGAAAAAGTGATGGCGCTGAAGGAGAAGAAGGCGCGGCTCTTCGATGCGGTGCTCGACGACGATGCCGCTTTCAGCACGGCTTTGAGCGCTGACGACATCCGGGGCCTGCTCGACGCGTGAAGGCCTTCCCCACCCACCCTGGCCGTTCGATTTTGCGCAGAAGCACGCTAACAGCCCGGTTAGCGTGCTTCTGCGCAAAATGGATGCCCGGGCTCGTTGTGCAGGGCGGGGTGGGGTGAGTTAGAGAACGATGTGCATCGCGCGCGCAGCATCCGTGATCGACCCGGTCAGCGAGGGGTAGACGGAGAAGGCTCGCGACAGTTGGTCGACCGTCAGACGATGCTCGACGGCCAGCGCGATCGAGAAGATCAGCTCGCTCGCCTTCGGCGCCACGATGACACCGCCGATGACCGTACCCGACCCGGTGCGAGCGAAGAGCTTCACGAAGCCGTCGTTGATGCCCATCATTTTCGCCCGGGGATTCTCTGACAGCGGCAGTTTGTAGATGTCGCCCTGAGCGATGCCCTCTTCGATCTGCCGCTGCGTCCAGCCGACGGTCGCGATCTCGGGCTGCGTGAAGATGTTCGAGGCGACGTTGCGAATCTCGGTGGGGTTGACCGCGTCTCCCATGGCATGGAACACCGCCGTGCGGCCCTGCATCGAAGCAACGGATGCCAGTGGCAAGAACGTCGTGCAGTCGCCCGCCGCGTAGATGCTCGGCACGCTTGTTCGCGCCACTCGGTTGACCCGGATGTGACCCGACTCGGTGAGTTGCACGCCCGCTTCTTCGAGGCCGATGCCCGCGGTGTTCGGAACCGCTCCGACGGCCATGAGGCAGTGCGAACCTTCGACCGTTCGCCCGTCGGAGAGTGTCGCCACGACTCCGTTCTCGGTGCGAACGACAGAGTCGGCACGAGATTTGTTGAGAACGGTCATGCCGTTGCGGCGAAAAACATTTTCGATGACAGCGGCCGCGTCGGCATCTTCACCCGGCAGCACCTGGTCGCGACTCGAAATGAGCGTGACCTTCGAACCGAGGGCGGTGTAGGCGGAGGCGAATTCGGCCCCGGTCACACCCGAGCCGACGACGATCAGATGTTCGGGAATCGCCTCGAGCGAGTACAACTGCGTCCAGGTGAAGATGCGTTCGCCGTCGGGCATGGCGCTGGCGAGCAGGCGCGGGCTGGCGCCCACCGAGACCACGGTGGTGTCGCCTTCGATGCGGTCGAAGTCGACACCGTTCGTGCCCATGCCGGTCGAAACGATGACGGCATCACGGCCATCCAGTCGCCCTTCACCCTGCACGATGCGCACGCCCGATCGGATGAGCGTGGATTTCATGTCTTCGGACTGCTGGTGTGCGAGCCCCAGCAGTCGCTTGTTCACCGCGGCGATGTTGACCGCGACGTCTGGCCTGACCGGGCGGCCCGCATCGGTGCGGCTGAAGAACTGCACTCCCAAGTCGGCGGCCTCACCGATGGCGTTCGCGGCTTCGGCCGTGGCGATCAGCGTCTTCGATGGAACGACGTCGGTCAGCACCGCGGCACCGCCCACCCCGACTCGTTCGACGAGCGTCACGTCGGCGCCCAGTTGAGCACCGGCAATGGCTGCTTCATAGCCACCGGGGCCCCCACCCAGAACGGTAATTCTCTGCTTGCGCTCGAATTCATAGGCCATGCCGCCCATTCTTCCCCAGGGCGAGGTTCGCGGCCAAACTGCACAGGTTTCGGCATTGGCCGGATGAGGGCTGCTCAGGGTAACTAAAGTGGTGGAATGTCATCAGTAGTCACCAATCCCCTCGACCAACCAGACCTCTCGCCGTTCGAGATCGCCCGCGAAGCCGCGGGGCAGATCGCCGAGAAGACCGGCATCGAAAAACACGACATCGCACTCACCCTGGGCAGCGGGTGGGCGAAGGCCGCCGACCTCATCGGCGAGACCGTCGCTACCATTCCGGCGACAGAGATCGTGGGCTTCAGCGCTCCGGCCGTAGTGGGGCACGTCGGTTCGCTGCGTTCGGTGCGGCTGCCCAGCGGCAAGCACGCGCTGGTCATCGGCGCGCGCACCCATTACTACGAGGATCACGGTGTGCGCCGGGTCGTGCACAGCGTTCGCACCGCGGCGGCGGCCGGTGCATCCATCATGATCTTGACCAACGGCGCCGGGGGTATCCGCGAAACCTGGGCACCCGGCCAGCCCGTGCTCATCTCAGACCACATCAACCTCACCGCGAATTCACCGCTCGAAGGCGCCACCTTCATCGACCTCACCGACCTGTATTCGGAGCGATTGCGCGACCTCGCGCGGGGGGTGGATGCAACCCTCGACGAAGGCGTCTACGTTCAGTTTCGCGGGCCGCACTACGAGACCCCGGCAGAAGTTCAGATGGCCAAGGCCATCGGCGGCCACATCGTGGGCATGTCGACCGCTCTCGAGGCGATCGCCGCCCGCGAGGCCGGCATGGAGGTGCTCGGCATGTCGCTGATCACCAATCTCGCCGCGGGCATCTCGCCCACTCCCCTTTCGCACGCAGAGGTCATCGAGGCAGGAAAGTCGGCCGAGTCGGTCATCAGCGCCCTGCTGGCACGTATCGTGGCGGCCCTGTGACCGTCAGCGCCCAGACCGGCGGCTCGCAGAGCACTACGGCCCTCATCGCCGCGGCTCATGCCTGGCGCGAACAAGACCCAGACGAAGAAACCCGCGCCGAGCTCGGCGCCCTCATCGACGCCGCACTCACAACAGACCCCACTGATCGCGAGCGCAGCGACGCCCTCGCAACGTTGCAGCAGCGCTTCGACGGCCGGCTGAAGTTCGGTACCGCCGGGCTGCGCGGTGAGATCGCGGCGGGCCCCACACGAATGAACCGGGTACTGGTCGCACAGGCGGCAGCGGGTCTGGCAGCGTACCTCATCCAGAAGTCCGCGCCAGGTGCCACACCATCGATCGTCATCGGCTATGACGGGCGCAAGAACTCGGCTGTCTTCGCCCGCGATTCGGCAGAATTGCTGGCCGGTGCCGGCTTGCGCGTCATTCTGCTTCCGCGACTGCTGCCGACCCCGCTGGTCGCGTTCGCTGTGCGGCACCTCGACGTGAGCGCGGGAATCATGGTGACGGCCTCGCACAATCCGCCGAACGACAACGGGTACAAGGTCTACCTCGGCGACGCCGACGAAGGTGCGCAGATCGTCTCGCCGGCCGACGAAGAGATCGAAGCCGAGATCGTGCGTGTCGCCGCGACCCAGCGAGTGAACGAGCTGCCCCGGTCGACCGCGTACGAAACCGCCGACGAATCGCTGATCGATGCGTACATCACCGAAACCGCGCGGGTCGGCTGGCTGCCGCCCGCCGAGATCGGCGCACAGCCGCGGGTGGTCTACACGGCGATGCACGGCGTGGGCTGGCAGACCTTCAGCCGCGTTCTCGGTGCCGCCGGGTTCATCGAACCCGATGTGGTCACGGCCCAGCTCCAACCGGATGCCCGCTTCCCCACGGTCTCGTTTCCCAACCCCGAAGAGCCCGGCGCTCTCGATCTGGCGTATGAAACAGCCCGTTCGGTGGGGGCGCAGCTCATCATCGCCAACGACCCCGATGCCGACCGGCTGGCCATCGCCATCCCCGACCCGGCCAGCGACGTGGGCTATCGCCGTCTCACGGGCAATCAGGTCGGAGCACTGCTCGGCTGGCGTGCGGCGGAGGCAGCATCCCGCGATGCGGCGACTTCTACCGGGGCCGCCCCACCGACCCTCGCTTGTTCCGTCGTCTCTTCCCCAGCGCTGGCGGTGGTGGCGGCCGCCTATGGGTTGCGCTTTCGCGAAACCCTCACCGGCTTCAAGTGGGTCTCACGCGTACCCGGTCTGATCTTCGGCTACGAAGAGGCCCTCGGCTACCTGGTCAATCCGGCGACGGTGCACGACAAAGACGGCATCTCGGCCGCAGTCGCTTTTCTCTCCCTAGCCAGTGACCTCGCCGTCGACGGCTTCACCATCGCCGATCAGCTCGATCGCTTCAGTGAGAGGTTCGGGCACTTCGATTCGTCTCAGATCTCACTGCGCGTCACCGATCTCGCACGCATCGATACGATCATGTCGGCGCTGCGCCACACGCCTCCCCGGTCTATCGGCGGAATCGCTGTGACGAGCATCGATGACCTCTCGACCGGCTCGGCGGAGCTTCCCGCAAGCGATATTCTGCGCATCCGCACCGAAGACGGTTCGCGCATCATGGTTCGTCCGAGCGGAACAGAGGCCAAGCTGAAGGTCTACATCGATGTCTCGAGCACCGAAGGCTCGGTGAAGAAGCGCAAGAAGTCGGTCGCTACCAGACTCCAAGCGCTCGAGGCCGGTATGCGCGAGCTGGTTTCGTGAGTCACACGCAGCCCACGGGCAGTGAAAACCAGAACGAAGAACCACTGAGGGCAGAATCGGCGCTGGCCGAGCTGCCCGGGCCCAGCAGCGGGTTCGTGCAGTCACTCGCGCGGGGGCTGTCGGTCATCCGGGTCTTCGGCCACGACAACCCGTTGATGACGCTCAGCGACATCGCCCGCGCCACGGGGCTCACTCGCGCGACCACGCGACGATTTCTGATGACCCTGATCGAGCTCGGTTACGTGCGCACCGACGGAAAGACCTTCGCGCTGACCGCGCATGTGCTCGAACTCGGCTTCAGCTACCTATCGGGCATCACGCTGCCCGAAATCGCCCAGCCCCAGCTCGAAGATCTCTCGCACGCCATCGGCGAGTCGACCTCGGCCGCGATCCTCGATGGCTCAGACATCGTCTACATCGTGCGGGTTCCCACCCATCGAATCATGAGTGTGGGCATCAACCTCGGCACCCGGTTGCCGGCCTACGCGACATCGATGGGGCGCGTGCTCCTCGCTGGGCTCACCCCAGACGATTTGGCTGCGTACCTGCACGGCGTGAAACTCCAGGCGCTCACCGAACGCACGGTGGTGTCAGAAGAAGCCTTGATCGCCGAACTCGACCGCGTTCGAGAACAGGGCTGGGCGCTGGCCGACCAAGAACTCGAGCCGGGCCTGCGGTCGATCGCGGCACCCATCCACAACGCGGCGGGCTGCGTTGTCGCTGCCATCAACGTATCGACGGCGGCCTCGTCTGGCACGAACGAGTCGCTGCGTCAGGCCGCCCTCCCGGCGTTGCGCGCGACGGCCGCGCGCATCGAGGCCGATCTCGCAACTTCTCAGCGCGCTTATTGACGCGGGCCCACCGGCGCAGCCCACGGGCTCAGCCCAGCGCCGCCTTGAGTTTCGCTGTGAGCTCGTCAAGGTCGAAATAGTTCTGCACGACGATGACGTCGGCATTGGTCTTGCCGAGAGCTTCGACGAACTCCGGCGAGGTCAGAATAACCTGCGCGTCGGCCGCAGCCACAGTCACATTCGCCAGGTCTGTGGCCGTCACGTCGGCCTCGATGTCGAGCCGCGCCAGCGCTCGCTCGGCGTTGACTTTCAGAATCCCCGAGGTTCCTACCCCGGCCCCGCAAATCGCCACGATCTTCACTGCGTCACCTGCAGCACGGCCCGCACAGCATCGACGGTGGTCGCCTCCGCCAGCTGCCCGATCACTCTCGGGTCGTTGAACACGTTGGCCAACTCGGCGATCTCGCCCACATGTTCGTCTGCCGTCATCACGGCAAGCCCGAGAACCACCGAAACCGGGTCGTTGTACGGATGCCCGAAGACCACCGGTTCGGCCAGCGTCACCACCGACATGCCCGCCTTGAGCACATCGTCACCGGGCCGCGCATGGGCCAGCGCCAGCCCCGGCGCGATCACGATGTAAGCGCCGAACTCCTCGACCATTGCGACCATGCGCGCTGCATACTCCGCCGTGACGGCACCCGACGCCTCGAGCGCGGCACCGGCGAGCAGCACCGCGCCCTGCCAGTCGGGCGCACTGGCGCCGAGCAGCACGGCCGAATCGGGGAGGTCGAGCATCCGTGCGCCCGCTTACGCGTCTTCGAAGCCCTCAGAGATGATCTCTGCGAGCTCTTCACGGTCTTCGAGCGGCAAGAACGCCGCCGCCGCCGCGTTCTGCTGAAAGACTTCGAGGTCTGAGAGGTCGTAGTCGAAGGCGTCGGCGAGCAGCGCCAGTTCGCGGCTGATGCTCGTATTGCTCATCAGCCGGTTGTCAGTGTTCACCGTCACCTTGAAGCCGAGCTGGTAGAGCAGGTCGAAGGGATGATCGGTGAGCTCTGTGCCCCACGCCGAGATCGCCCCCGTCTGCAGGTTCGACGACGGCGCCAACTCGAGCGCGATCTCGCGGTCTTTCACCCACTGCGACAGCAGACCGAGGGTCACATACGTGCTCTCGTCGTCTTGACGCTCGATGGTGATGTCTTCGGCCAGGCGAACACCATGGCCCAGTCGCAGCGCGCGGCCGTCGAAGAGCGCGCCCCGAATGCTGTCGAGCCCATCCGCCTCGCCCGCGTGCACGGTGACCGGAAAGTAGTTCTGCGCGAGATAGTCGAACGCAGCGCGGTGGTTGCCGGCCGGAAAACCGAGCTCGGCGCCGGCGATGTCGAAGCCCACGACTCCGCGGTCACGATGCCGCACGGCCAGTTCGGCGATCTCGAGACCGCGGTCGGCGTGGCGCATGGCCGTCACCAGTTGGCCCACACGAATGATCTGCCCGGCCGGGCCGTAGCCGCCGGCCCGCGTGTCGTCGATCCCCGCCTCGATGCCCTCTTGCACGGCATCAACGACCTCGTCGAGTGTCAGCCCGGCACCGAGGTGCTGTTCGGGCGCCCAACGCACCTCGCCGTAGATCACGCCGTCGAGCGCGAGGTCTTGCACGAATTCTCGGGCGACCCGGCGCAGGCCCTCGCGGGTCTGCATCACCGCCGTGGTCACGTCGAACGTCTTCAGATACGACACGAGCGATCCCGAATCTGCGCTGTTCTCGAACCAGTCGGCCAGTGCATTCTCGTCCAAAGCCGGCAGCTCGAGGCCGATGGCGTCGGCCAGCTCGATGATGGTCTCGGGCCGCGGTCCGCCGTCGAGGTGATCGTGCAGCGAGATCTTCGGCAGGCCGCTGATGCTGATATCGGTGGAGGCCAAGAAGTATTCTTCGGCTGCGGCAGACATCGGGTTCCTCCAAAAGCGAGGCGAGCTGCCTCATCGCGGCGCAGGTGCTGTGCCTCACACAATCTACCGGAACCCCGAAGTCCGCGCTCAGGTCAGCGAGCCGCCGAGCGGGCAGTACCGAGCAGACTGTCAGCTATATTCCGGGCGGCGATGGATGCCCGCTCCCCCACGAATTCGGCCGTTCGCTCACTGAAGCTCGTCGCCACGTACGGCACCGTGAGCACGGCGACGGCCGCGCGCCCCTCGGTATCGAGCACCGGATGCACGATGTCGGTGATACCCGGCTGCAGCGCGTCGGGGCGCACGAGGTAGCCCTGCGACACGATCGCGGCGAGCGCGGCGTCGCGCGCCGGCGTGGGCTGCGCGGCGTCGTCACCGCCCCACGCCGAATGCCCGGCCCCCGGCATCACAGCCGTAGGGAAAGCCAGCTGAACCAGCCCAGATGCTGTCGTCTGAAGGGGGAAGAGCGCCCCGACCCGAACCTGAAACCCGAAGTCGCTCGGGCTGACCACCTGGCAGACCACGCGCATCCGGTCTGCGTCGTACACGCTGAGATTGCACGACGAACGCGTTTCGTCGGCCAGCCGGCGCATGACCGGAAGGGCGGCGGCGACGAGCGAGCGAAGAGGCTCTTGGCGGTGGGCGAGATCGAAGAGGCGCGTCGAGAGCAGATACAGCCCGGTCTGCGCATCGCGAAAGAGGTACCCCCGGCGCTCGAGGGTGGCCACGACGCGAAAGATCTGGCTCACGCTCCGCCCGACCGCCGCCGCGAGGTCGGCCTGACTGAGCGGCCCGTCGGCCGAGCTGAGCACTTCGAGAATGTCGAGCGCCTTGTCGAGGGCAGGCGCCGAGTATTCCGGCGGCGAGGATGAGGCCGCAATCGGCACCACGTCGGCCTGCGCGCTACCCACTACGCCGGTGGCCTGCACACCGGCGCGCGCCAGTTCATCAGAGCTCGTGGTCTCGGGGGTCGCAGCATCCATCACCGCCCGCCCCTCTGCTACGCCGACGCCGACATCGCCGTGAGCAGCCGGCGGGCGATGGTGCGCTCGATGTCGTCAGGCACCGGCTGCGCCCCCGCCGCGAGGCCGCCGGCCCCGAGCGCGACCCGCTCGAGCGATAACGCCTGCAGCATGAACCCGAGATCCATCGACTGAATCGAATTGCCCTTCGGTTCGCGGCCGGCGAGGTTGAACATCCGCCCCTGTGCGATCAGCACCAGCGAACGCCCGTCGGGCAGCTCGAGGCGGTCGATCGCCTCGTCGACGGCTACCGTTCTGGTCGCCGACGCCGCCAGCGCCGGCACATCGATCTCCCACGGAAAATGTCCGCAATTCGCGAGAATGACGCCATCAGACAGCTGTGCGAACACCTCGGGCCCCACCACGCCGGGCTGCCCGGTCGCGGTGATGATCACGTCGGCCCACGATGCCAGCCCCACGGCTGTATCGACACGGTACCCGTCGAGCGCCGCCTCGAACGCCTTCAACTCGTCTATCTCGGCGATCGCCACCTTGCCGCCCAACGAGCGCAGATACTGCGCGACACCGCGCCCGCACCAGCCGTTGCCCACCACGACGAACCGGGTGCCGGGGATCATCAGGTTGGTGATGCGCATGAAGCTCTCGACCACCGACTGCCCCACCGCGTGCCGATTCTCGCCGATCTGCTTGAGCAGACTGTCGTTGATAACGATCACCGGAAACGGCACCAGACCGGCCAATTCGGTTCGCAACCGGTTCGCGCCCGAGGTGGTTTCCTCTGTGCCGCCGAGAATCGTCGCCGCCGTTGCGCGCGCCACGATCCCGGCCGCGAGATCGGCGCCGTTGTCGAGCAGGATGCTCGGGCCGGCGTCGAGCACAGCCTCGACGTTCTCGTGGTGCTGTTCGAGCGTGTCATCGCGGCGACCGAAGATCGTGAGGCCCTTGTTGCTCAGGAACGCGGCGATGTCGTCTTGGGTCGACCCGTGGTTGCCCGTACCCACGATCTGCGCACCGCCCGCCGCGAGGGTCTCGACGAGAACAGCCGTCTTCGGCTCCAGGTGCAGCGACATGCCGATGGTGTGTCCGGCGAACGGCTGGGTGTCTTCGAAGTGCTCGCGAGCTGCGGCGAGCAGGGGCATGCGCGAGCGGATCCATTCGAGTCGTTTTTCAGCCCGTTTGACGAGAGCGGGGTCACCGGTGGTCTGTGTACTCATGCCGCCCATCCTTTCATATATGAATGTCATTTTCATATACGCTGAGCACAACGAAAGGCCTCTGATGCCCAGAAAGATCATTCTCGACTGCGACCCCGGCCATGACGATGCCATCGCGCTGCTGCTCGCCCACGGCAACCCCGACATCGAGCTCGTCGCTGTCACGACAGTGGTGGGCAATCAGACGCTCGAGAAAGTGACACGCAACGCGCTCTCTGTAGCGAGGGTGGCCGGAATCACCGGAGTGCCGTTCGCCGCCGGCTGCTCGCGGCCTCTCGTTCGCCAGATCGAGGTGGCGCCAGACATCCACGGCGACTCGGGCCTCGACGGCCCCGTGCTGCCCGAGCCGACGCTCACCCTCGACCCGCGGCACGCGTCAGACCTCATCATCGACACGATCATGCAACACGAGCCCGGCGAGATCACTCTCGTACCCACCGGCGGCCTCACGAACATCGCGCTGGCCGTGCGAAAAGAGCCGCGCATCGTGGAGCGCGTGCGGGAGGTCGTGCTGATGGGTGGTGCCTACGCGGGCGGAAACTGGAGCGCCACCAGCGAGTTCAACATCATCATCGACCCCGAGGCCGCACACATCGTGTTCAACGAGAAGTGGCCGCTCACCATGGTGGGCCTCGACCTGACGCATCAGGCCCTCGCGACGCCCGACGTCGCTGCGGCAATCGAAGCGGTCGGCACACCGCCGGCCCGTTTCGTGGGCGAACTCCTCGAATTCTTCGGCGAAACCTACCGCGAGCACCAGGGCTTCGACTATCCGCCGGTACACGACCCCTGTGCAGTGGCCTACGTCATCGACCCGAGCGTCATGACGGTACGAAAGACTCCGCTCGACGTGGAATTGACCGGCACGCTCACGCTCGGGATGACCGTGGCCGACTTCAGGGCACCGGCCCCGCCTGACTGCACGACCCAGGTGGCCACCGCCCTCGATCATCCGCGCTTCTGGGCCCTCATCGTCGACGCCCTCACCCGTATCGGCACCCCGACCCCCTGACACGCACCCACGCGTCACGCGTCCCGCGTCCACGCGTCCGCGACGGCGTGTCGGTGCGCAAAAGCACCGAGAACGCCGGGCCAAGGTGCTTTTGCGCAACCGACACGGCCTCCCGGCCTCCGCCGCTACGCGATGCGCTCGGCCCGCGCGCTAGCGTGCCATGCCCCGCGGGTCAGGCGATACGCTCGGCGACCAGGGGGCCGCGCGGGCGGTACTCGGCGGCGGGGCCGATCGCGTAGGCACCGTCGAGCGCCTCGAGCGCACGCTCGAAGCGGGCCGGCTCGTCGGCGCTGAGGGTGAAGAGCGGCTGACCGGCCGTGACCGGGTCGCCGGCCTTGGCGTGCAAGTCGATTCCGGCCGCGTGCTGCACAGAGTCGGATGCCCGTGCCCGACCAGCCCCGAGCCGCCACGCCGCGATACCGAACGGCAACGCGAGCTGCTCGAGCAGCACACCCGACTCCGACGCGTAGACCGTGTGGGTTTCGCGTGCGACAGGTAACGCGGCATCCGGATCGCCGCCCTGGGCGCGAATCACAGCACGCCAGGTGTCCATGGCACGGCCAGACGCCAGCGCACCTTCGACGTCGGCATCGGGCTGGCCGGCGGCGGCCAGCATCTCGCGGGCCAGGGCGAGGGTCAGCTCGACGATATCGGCGGGGCCGCCGCCGGCCAGCACCTCCACCGACTCGCGCACCTCGTTCGCGTTGCCGATGGCCAGACCGAGCGGCCGGTGCATATCGGTCAGCAGCGCCGAGGTGCGCACCCCGGCATCGTTGCCGAGATCGACCATGGTCTGGGCGAGCTCACGAGACTTGGCGATGTCTTGCATGAACGCGCCCGAGCCGAACTTCACGTCGAGCACGAGGGCGGCGGTGCCCTCGGCGATCTTCTTGCTCATGATCGACGACGCGATCAGCGGAATCGCCTCGACCGTTCCCGTGATGTCGCGCAGTGCGTACAGCTTCTTGTCGGCCGGGGCGAGCCCGCTGCCGGCCGCGCAGATCACTCCACCCACGTCGCGCAGCTGAGCGAACATCTCCTCATTCGAGAGCTCCGCCCGCCAGCCCGGGATGCTCTCTAGCTTGTCGAGCGTGCCTCCGGTGTGCCCCAGCCCCCGCCCCGACAACTGCGGAACGGCGACCCCGAACGATGCCACCAGGGGCATCAGCGGCAGCGTGATCTTGTCGCCGACGCCGCCCGTGGAATGCTTGTCGACGGTGGTCTTGCCGAGACCCTCGAAGCTCATCGTCTCGCCACTCGCGATCATTGCGAGGGTGAGATCTCGAATCTCGCGCCTGCCCATGCCGTTCAGCAGAATGGCCATGGCCATGGCCGCCATCTGAGAGTCTTCGACGTACCCGCGAGTGTACGCGTCGATCATCCAGTCGATCTGCGACGTCGTGAGCACCCCCTTGTCGCGCTTCGTGCGGATGAGGTCGATGATGTCGTGCGCTTCGGTGCTCACGCGCCTGTCGCCTCCGCGTAAGCGACGAGGGTGCGCGGGCCGAAGGCGTCGGGCAGCACCTCGTCGATGGTGCGGATGCCGGAGACGGTCTCGAGCAGCATCCCCTCGGCCGAGTGTTCGTAGAGCAGCTGGCGGCAGCGGCCGCAGGGCATCAGCGCGCCGCCCTGGCCGTCGACACACGTGAACGCGACGAGCTTGCCGCCACCGGTCATGTGCAGGGCCGACACGAGGGCGCACTCGGCGCACAGAGACAGACCGTACGAGGCGTTCTCGACGTTGCACCCCGAGATCACCCGGCCATCATCCACAATGGCCGCGACGCCCACCGGAAAGTTCGAATACGGCACGTACGCGTGCGTCATAGCCTGCAGCGCCACGGCGCGCAGGTCGTCCCAATCGACATCGTTCGACGTCATGACAACTCCATTCGGTATTCATACTCCACATGGATCACGAAAATCGCCCTTCCCCATCGGGTTCAGGGCGATTTTCGTGATCTCTGGTCACGACTTGATGTATGGCCTGCCCGAGGCCGCCGGGCCCCTGGAACGGCCTACCAGGCCGGCCACGGCGAAGATCGTCAGCACGTACGGCAACATGAGCATGAACTCGCTCGGCACGGGCGAACCGATGATGCCGAGCGCATTCTGCAGGTTCGATGCGAACCCGAAAAGCAATGCGGCAAGCGTCGCTCTGATCGGATCCCACTGCCCGAAGATCACCGCCGCCAGGGCGATATAGCCAAGGCCCGCCGTCATCTCCCGGTTGAACGCGCCCACCGAGCCGAGCGTGAAGTATGCGCCGCCGAACCCGGTGATCGCTCCGGCGAGCAGCACGTTCCAGAATCTCGTGCCGTTGACGTTGATGCCCACGGTGTCGGCGGCTTGCGGATGCTCGCCCACTGCCCGCACACGCAGCCCCCACTTCGTGTGGAACAACGCGAAGTACACCGCGGCGACGGCGATGTACATCAGGTACACGATGATCGTCTGCCGGAACAATGTCGGCCCGATGATGGGTATCTCTGAGAGGATCGGAATGTTGATGCGGTCGAATCGCGGCGGTGAATTCAGCAGCTCGGCGTTCTTCGACAGCACCTGCGAGTACAAGAAGTTCGTGAGACCGATCACCAGCACGTTGAGCACGACGCCCACGATCACCTGGTCGACGAGGTACTTGATGGAGAACGCCGCCAACACGAACGACACCGCGGCTCCGGCGATGGCAGCAGCAGCGAGGCCGATCAGCGGCTGCCCCGTGATCGACGCCACGACGGCGGCGACGAAAGCGCCGCCGAGCAGCTGCCCTTCGATCGCCACGTTGACCACGCCGACCCGTTCGGAGATCACTCCACCGAGCGCGCCGAAGATCAGCGGTACCGAGAGCGACACGGTTCCCACGAGAAGACCGGGCACCTGCACCGGAAGCGAGGCGCCGGCATCCACCCAGGTGAGAAACGCCACGAGGAATAGCACGCCGAGCAACGCCGACAGCCAGAGCGGAACGTGCCGATCGGCCCGAACCCGCAGGAAGGCGTACACCGTGATCAGCGCCATCAGCACCGTCACTATCACGCCGGTCAGCCGCGCAGCGATTGTGATGTCGGGCAGCTGGATCAGGTCGTTGTCGGCCGACAGCGTGAACGTCGAGGTGCCGTCGCGCCCGAGAATCACGAACAGCAGCAGAGCGATGATGGTGAATGCGAGATAGCCGATCGGAGCCTTCCAGCTCTTGACGACGGTCTTCTCGAGGCCGTTCGATTTGTCGGGTCGCTCGTGCTGGGTGGCCGTGGGCGGCCCGCTCGAATCGAGTGTCTGGGTGACGTTGGGTACGCCGGTGTCGAATCCCGAGGAGTTCACGTCGCTCATTTCGCCGCCACCGCCTCACTGGGTGTCTGGCGCGGCGCTTTCGGCGGTGCGGGTTGTTTCGGTTTCTTCGCAACCCCCGGCGTCGGCAGCCGGAAGATCGCGCGCACCAGCGGCGGTGCTGCGATGAAGAGCACGATCAGCGACTGAACGACGAGCACGATGTCGACTGGAATGCCCTGGCCCGCCTGCATGGCGAACCCACCGGCCTTGAATGCGCCGAAGAGGATGCCCGCCACGAAGATGCCCCAGGGCCTCGACCGCCCGAGCAGCGCCACCGTGATGGCGTCGAAGCCGATGCCGGCGTCGATACCGGAGCTGAAACCGGATGTCACGGTGCCCAGCACCTGCGCCACCCCCGCGAGCCCCACCAGACCACCCGACAACAGCATCACGTAGATGTACGTGCGCTTCACATTGATACCCGCGACGCGCGCCGCGTTCGGGTTGACACCCACGGCACGGAATTTGAAGCCCAGGCTCGAGCGCGTCAGCAGCCACCAGACGAAGACCGTCGCGGCGATCGACACCAGCAGACCGGCGTGCAGATTGAAATCGCTTCCGAGCAGATCGGGGTAGATGGCCGACGGCAGATCACCCGGCGATTTCGGGTTCGACGACCCGGGAGCTTGCAGCGCGCCCGGCGTGCGCAGAAGATACGAGATCAGGTAGAACGCTATGTAGTTCAGCATGATGGTCACGATGACCTCGTGGGCGCCCGTTCGAGCCTTCAAGACCCCGACGATGCCGCCCCAGACCGCGCCGCCGACGATGCCGGCCAGTACGGCGGCGATCAGGTGGATGCCGTACGGCAGCGGAAACGAGTACGCGACCCATCCCGAGCAGGCAGCCGCGATGAGCATCTGGCCCTGGCCGCCGATGTTGAACATACCGGCGCGGAACGCCAGCCCCACACCGAGGCCGGCGACGATCAGCGGCGTCGCGAAGTTCAGCGTGTCGGTGATCGGCTTGATCTGCCGCACGAACGTGTTTCCGCCGAAGTTGTAGATCGCGCCCTGGAAGAGTGCGCCGTATGCACCCGAAACGGCCGTCCAGATGGCCGTGAGCGTGTCACCCGGCCGAGAGAAGAAATACCCCGACGCCGCCTGAACGTTCTCGTCGGTCAGGGCGATCAAGACACCGCCCACGACCAGAGCGAGCACCACCGCGAGAATCGAGATGACGACGCTGCCACCCATGATGTCGCGCAGCACCTGGTTCGATTTCGGCGCGAGCGGCACCGCCTGCGATCCTGCCGAACCAGAATCGGAATTGCCCGAACCGGATGCACCGGATGCGGCGGGCGAGGCTACTGCAGTGTCGCTCACAGCAGGGCTCCTTCGATCTTGTCTGTGGTGGTGATCTCGGCAGGAACCTCACCGGTCATCATGAGCCCGAGCACATCCCGCGAGGTATTACCCGGCACGATGCCGACGATGCTGCCGCGGTACATCACCGCGATGCGGTCAGCGAGCGCGACGACTTCGTCGAGCTCGGTCGAGACCACGATCACCGGAACACCGGCATCCCGCGTCTCGACAATACGTTTGTGCACGAATTCGATCGACCCGACGTCGATTCCGCGGGTCGGCTGGGCCGCCACGAATAATCGCAGGTCGCGGCTGAGTTCGCGCGCCAGCACCACCTTCTGCTGGTTGCCTCCCGAGAGGCGGCCGACGGGCGTCTGGATGCCCTGCGAGCGCACATCGAACTCTTTCGCCTTCTCTTCGGCGAACGTGTTGAGGTACTTCAGCTGCAGTGAGCCGCCCTTGGCGAACGGCGGGTTGCTCGAACGGTCGAGCATCAGGTTCTCGGCGATGGTGAACTCGCCCACCAGCCCGTCTTCGTTGCGGTCTTCGGGAACGAAACCCACACCGGCGTCGAGCACCTTCGAAACGCTGAGGCCCACGAGTGACTGGCCATCGAGAATGATCGAGCCGAGCACTCGTTCTTGCAGGCCGATGATCGCCTCGGAGAGCTCGGTCTGACCGTTGCCCTGCACGCCCGCGATGGCGAGAATCTCGCCGCGGTGCACCTCGAAGCTGACGGAGTTGACGACGAGCTGGCCAACCGCGTCGACCACCGAGAGATCTTTCACAACCAGTGCGGCTTCACCCGGGTTGGCGTGCTCTTTGTGCACGGTCAGCTCGACGGCGCGGCCGACCATGAGCGAGGCGAGCTCGGCGTTCGTGGCGGTGGGAGCCGCCTCGCCCACGACTTTGCCGAGCCGGATGATGGTGATGCGGTCGGCGATGACACGCACTTCGCGCAACTTGTGGGTGATGAACACGATCGAGGTTCCCGCGTCGCGAAGCTGCCCCATGATCGTCATAAGTTCGTCGGTCTCTTGCGGCGTGAGCACCGCGGTGGGCTCGTCGAACACGAGTACCTTCGCGTTGCGCGAGAGCGCCTTGATGATCTCGACCCGCTGCTGAACACCCACGGGCAGGTCTTCGACCAGCGCATCCGGGTCGACGTCGAACCCGAACCGCGCGCCGATTTCGCGCACCTTCGCGCGAGCCGCCGTGAGGTCGAGGCGGCCGAGACCCTTGGTCTGCTCGTGCCCGAGCATGACATTCTCGGCGACAGTGAAAACCGGAATCAGCATGAAGTGCTGATGCACCATGCCGATGCCCGAATTCATGGCGTCGCCGGGGCCGGCGAAATGCTGCACCTCGTCGTCGAGGAGGATTTCGCCTTCATCGGCTTGGTACAGACCGTACAGAACATTCATCAGGGTGGATTTGCCCGCGCCGTTCTCACCGAGAAGGGCATGGATCTCACCCGGCTTCACAACGAGGTCAATGTGGTCGTTCGCGACGAGCGACCCGAAACGCTTGGTGATGCCGCGCAATTCGAGCTTCATAGAGTCAATCTACTCAGGGAATGGTTGATTAACGAGTCAGGGGAGCCAGTTCGACTGGCCCCCCTGACTCGTGCTGATGCGAGTTACGGAGTGAGGTACGACTTCACGGGAATGGTACCCGAGACGATGCCCGTCTTGATCGTGTCGAGCTCAGCCTGCAGCCCGGGGTCGACCTTGCTGGCGAAGTCGTGGAACGGAGCAATACCTACGCCGTCGTTCGACAGGTCGCCGACGTACGTCTTGGTGTCGAACGTCGTGGCGGTCGCCGCGTCGGCGACGACTGCTGCCGTGGCCTGCTTGATGCCCTTCTCCACCGAGGTGAAGTAGAGGCTGTCGTAGGTCGGGAAGGTGTCGAACACGTCAGCGTCGGCACCGAGCAGAGCAACCGACTTGCCGGAGTCGGTAATTGCGGCACCGGCGCTCTGGAAGATCGGGCCACCGACGGGCAGCAGAACGTCTGCGCCCTGATCGATGAAGTTCTGCGCCGTGGTCTTGGCGGTATCGTTGGCCTCGAAGCCACCGGTGAAGGTCGCCGCGTCAGGGTTCTTCTCGTCGTAGCCGAGAACCTGAACCGACTTCGACTTCTGCTTGTTGTAGTAGTCGACGCCCTGGGCGAATCCATCCATGAAGATGGTGACGGTCGGGAAGTTCATGCCGCCGTAGGTCGCGACCTTGCCGGCCTTCGAATAGCTGGCCGAAGCGTAGCCCGCGAGGAACGCGGCCTGAGCCGTGTTGAACAGAATCGGCTTGATGTTCGGCGCGTCGGTCTTGCCGTTGAAGTCGTTGTCTGCCGCGTCGTCGATGATCGCGAAGTCGACCTTCGGGTTGGCGAGCGCCGCAGTGACGGTCGCAGCAGAAAGCGCGAAACCGACCGTGATGATCAGCGAGCAGTTCTGTGAGACGAGGCTGTCGATGTTCGGTGCGTAGTCGGTCTCTGCGTTCGACTGAACCGTGATCGGCTTGACACCGAGCGCGGCTGCCGACTCCTGCAGGCCTTCGTAGCCCAGCTGGTTGAACGACTTGTCGTCGAAACCACCGAGGTCTGAAACCATGCACGGCTTGAACCCGGCGACGGCCGTGGCCGTGGCGGTTGCCGTCGATGCGGCGGGGGCTGATGCGCAGCCTGCGAGAAGCGCCAGGCTGGCGACCGTTGCCAGGCCACCGAAAGCGACGCGACGTTTGGTGATACTCAAGATGTCCTCCAAAGTGCTGCCCTGCCCAGAGGGGTCAGGTGCTGTGGAAGTACACGTTACCGAATATGACGAACTCTCTTGTGCACCATTTTCATTTTGCACCCCAAGCGTTACAAAGACGGGACTGCACCGAAATCTCACCGAAATGTCCACGGCAGAGACCGTCGTGGCAGAACACGAGAATTCGTCGCAGAAGAGCCGCTATAGTACGTCGCCCGAGCCAGAGAGCCGCAGGGCATCCACGACCGCCTTCACGCGTTGCGCATGCGCGCTCGTGGTTACCAGAAGCGCATCCGGGGTATCGACCACCACGATGTCTTCGACGCCGATGAGGCTGATCACCCGGTTGCTGTGCGACACCACGACCCCGCTCGACGAATCAGAGAGGATGCGCGCGTTCTTGCCGAGAATGGCCAGCTCCGACTTGCGGCCGCCGGAGTGCAGCTTGGCGATCGACGCGAAGTCGCCCACGTCGTCCCAGCTGAACGTGCCGGGAACCACGGCGAGCTTGCCCTCGAGCGCACTCGGCTCTGCCACGGTGTAGTCGATGGCGATCTTCTCGAGGTCGGGCCAGACCTGGTCGACCACGGCGCCGCGGCGCGGGGTGTCCCACGCCTCGGCAAGTTCGAGCAACCCCGCGAGCAGTTCGGGCCGCGAACGGCCGATCTGTTCGAGCAGCACGTCGGCGCGCGAGATGAACATGCCGGCGTTCCACATGTATTTGCCCGTGGCGAGGTACTTCTCGGCCGTTGGCAGGTCGGGCTTCTCTACGAAGCTGTCGACGAAGCACGCGTCGGGGGCGCCTTCGACGCCGAGCGGCTTGACGGCGTGAATGTAACCGAAGCCGATCGACGGCTCGGTCGGCATGATGCCGATCGTCGTGATGTAACCGGCGTCGGCCGTGATCATCGCCTGGCGCACGGTCTCACGAAATCGCTCGGGCTGGCCGATCACATGGTCGGCCGCGAACGAGCCGATGATGACGCCGGGCTGGCGCCGTTCGAGAATGGCCGCGGCCAATCCGATGGCCGCCGTCGACTCCCTCGGTTCGCTCTCGAGCACAACGTTGGCGTCGGCGAGGGCGGGCAGTTGCCGCTCCACCGCCGCCCGGTGAGCGCGGCCCGTGACCACCATGATGCGCTGTTCGCCGGCGAGCGGAGCGAGGCGATCCCAGGTGTCGCGCAGCAGGCTCTGCCCCGAACCGCTCAAGTCGTGCAAGAACTTGGGGGCATCCGCCCGCGACAGCGGCCACAGTCGTGACCCGATTCCGCCCGCGGGAATCACACTGTAATAACGGTCGAGCAGATCGTTGTCGAGGAACATGCGACCTACCTTATATGCGCGCGCTGTTACGCCCCTCGATGGTGGCACGTCACCGTGCGTTCACAGGCGGTTTCTAGCCTTTCACCATGAGGGTTGCGATTGTCACCGAAAGCTTTCTGCCTACCGTCAATGGAGTAACCAACAGCGTCTGCAAGGTGCTCGACCACCTGCGCGAGAACGGGCACGATGCCATCGTGATCTGCCCCTCGGCTCACGCCCCGACGCACTATCGCGGCTTCCCTGTGCATCAGGTCGCCGCCATCGCCTACCGCGAGTTTCCTGTCGGCCTGCCCAATCTGCAGGTCTTGCGCCTGATCGCCGATTTCGCGCCCGACGTGCTGCACGCGGCCTCTCCTTTTCTCCTCGGCGCGCAGGCCATCGCTTCGGCCAACCGTCTCGGCATCCCCTCGGTAGCCATCTTCCAGACCGATCTGGCCGGGTACGCCGGGCGCAACCACCTCGGCCCCGCCACCAAGATCGCCTGGCGTTTCATGAAGTGGATTCATGACGGCGCCACGCTCACCCTCGTTCCGTCGACGGCGTCGATGGATGATCTGCAGAAGCTCGGCGTCAAACACCTCCGGCACTGGGCCCGAGGCGTCGATCTCGCCGCCTTCCACCCCAATAACCGAACCCTGCCCGCAGCGCGCGCGCTCCGCGCGCGGTTGAGCCCGAACGGAGAGGTGGTCATCGGCTATGTGGGGCGCATCGCGCCGGAGAAGCAGCTCGAACGGATCGCCGGCCTTCGGGGGCTGCCGGGCATCCGCATCGCCCTCGTCGGCGACGGGCCGGCCCTGGCGCAGGTCACGGCCATCACTAAAGGAATGCCGGTGACCTTTCTCGGGCGGCTCAGCGGCGACGATCTCTCAGCCGCCTACGCCAGCTTCGACCTCTTTCTGCACACCGGCACCGAAGAGACGTTCGGGCAGACCCTGCAAGAGGCGCACGCCAGCGGACTGCCGGTGATCGCGCCGCGGGCGGGCGGCCCTATCGACCTGGTCGCCGACGGTGAGACGGGGTACCTGTTCGACCCGGCCGATCCCGACGAAATGCGTGACCTCGTGTCAGACCTCGTCGCCAGCCCCACGCTGCGCCAGCGGATGGGCGAGGCGGGCCGTCGCCAGGTACTCGGACGCACCTGGCAGAGCGTCTGCGGCGAATTGGTGAAGCACTACGAGTCCGTACTCAAGGTGCCTACACTGGAGGCGAGAAGGCAGCATCGGGCCCGACTTTAGTAAGGTCTGCCTTACAAGACATTTCACGATGCGAACACTATGCTGAAGAAGATTTCGCACGGGCGCTGTATCG